>NZ_WNJP01000038.1 GCF_009733735.1 Sandarakinorhabdus oryzae | reverse complement strand
GCCACCAGCCGCGCCACCGGCAACGGGCGCTTTTCCGGCCCCAGCACGTGGCTGTGGCCGATGCTGCGCTGCTCGGTCGGCACCTCGGCCACCTCGTGGCCGTGCAGCAGCCAGTGCAGCCGTTCGCCCCACACGCTGCCCCACGCCTGCCGGGCCTGGCTCGGGCTCATCGCCAGCAGCTGCGCCATCGACACCAGCCCCGCCGCCGCCAGCCGCTTTTCCATTGCCCGGCCCACACCCGGAATGTCGGACAGCGGCAGCCGCTCCAGCCGGGCGCGGCGCACGTCTTCGGTCAGGATGGTCAGCCCGTCGGGCTTGCGCATATCGGCCGCCATCTTGGCCAGCAGCCGGTTGGAGGCAACGCCAATGGAGGCCGTCAGGCACGCCCCCACATTGGCGGCCAGCCCGGCCTTGATCGCCGTTGCGAGGGCGGCGGCCGCGGCCGGGCTGTTCTCGTTGTCCATCAGGCGGCACGCCACCTCGTCGATGGAACAGACGCTGGTCACCGGCACATGCCGGTTCACCTCGTCGATCACCTTGTGGTGAAAACGCACATATTCATCATGGCGGCCGGGCACGATCACCAGGTCGCGGCACATGGCTTTTGCTTGCCAGATCTTCGTGCCCGTGCGGATACCGAAGGCCTTGGCCTCGTAACTCGCCGCGATTGCGCTGGTGCTGTCGGTCATCACCGGCGCCACCACCACTGGCCGCCCGCGCAAGGCCGGATTCAACTGCTGCTCAACGCTGGCGAAATAGCTGTTGAGGTCCAGATAAAGCCAGCGCAGGGGCAGCGAATCGGTCATTCCCTGCTCATAGCACGAAGAGAACAAAAAAGGAACAGGCGGGCTGCGTCATCCGGCACCTTCCACGCCGGAATTCAGCCTGTATGGTGGCCAGCATGACGCTGGATCCCGAAGACCGCAGCCTGCTGGCCGATGCCGCCGCCCACGAACCCGAAGGCATCCGCGCCGTTTCGGCCGGTGCGCTCGCCGGGCGCCAGCTGCGCTATTATGATTTCTGCATGGCGGCCTTCGCCGTCATCCTGATCTGCTCCAACCTGATTGGCGCCGGAAAACAGGCCGCCATTTCGGTGCCGTGGAGCGCGGAGCCGGTGATCTTCGGCGCCGGCATCCTGTTCTTCCCGCTGGGCTATGTGCTCGGGGACGTGCTCACCGAAGTCTATGGCTATGCCCGCGCCCGCCGCGTGGTGTGGGTGGGCTTTGCGGCGTCCGCCTTCACCGCGCTGATGTGCACTGTGGTGGTTGCCATGCCGCCGGCGCCGGGCTGGAGCGGCCAGGAGACCCTGGCGGCCGTCTTCGGGCAGACGCCGCGCATCTTCCTCGCCTCCATCCTGGCCTTCTGGGCCGGCGAGTTCGCCAACAGCTTCGTGCTGGCGCGCCTAAAGCTGCTCACCCAGGGCCGCTGGCTGTGGACCCGCACCATCGGTTCGACCGTGGTGGGGCAGGGCGTGGACAGCTTGATCTTCTACCCGCTCGCCTTCCTCGGCCAGCCGGACTGGCCGGTGGAGCGAGTGCTGCTCATTGCCGGCACCAACTATGTGCTCAAAGTGCTGTGGGAGGTCTTGCTCACCCCCGTCACCTATGCCGTCGTCGGCTGGTTCAAGCGGGTCGAGGGCCTCGATGTCTATGACACGGGCACCGATTTCACGCCGTTCAAGACGCGGGTTTGAACGCGGTCCTGGCCCTAGAATAACGCGCCGGTGCGCCAACGTCGCCGCTCGGGAGCCGGGCCGGGCTGCACCGCATCGACCAGCATCAGCGCCGCATCCATCACCAGCATCAGCAACAGCGCCAGCGCCGCCACCATCACCACCGCCAGCCAGAAGGGCAGGGTGAACAGGCCAACACCAAGCCGACCGAGGCCGGCCTTCAGATGCGGCCAAGGCAATGTGGGGTGGCTGGACCGGGCTGGGCGCGGCAGCGACTGGCCGGAAATGGCGTGAGCAGGCATGGAGCGGTCTCCCCGCCGGGTGCCAGGGGGCCGGCACCGGCGCACTGCCTTTCTACAATCCGGCCCTTGTCGCATCAATCAGCCGGTCTGACTTTAAGGTTAGTCGATCGTTAACATGGCGACTGGCCGCTGTTGGCCAACGTGCGCATCTCTCTGAAAAGAAACGGGATGTGCAAGAAGCTTCGTTAACGATTCCTCCACCATGAATGCACTTACCGGCCCGATCGCGCTGATTTGGATGAGGTTGCGTGGCCTTCACAAGGCCAGGCGCAGCAGGTCCCGACCGACGATGATCGGGCCGGCAAAGCCCCTGGACGCCGCCGCGCGCCAGTCCTCATCACGCACACTCGCATCGCCGCCCGGCACGAAATGGCTGAGCACCAGCGTCTTCACGCCCGCCGCCGTCGCCAACTCACCGGCCTGCTCCACCGGCGTGTGGCTGGCCAACAGATGCGCCCGCAGGCTCGGCGCGTTGGACTCGGCTTGGATCAGCCGCTCCATCGCCGGCAGATACATCACCTCCTGCACCAGATAATCCGCCCCCCTCGCCAGTTCGATCAGCGCCGGGCACGGCCGCGTGTCGCCCGACCACACCACCGACTTGCCGGCCCAATCGAAGCGATAGGCAAAACTGTCGGTGAGCGGCGGATGCTCCACCCGCGCTGCCGTCACTTTCAACCCCGCGCTGTCCAGCAGCACGATCCTTCCGCTACCCTTGGGCTGCACCTCGGCCACCCTGATCATCTTGCGCAGGTCCGGCCGGCCCTCATCAGCCATGCGCGTCGCGATATCGACATGGGCAAAGCGCAGCCAATCGCGCGCCATCTGCTGCATGCCCCGCGGCCCATGCACCGTCACCGGCGTCGTCAGCGCCCCGCTCCACGCCAGCCACGGCAAGGTGAAGGCATCGGCAACATGATCATTGTGCAGATGGGTGATCCACACATGGCTCAGCGTCTTCAATGGCAATCCCGCCAACACCACCTGCCGCGCCACGCCATTGCCGGCATCGATCACGTGCAGCTGTCCACCGATCATCAACGCCATGCTCGGCGCCGCCCGCAAGGCCTTGGGAGTCGGCCCGCCGCCGGTGCCGAGCAGCACGAGCTGATCGGGAATGGGCTGGGCTGACAGGCGCTGCGACATCAGGGCGGCAGCGCCGGTCATGGCGAGTATCTCTCGGCGCGTGTGCATGGTGAGGCCTCCCGCTTCAGGGTGGGGGAGGGTGCCGACACAGGCAAGAGGTTAGTGGGCCTCCGGCGGGCAGGGTCGCAGACCCTGCACCCGTTCGTTTCCAGGTCGTCTTGCCCAACTCCTTCATGTCATGCTGGCGCAGGCCAGCATCCACCGTGCCGCCAGCACGCCATCACAGCAGCTGGCCCCGGCTTCACGCTGGATGCTGGCCTGCGCCAGCATGACAACGACTTGAAGGAAATGGGCTGTCGAAAGACAAACGGGTGCAGGGTCTGCGACCCTGCCCGCTGGAGGCCAGCCTTTTCTTACCCCAGCGCCGCCTGCACCGCTTCGAACATCCGGCGTCCGTCGGTGCCGCCCTGGGCGTCTTCGATCAGCCGTTCCGGGTGGGGCATCATGCCGAGCACGTTGCCGGCGTCGTTGAGAATGCCGGCGATATCGTGCGCCGAGCCGTTGACGCTTTCGGCGTAGCGGAAGGCGACGCGGCCTTCGCCTTCCAGGCGCGCCAGGGTTTCGGCGTCGGCGAAATAATTGCCGTCATGGTGGGCCACGGGAATGGTGACCGTTTCGCCGGTGGCATAGCGGCTGGTGAAGATCGACTGGCTGTTGGCGACTTCGAGACGGACGTCGCGGCAGACGAAGTTGAGGCCGGCGTTGCGCATCAGTGCGCCGGGCAGCAGCCCGGTTTCGGTGAGCACCTGGAAGCCATTGCAGACGCCGAGCACGGCGCGGCCTTCGCCGGCCGCCTGCACGACAGCCTGCATGACCGGCGAGCGCGCGGCCATGGCGCCGGAGCGAAGATAGTCGCCGTAGGAAAAGCCGCCGGGGATGCCAATGAAATCAAGCCGATCAGGCAGGCTGGTTTCGGCGTGCCACACGAGGGTGGGCGCAATGCCGGTCACCTTGGTGATGGCATCGGCCAGATCCCGATCGCAGTTGGAGCCGGGGAAGACGATGACCGCGGACTTCACGGCATCTCGATCCGGAAATTCTCGATCACCGTGTTGGCGAGCAGCTGGCGGGCCATGGCTTCGACCGTTTCGCGGCTGGTTCCGTCGGCCAGTTCCAGCTCGATGATCTTGCCGGCGCGGACGTCGCCGACCCCGTCAAAACCCAGCCCCTTCAGGGCCGATTCGATGGCCCGGCCCTGCGGGTCGAGCACGCCATTTTTCAGGGTGACGGTGACGGTGGCTTTCATGGGCGCGGCCATAGGCGGAATGGCCAGAAGGTGCAAGCGCGGAGGGTGGGGATCAGCCCAACAGAATCACCACGGCCGCACCTATTCCGGCTGCCAGCAACAACCAGGGCGTGGACCAGCCACCGCTGGCCTTCTCCGGCAGTGGTGGCAGCGGCGCTTGCGGCGGAGCGGCGCCGGGCATGGGATTTTCGGCCACCCATTGGCGGAAGATGCGCGGCAATTGCTTGAGCGCGCGGAAATTGAGCACCAGATTGTCGGCAATCATGGCTTCCGGGCCCATCTCGTCGCGCACCCAGTCGCGCACATAGGGCTCGGCGACTTCCCACATGTTGACATGCGGGTCGATGGTCAGCGCCACGCCTTCGACCATCACCATCGTCTTCTGCAGCAGCAGCAGGTGCGGCTGCACTGGCATGTCGAAGCTGCGGGTGATGGAGAACAAGCCTTCGAGGAGATCGGTGATGGCGATGTCCTTGGCCTGGCGGCCGCGGATCGGCTCGCCGACGGCGCGCAGGGCCGTCGCGAACGCCGCCGGATTGTGGTGCGGCGGCACATAGCCGGCCTCGAAATGGATTTCGGCGACACGGGCATAATTGCCGGTGACGAGGCCATGGAGGATTTCAGCCAGATAGAGCCGGGCGCGGCGGTTGATGCGGCCCATGATGCCGAAATCGATGACGCCGATACGGGCGTGGTCCACACCGTTTCCGGGCGGGATGACGAACAGATTGCCCTGGTGGAGATCGGCGTGGAAAAAGCCCTTGGTGATGGCCTGGGCGAGGAAGCCGTTGACCAGCACGCGGGCCAGCGCCGGCCGGTCGATGTCGAGGGCGGCCAGGGCGGCCCGGTCCGACACTTTCACCCCGTCGATCCAGTCGATCACCAGCATCCGCCTGGTGGAGCGCTGCCAGTCCACCGCCGGCACGACGAAATCGGGCTCGCCGGCCAGGATCTCGCCCAGTTCCGACGCGCTGGCAGCTTCGCGGCGCAGATCAAGTTCGGCCTCGATCCAGCCCTTGAAGGTGGCGATGACGGCGCGCGGCCGCAGCCGGGCAAATTCGCCACCAAGCGCTTCGAGATGGGCGGCGCCCCATTCATAAGTGGCCAGGGCCGAGGCGACGTCTGCCTCGATGCCCGGCCGCAGCAACTTGATGGCGACGCTGCGGCCATCGCTGGTGACGGCCTTGTGGACCTGGGCGATGGACGCTGCGGCGACGGCTTCGGGTTCGATCGACTGAAAGCGGGTTTTCCAGTCGCCGCCACAGGCCGCGTTCAGTACGGGCTCGACCGCGCCGAACGGGGCGGGGGGCAGGGCATCCTGCAGGCGAGCCAGATCGGTGGCGGCCTCGAGCCCGATCAGATCGGGCCGGGTGGCGAGCGCCTGGCCCAGCTTGATGGCTGCCGGGCCGACGGCGGCGAGGCCGGCAGCGAAATCAGGGGTGGCGGGGGCACGGGCCCCCAGCCGGGCAAGGCGGGCCACCAGCCGGACAGCAGTGGGCAACCGCCGGCCCTCAAATGGACGCAGCGCGCCATGGCGGGCCATCCGCCGGCCCCAGACCAGCAGCCGCCACAAGTGAATGAGGGCGATCAATTCAGGCCTTCCATCCCGAATGGATGGCAACAGCACCGCCCAGGATCGGGCGCACCTTCACCTGGGAGAAACCGGCGGTGCGGATCATGGCGGCGAATTCGTCCATCTTGGGAAAGCGCCGGATCGATTCGATCAGATAGCGATAACTATCGGCATCCTTGGCCACCAGTTCGCCAATTCGGGGCACCAGTTTCTCCGAATAGACGTCATAAATCTCGGCAAAGCCGGGCCAGGTGGTGGTCGAGAATTCCAGGCAGAAGAAGCGCCCGCCATAGCGGAGGACGCGGTGCGCTTCCTTCAGCGCGGCCGGAATATCGGTGACGTTGCGGATGCCGAACGCAATGGTGTAAGCATCAAAGCTGTTGTCTGGAAACGACAAAACCTCGGCGTTTTCCTCGCGCCAGATCAGGCTGGTCAGGCCTCGCTCGGCGGCGCGCTCCATGCCCACTTCCAGCATGGCCGGGTTGATATCCGCCACCGTCACATTGGCGCCGGATTTTTCCATGCGAAACGCGATGTCGCCGGTGCCGCCGGCCATGTCGAGAATGTCCTCGCCGGGGCGCGGGTTCACCAGGCGAACGAAATCATCCTTCCACACCCGGTGCATGCCGGCCGACATCAGATCGTTCATGATGTCATAACGCTTGGCCACGGAGCGGAAGACCTCACCCACCCGGCGGGTCTTCTCCTCGGGGGCCACCTCTTCATAGCCGAAGCTGACGGTCTCGCTCATCGTCTGTCCTTTTCGCAGGCGCGGCTTAGCCGAGGCTTGGCGGCCATGCAAACGCCGCCTATGTCGCAAGCCATGCCCGAGCTTCCCGAAGTAGAGACAGTCATGCGCGGCCTCACCCCGGTCTGGGAAGGCCAGCGCTTCACCCGGGTTGTCGCCAACCGGCCCGATCTGCGCCGACCCTTGCCCGAAGCACTGGGCCAGCGGCTGACGGGCGCGACCGTGGTTCGGCTGGGCCGGCGGGCGAAATATGGCCTGGTTGAAACCGACCGCGGCGACACGTTGATCATCCATCTCGGCATGTCAGGGCGAATGCGGGTCGATCCCGACACGCTGGAAAAGCACGACCATGTCGTGTTCGAAACCGGCAACGGCCGGGTGGTGGCGTTCAATGATGCGCGCCGCTTCGGCAGCCTCGATCTGGTGGCGACAGCCGATGCGCCGGCGCACCCGCTGCTGGCCAATATCGGACCAGAGCCGCTGGGGCCGGACTATGGCCTGCCTCTCCTGAAGCGCATCTTTGGCGACCGGCTTGCTCCGGCCAAGGCGATCCTGCTCGATCAGCGGCTGATTGCCGGCCTGGGCAATATCTATGTTTGCGAGGCGCTGTATCGGGCCGGCATCCACCCCGAAACGCCGGGCGGCAATGTCGCGCCGGCACGGTTGAAGCGCCTCGAACCCGCCATACCCCAAGTGCTGGGTGAAGCCATCGCCGCGGGCGGTTCGACCCTGCGCGATCATGCGGCGCCCGATGGCACGCTGGGCTATTTCCAGAAGGAGTTCGCCGTTTATGGCCGCGAAGGGGAGAATTGCCCCACCTGCGCAGCCCGTATCGCCCGCATCGTGCAGTCGGGGCGCTCCAGCTTCTTCTGCCCGGCCTGTCAGCCTGCTCCGCGCCAGCTCGACAAGACTTGACCCCAGGGCTTGACCCCAAGCCGGCCCTCGCTTATGGCGCTCACCTTCTGGCGTGACCCCGCGAGGGGTGGCGCCTGTCCATCATTGATCAGACTTGCAGGAAACCATGGCCAACACGCCCCAGGCTGAAAAGCGCATCCGCCGCAACGACCGCCGCGCCGCGATCAACAAGGCGCGCGTCAGCCGCATCCGCACTTTCGTCAAAAAGGTCGAATCGAGCCTTGCCGCCGGTGATGCCGCTGCCGCTGCCGAAGCGCTGAAGGCTGCCCAGCCGGAAATGATGCGTGGCGTCGCCAAGGGCGTGCTGCACAAGAACACTGTGTCGCGCAAGATCAGCCGCCTGGCCGCCCGCGTGAAGGGCCTGGCCACCGCCTGATCCCGTTCGGTGCCAATTGGCACTGAATCGCGAACCCCAAGAAAATAGGGCGCGGCCAGCAGGCGGCGCCCTTTTTCGTTGGTCGCGACCCGCCACAGCAGCCCGCCCGAGTCGCCAGCTTTGGCCGCTGATTCGCGTTGCTGGGCCGATTCGGCGGCACAAAAGCGGACCGCCTGTCCCCAATGTGGAACAACCGCCCGATTGGCGCGCTGCACAAGCGATTTGATGCAGCGCAAAATTGCCTGCGACAACCATTGCCACGTCATCAAAGCGTCATTGCTCTGACACAAAAAATCCAAGTGCTTAGCGGTTTCACAGGCGCGAACGGGCATCAAGAGCTCCGCGATTCGGCGCGTGATTCCAGATATTTGCGAGGGCCTCCACGGTAAGTCTCCGGAAGTTGTGTCAACAGCTTTATTTGGCTTTGGAACGAAATTGGTCGCTTGCAGGCAAGCATGGCCCCTGCTTATTTGGCCTTCGGTTTGGGCCGGCCGGCGTGATGAACGTCAAGCGGCTCGATCGCAGAATAAGTGATGCAGGCTGTGCCCTGGTTCAGGCGCAGAGGGGCAACTGCGCCCGGCTGTACCCGGCTGGCCGGCATCACGGTGGATGGGTGGTAAATGGGGTCTGCGATGCAGGCTTCAGGGTCAATGCCGGGGGCGGCGGAAGGAAGGGGTGCGTGTCGACGGCTGTTGCATCTGTTGTTTCTTCCGGATTCCAGCCGGTACCGCAGATTGGCGGCGCAGACGTTGACAGCAGCGATCGCGATGTGTGGAGCCGCGTGCGACTGGCGCTCAAGGCCGATGCCGGTGATCACAGTTTCGATGCCTGGCTCGCGCCGCTCGTGCTGCTCGGCTGCGATGGCGACACGCTGCGCCTGGCGGCGCCGTCTGCCTTTGCTGCCGATTGGGTAACCAGCAACTTCAGTGATCTGGTGCGGCGCCACTGGGCGCAGCATCGGCCCGGACTGCGCCGGGTCGTGGTGCTGGCGTGCGCGGCAGGGATGGGCGCCGTACCGGCGGCTGCGTCGGGCGGACCCGCGCCGGTGCTGCCAAAGGTGACGCCGCCTGGGCTGGCTGGCCAGCCGCTGCCGGTCGATGCGCGCTACAGTTTCGAGAATTTCATCGTCGGCAAGTCCAACGAGCTGGCCTACAACGCCGCGCTGGCCATGGCCGAGCCGGGAGCGCCCGGCTTCAACCCGCTGTTCCTGCATGGCACCACCGGGCTGGGCAAAACCCATCTGATGCACGCCATTGGCAACGCCTATCTGGCCCATCACCCCGGTGCCCGCGTGGCCTATCTGTCGGCCGAGAAGTTCATGGTGGAGTTCATGGCCGCGCTGCGCGCCAAGGACACGATCAGCTTCAAGCAGCGACTGCGCTCGGTCGATCTCTTGATGATCGACGATGTGCAGTTCATCGCCGGCAAGGAATCGACCCAGGAAGAATTCTTCCACACGATGAACGAGATCATCGGCGCCGGAAAGCGCCTGGTGATCACCGCGGATCGCAGCCCGCAGAACCTGGAAGGCATCCAGGAACGCATCCTGTCGCGCATGGCCTGGGGCCTGGTGGCCGACATCAACCCGGCCGATTACGAGCTGCGATTGAACATCCTGCACGCCAAGGTGGCCGCCCTGAGCAACCGGGTCGCCGTGCCGGACGACGTGATCGAGTTCCTGGCCCGCAAGATCACCGCCAACGTGCGCGAACTGGAAGGGGCGCTCAACCGCGTCACTGCCTTCGCGCTGCTGGTCGGCAAGCCGATCAGCCTGGAATTCACCCGCGAAACGCTGGCCGATCTGCTGCGCGCCCACGAGAAGAAGCTGACCATCGACGAGATCCAGCGCAAGGTCGCGGACTATTATGGCCTCAAGGTCGCCGATCTCCTGTCGGAACGCCGGGCCCGCGAAGTCGCCCGTCCGCGCCAGATCGCCATGTATCTCGCCAAGAAGATG
The DNA here is from genome assembly GCF_009733735.1 of Sandarakinorhabdus oryzae. Lineage (GTDB taxonomy): Bacteria > Pseudomonadota > Alphaproteobacteria > Sphingomonadales > Sphingomonadaceae > Sandarakinorhabdus > Sandarakinorhabdus oryzae. The sequence continues at coordinate 10,769 of NZ_WNJP01000038.1, read as the reverse complement.
ACGCCGCGTTCGCTGCCCGAGATCGGCCGCCGTTTCGGCAAGCGCGATCACACCACGGTGATGCACGCCGTCAAGAAGGTCGAGCAGCTGCGCGGCGAGGACCGCGAGATCGACAGCGACGTCGCCACCCTGACCCGCCTGCTCGATGGTTGACGTCGGGGGCTGAGGCCCTTTCCAGCCCGGCGCTGACAGCGTAACCGGGCCGTGTGCAACGCCTCGCCCGCTCTGGCCCCTTCTGGTTCATCGCCTCCTGCTTCGCCTTCGCGTCGATGTGGGTGATGATCCGTTACACCGCACAATCGCTGCACAGTTTCGAGATTGTCTTCTTCCGCAATTTCATTGGCCTGCTCTTCCTGGTGCCGATGATGCTGCGCAACCGCGGCCTCATTCGGCTGGACCGGATGAAGGTGCACCTGGGCCGCGCCACCTCGGGCTTCATCGCCACAATGGGCACCTTCTATGCGGTCGCCAACGCGCCGCTCGCCACCACGCTGGCCATCAACTACACGGCGCCGCTGTTCGGCACGCTGGGCGCCGTCATGGTGTTGGGGGAGCGTATCCGCGCCCGGCGCATCGCAGCGCTGGCGGTCGGCTTCGTCGGCATGCTGCTGGTGCTGCGCCCCGGCCATCTGCCGATGACGCCGGGGATTGCCGCCGGCATCATCTCGGCCGTGTCCACCGGCTATTCGATCGTCGCCATGCGCAGCCTGGTGGGCGTTGACGATTCCCGCGCCGTGGCGGCCTGGACCTTCATCCTCACCACCCTTCCCAGCCTGGCGGTCGCCCTGTTCGTGTGGACGCCGCCACCGCCCGCCGTGTGGCCGCTGCTCGCCGGCATTGGCGCGGCCGCTGCCATCGGCCAGCTCACCCTCACCAAGGCCTTCTCGCTGTCAGAGGCCTCGGCGGTGCTGCCGCTCGATTTCGTGCGTTTCGGCCTCATCACCGCGGCCGGCGTCTTCCTGTTCGGCGAGACCTATGATGCGCTCACCCTGGCCGGCGGCGCGCTGATCCTCGCGTCCACCATCTACCTGGCCTGGCGCGAGGCGCAGCTGAAACGCCAGCAGCGTTGACGGGACGGGGCTGACGCTTTGGAAAGGTTGCCGCTGGCCAAGCGGCTGCCCATAAGCACAGCGTCACATCTTTGAGGGAGGTTCACATGAATCTGGAAGGTTGTTCAGCGGTTGTCACCGGCGGCGCGTCGGGCCTGGGCGCCGCCACCGCGCGGCTGCTCACCAGGCACGGCGTCAAGGTCGCCATCTTCGACATGAATGCCGAAAAGGGCGAAGCCATGGCGGCCGAGATCGGCGGCGTGTTCTGCAACGTCAACGTCACCGACGAGGCTTCGGTTGACGCCGGCTTTACCAAGGCCCGCGCCGCCATCGGGCAGGAGCGTATCCTGATCAACTGCGCCGGCACCGGCAACGCCATCAAGACCGCGAGCCGCTCCAAGGAAGACGGCAGCATCAAGCATTTCCCGATCGATGCCTTTGATCGCATCATCCAGATCAACCTGGTCGGCACCTTCCGCTGCATCGCCAAGTCGGCGGCCGGCATGCTGACCCTGCCGCCGCTGGAAAACGGCGAGCGCGGCGCGATCGTCAACACCGCCTCGGTCGCGGCGGAAGACGGCCAGATCGGCCAGGCCGCCTATTCGGCGTCGAAGGGCGGCGTCGTCGGCATGACCCTGCCGATCGCCCGCGACCTGTCGAGCGAAGGCATTCGCGTCAACACCATCCTGCCCGGCATCTTCAACACGCCCTTGTTGCAGGGTGCGCCGGACAATGTGAAGGCGGCGCTGGCGGCGACCGTGCTGTTCCCCAAGCGCCTGGGCGCGCCGGAGGAATATGCGAGCCTCGCGGTGGAGATGTGCCGGAACTCCTATTTCAACGGCGAGGATGTGCGGTTGGATGGCGGGATCAGGATGGCGCCTCGCTGAGCCGGCTGGAAAGAGCGGCGCTATTTCCTGACTCGGCGAAGCGCGGCCAGCGACCGAAAAAGGGCGGTACTCCAACCGCCCTTTTTTGTGTCGTCTGACGGCGTGGCTCTGCCACGCCCCTTCTTCCTTCCTTCTGGCTCTCCAAGCGGACTCGGCGGCTTTGCCGCCGGCCGCGCTCGAAGGTGCCAATTTTCCCTGTCTTTTCAAAGAACAAACCCGAAAAGCGATTTTTGACACTGTTGACGATTCGTGTCGGATTCAGGAAAATTCTCCTTGCGCCTTCCCGCTCCGCCAGAGGACCCCGCGCAGGCGCCAGGATGACAGGCTTTGTCCGTGTAGGACAGCGCATCCACGTCACCCCCCCGTACCACTCCCAGCCGCTGGCGCTGCGCGCCGTCTGCGACTCCCCGCGAGCGGGAGGGGAGCATTTGGCCCATTCATCCCCGCGCAAGCCACCCCGCGTCATCACCTCGGCCATGAACCGCATCCTGCTCCTAGCCGCCCTCATCGCGGCCCCCGCCCTCGCCCAAACCCCGCCGGCCAGCATCGGCCAGCCCTTCATCCCGGCGCCGTGGTGGATGAAGGATCCAGTGATCGCCTCCATGGGCAATGTCCGCACCGAGGTGCCGGCCAACCGCGCGCGCTTTGCGGCCCGCTTCTCCGTGGTGGAAAAGACCGCGGCCGGGGCCACCACGGCGGCGACGGCCAAGGCGAAGGAACTGGATGCGGCGCTGGCCGCGCTCGGCAAGGACCGGGTGCGGCTGACCACCAGCCTTGCGACCCGCCCGCTCTATGACCAGTATCGCCAGAAGGACGGCACGCTGGTCGAGAACCAGCGCGCCGACCAGATCGAATCCTATGAGGTGACGGCGGTGCTCGCCGTCGAGGTGCGTGACACCGAGGTGCTGGAACGCGCCTATCGCCTCGCCGTGGCAGCCCGCCCGTCGGCCATCGACACGCCGTCGTTCAGCCTCGAACCCGAAAATGCGCTCAAGACCTGGCTTTATGAAGCCGCCGTCAAGGATGCCGCCCGCCGGGCCCGGCTGGCCACGGCGGCGGCCGGCAGCCGGCTGGGCATGGTGAAGGTGATCGATCCGTCGGGCGGCGTCTGCCAGACGCAGGTGCTGGCCGGCTGGCCAAGCTATGCCGGCGAAAGCCCGGCGACCGATGTGGAGGCCCCGCGCGAAATGATGGCACGATCCATGGACGTCGCTGCACCGGCGCCACCGTCGCCCGGACTCGAAAAGCTTGCCGGCGACGTGCAGGTGACGCTGCAACCGCCGCTCTATCCGCTGAACGCTCAGGCGTGCGTCATCTACGGCCTGTTGCCGCCCGCCTGAGGACGCCCCGTTGACGCACGGAAAATCGCGTAATAGCTTCGACAACGGTTAGGGGAGGAGAGGCGCAATGGCCCACAAGTTCGAAATCTACAAGGACAAGGCCGGCGAGTTTCGCGTGCGCTTCATGTACAACAGCGAGGTGATGTTCTCGACCCAGGGCTATGCATCCAAGTCCTCGGCCGTGAACGCCATCGAGTCGATCAAGAAGAATGGCCCCGGCGCCCCGACCGTCGAGGCCGAGTGAGGCCGAGCAACAAAGGCTTGGCCGAGTGAGGCTGGGCTGCAAGCAGCTTGGCCGCAAGCATAGCCGGGCCAGTTGATCCGGTGAGCTTGCACCAGGGCAGGGGCGGTACCGCAAGGTGCCGCCCTTCCTTTTTGCGCCTCGATTGATCTTCCGATTTGAGCGATCGTCGCCCCGGACTTGATCCGGGGCCCCGCTTGTTTCTGCGCCAGGGCAGCGGGGCCCCGTGTCAAGCACGGGGCGACGAGCCTGATTGGTGCAATCCAGCCTAACCCACCAGCGCGTCGATCGCCTTGGCCAGCCTGACATCACGCTCCGACAGGCCGCCGGCATCATGGGTGGTCAGCGCGATATCCACCTTGTTGTAAACATTGAACCATTCCGGGTGATGGTCCTGCGCTTCGGCCAGCAGCGCCACCCGGTTCATGAAGCCCCAGGCCTGGCTGAAATCGCGGAAGCGATAGCTGCGCTTGAGATGCTCGCCATCGATGCGCCAGCCGGGCACGTCGGCGGCCAGCGACGCCCGGGCATAATCATCCAGTTTCTCGACCATGGTGCTGCCTTGTCCTATGGATGGGCCATGTTGATGCCGCCAAGCCTTGCCGATATCGAAACCCTGGCACAAGCCGCTGTGGAACGACTGCCTGAACTGTTTCGGCGGCACCTCGGTTCCATCATCCTGAAGGTGGAAGATTTTCCCGACGAAACGGTGATGGCCGAGATGCAGCTGGAGACCGAGTGGGACCTGCTCGGCCTCTACTGGGGCCGCCATGTCGGCATGAAAGGCGACGTGCCGTCCGGCGCCTTGCCTGACATGATCTTCCTCTATCGCCGGCCACTGCTCGACGTGTGGGCGGAAAGCGGCGAGTCGCTGGAAGCGCTGGTCACCCACGTGCTGGTGCACGAGGTGGGGCATCATTTCGGGCTGAGTGATGCAGCGATGGAGGCGATCGAGGACGCGGCGGGGGAGTAGGCGCTGTGGCCACGGCCGGCGGCGGGGCCGCCGAGTCCGTTTCGGGTGCCGAAGGAAAAAGTCAGAAAGAAAGAGCGCGGCGGAGCCGCGCCGTCGGACGAGTCAAAAAAGGCGGCCTGTTGGGGCCGCCTTTTTCGCTCGCCGTCCGATCTGGCCGGAGTCGGCAAATAGCTGCGCTATTTGCGCGCCCGGCTGCGATTAGAAATTCACCCGGCCCGTCACCCCGAAGTAACGATCCGCCTCACGCGGGATCAGGTAGCGGAAACTGCCGCCCGGACCGCCGTTGGTGATCTGCGCCGGGAAGCTGGTGTCGAACAGGTTCTTGACCAGGAAGGTCAGGCGGAACTTGTCGTTCTTCTCGACGATGGCGAACTGCAGGTCGACCAGGCTGTAGGCCTTGATGGTGCCGGCGGCGCGGACGGCGGCGCTGGCGTCAAACAGGCTGAGCTGGCTCGACTGGGTGGAAACGTTGCCCGACAGCGCGAAGTCCACCGGCAGGCCGGTGCGATAGCGATAGTCGAGGCCAACGCTGCCCTTCCACTTCGGCGCGAAGCCGAGTGGCGTGCCGGCCGGAATCACGGCCGCACCGGGTGGCGCCCGGAAGGCGTCGACATGGGCATCGGTATAGGCAAGGCCGCCCGTGATGTTGAGGTCCTTCACCGGGCGAAGGGCAAAGTCCATTTCCACACCGCGGGTCGAGACATCGCCGGCGTTGGTGAAGCGCGTGACCACCACGCCCGCAACCAGATCGGGATTGTTGGCCTGGAAATTCTTGTACTTGGCGTAGAAGGCCGCGAGGTTCAGCGTCAGCTTGCCGCCGAACAGCGTGTTCTTCAGGCCCACTTCGAAGCTGTCACCGGTTTCGGCTTCGATCACGTTGGTGCCGGTCGGGTTCAGGTTGAAGAAGATGTTGTAGGCCGGGCCCTTGTAGCCGCGAGTGTAGGACCCATAGCCCATGACATCATCACTGAAGTCATATTGCAGGCCGACCTTGCCCGACAGGTTGGTGGCGCTGGTGCTGGTCTGGAACGGCACGCCGTTGCTGGCCGCAGCATTGCCGTTGTTCTGGCCAAAGGACGAGGTGTCATACACGCCCTGATCGAAGTTGCGGTTGATGCCCGGCAGGCCGCCAACGTTGGGCGTGGCGACACGGCTGTGGAACACCGACAGCTGATCTGCCGTCAGCCGCAGCCCGACGATGCCGCGCAGGCGATCGCTGAAGTTGATCGTGCCCTGGCCGAACAGCGCATAGTTGTCGAACGCCGATCCGAATGTGGCCGAGCCCGACACGGTTTCCGACGGGTAGCCCGGCGAACCGCAGCTGACCAGCGCCAGCGGCTCCGTTGGCGCGGCGCCGCAGCGGATGACCGTGCGGGTGAAGGTGCGCTCGGTCACGGCGCGGCTGAAGAAGCCGCCGAGGACATAGCTGAAGGTCTGGTCCGCCGCCGAAGTCAGCCGCAGTTCCTGGCTGAAGGTGGTGCCGGTCTGCGGGCCATCGTCGTGCAGCTGGTTCAGGCCGGCATAGGCGCCGCCCACCCAGTCGCCATCACGGATCTCGCGGTTGTTGTACTTGCGCCAGGCGGTGATGGAGGTGAGCGTGTGGGTGCCGACTTCGAAATCCAGCTGGGCCGACAGGCCATAGCTTTCTTCCTCGGTGCGGGTCACCAGATTCTGGCGCACGACACGCGTGCCGTCGCCAGCGAAGCTGATGCCGGCCAGCGCCAGGGCGCCAACCCCCGTCGGCTGGGTGCCGATGACTTCGGCGCAGCAATCGTCGTTGGCCTTGCGCCAGTCACCGATCAGGGTCAGCTTCACCGTCTCGGTCAGATTGGCCTCGATGATGCCGCGGACGCCATAACGCTCATAGCCGTTGACACGGCGGTTCACGCCCGGCGCATCGTTGAAGATGTTGCCATCATAGGTGCCATAGAAAGCGGTCCAGCGGCTGCGCACCTGGTCGGAGATCGGCAGATCGATCCCGCCACGCACGCGATATTCGTTGCCGTTGTTGAAGAACCAGCCGCCTTCGGCATAGCCGCCCAGCGTGTCGCCGGGCCGCTTGGAGACGATGTTGACCACACCGGCCGAGGCATTCTTGCCGAACAGCGTGCCCTGCGGGCCGCGCAGCACTTCGATGCGTTCGATGTCGACGAGGTCGGAAAAGGCTTCACCGGCGCGGGCCAGCACGACGCCATCGAGGACGGTCGAGATCGACGGTTCGCCGGCCAGGCTGAAGGTCGCCGTGCCGACGCCGCGGATATAGAGCGACTGGTTGATGCTGGTGCCTGATTTGCGGAAGTTCAGCGTCGGCACCAGATACTGGGCGTTTTCGATGTTGAGCGCGCCCTGGCGCACCAGCGCATCGCCGCCCACCACCGAAACGGCAAGCGGGATGTCCTGCAGCTTTTCACTGCGCTTTTGCGCGGTCACCACGATTTCGGCGGGCTCATCGCTGGCGGCATCGGTCTGCGCAAAGGCCGGCGCGGCGGCAACGGCCAGGATGGCGGCGCTGCTCATCAGAAAGCTGCGGATCATGTCACTCCCCTTCTTGTCCGGACATTGGCCGGCTGTGCCCGCCAGTTGGCGGCGGGCGTGTTGTCTTGCCAAGACAGGCTTTCTTGGCCTGCGTCAATCTGGCCTACCGGGTCCACTGCGCGGTTCCGGCCACGCTGTGGCAGCCGAGTCACACTGTTGTCACAGGCCCAGCTCGGCCATCGCCACGGCGCGATGTTCCTTCGCCGAGATCTCGGCGGCAAGGCCGATGGCGACGGCGCGCATGCCGTCGTCGGCCGTCACGATCACCGGGCCGTTCCCGCGCACCGCCGCGGCAAAGTGCCGGTGCTGGAAGAAGGTGGAGCCATGATGCTGCCCAGCCGCCAACGCGTCGGCCGGGGTTTCGACATGCCAGCGTGTCGCCTGCTTGGGGTTCATGAAGCCGACGCGGGGGGAATGGATGATGTCGCCGGCCGGGATCAGCACATCAAGCCGCGCCTGGTCACCGGTGGCGAGGATCTCCTCCTGTTGCTCGGCGCCATCGGCGAACATGCACAGATCCAGCATGGCGCGCACGCCGTTGGCGAAATCGACGACCGTGTAGCTGTTGTCGATGATGTCAGGCGTCTTGCCGTCGTAGCGCTCGTCGCGGTGGTTCACGTCCATCGCGCCGGAGCAATAGACCCGCACCGGCTCCGACTGGACGACATGGCGCATCAGGTCGAAGAAGTGGCAGCATTTTTCCACCATCGTGCCGCCGGTGTTGGCCGAAAAGCGGTTCCAGTCCCCCACCTTCACCAGGAAGGGGAAGCGGTGCTCACGGATGGAGAGCATAGCCAAGCGGCCGACCTTGCCGGCATGGACGAGGGACACGAACTCGCTGACCGGCGGCATGAAGCGATATTCCATCGCGGTCCAGAACGTCCGGTCATAACCCTTCACCGCCGCTGCCACCGCCTTGGCGTCCTCAAGCGTCGTCGCCAGCGGCTTTTCGCACAGGATGTGCAAGCGAGCGTCCATCAGCGGGCCGAGCACGGCGCGGTGGGTGAAATTGGGCGAGGCCACGACAACGGCATCGACGAGGCCAGAGGCTGCCAGCGCCGCCGCATCGGGGAAGCGCGCCACCGCATGGCCGATCGCCTTTTCCGCCCGATCAAGGCAGGCCGGCACCGGATCGGCAATGGCGGTGATGGCGCCGCCGCCCAGCAGCTGGATGTTGGCAACATGCTCCAGCGCCATCATGCCGGTGCCGACAATGCCCCAGCGGATCGTGTCGCTGCTTCCCATCTGCCTGTCCTTCAGTCTATCAAGCCAAAATGTCGCACATCACCCTAAGCCCCAACCGCCGCCCGCTGGGCAAGTCCGAATTTATGGTCAGCCCGCTGGCCTGGGGCATGTGGCGCTTTGCCGGCGATGATGTGGCGGCCGCGCAGGCGCGCTGCGAGGCGGCGTTGGCCGCCGGCATCAATTTCTTCGACACGGCCGATATTTACGGGCCCGACAATGACGAGCCGTTCGGCGCTTCCGAAGCCTTGCTGGGCCGGGTGTTCAAGGCGGCGCCGTCCCTGCGCGGGCAGATCGTGCTGGCGTCCAAGGGCGGCATCCGCATGGGCGTGCCCTACGACTCGTCGCCCGCCTATCTGGTGGAGGCCGTCGATGCCTCACTGAGTCGGCTGGGCATCGAGCGCATCGACCTGTGGCAGATTCATCGGCCGGACATGCTCACCCATTGGGCCGAGGTGGCCGAAACCCTCGATGGTCTGGTGCAGGCCGGCAAGATTGGCGCAGTGGGCGTCTCCAACTTCACCGTGGCGCAATCGAGCGCGCTGAAGAAGCATCTGAAGGCGCCGCTGGTGTCGACCCAGCCAGAATTCTCGGTGCTGGCGCTGCAGCCGCTGTTCGACGGCACGCTCGACTGGGCGATGAAGCATTGCCTCGCCGTGCTGGGCTGGTCGCCGCTGGGCCAGGGCCGGCTGGGCGATGGCGATCCGCGGCCGGGCCGGAAAAGGGAAGAGGATGAGCGCTTGATCCGGGTCAAGGCGGCGCTGGCGGCGCATGGGGCACGGTTCGGGGTGAGCATCGCGGCCACGGCCTATGCCTGGGTGCTGGCGCATCCGGCCGGGATCACGCCGATTGTCGGCAGCCAGAACCCGGCGCGCATTGCCGAGGCCGCCGATGCCTTCAAGGTCACGTTCACGCGGGCGGAATGGTACGCCATCCTGGTCGCCTCGCTTGGGGAAAATCTGCCATGAGCGGTCCAGAAATCAGCTGGTTCTCTGCCCTGTGCGACGATGATTATGAATTTCTCGGCGTGCCCGATCCGGCGCTGCGCTCGAGCTGGGAGCATTGCCGCAACATCGTGCTGACCGCCGAAAAGGGCGGGTTTGACAATATCCTGCTGCCTTCGGGCTACCAGCTCGGCATCGACACCCAGATGTTTGCTGGCGCCATCGCCGCGCTCACAAGCCGGATCCGCCTGCTGATGGCGATCCGCGTCGGCGAGACCTGGCCGCCGCAGCTGGCCCGCGCCATCGCCACGCTGGATCAGATTTTGGGCGGCCGCCTCACCGTCAACATCATCTCGTCGGACATGCCGGGCGAAGTCATGCCGTCAGCGCCGCGCTATGCGCGCACGGTCGAGGTGATGAAGATCCTGAAAACCCTGCTCAATGGCGATGCGCTCGACCACCAGGGTGAGCATTACAAGCTGCAGCTGCCGCCGCCGAACGTGAAGACCGTCTCCGGCAAGTGCCCGCCGCTCTATTTCGGCGGCCTCTCCGAAGACGCCCGCGAAGCCGCTGCCGAAGCCGCCGATGTCTATCTGATGTGGCCCGACACCATGGACAAGGTGAAGGAAGTGGTCGCCGACATGACGACGCGTGCCGCCAAGCGCGGCCGCACGCTGAAGTTCGGCTATCGCGTCCATGTCATCGTGCGCGAGACCGAAGCCGAGGCGCGCGAAGCCGCCGATCACCTGCTCTCCAAGCTCGACGCCGCCACCGGCGACGCCATCCGCGCCAAGTCGCTCGACAGCCAGTCGGTCGGCGTCCAGCGCCAGGCCGAGCTGCGTGACAAGGCCAGCGACGGTTACGTGGAAGACAATCTGTGGACCGGCATCGGCCGGGCACGGTCAGGCTGCGGCGCCGCGCTGGTGGGCGATCCCGATCAGATCGTCGCCAAGCTGCAGGCCTATCAGGCCGCCGGCATGGAGGCCTTCATCCTCTCCGGCTATCCCCACGCCCGCGAAGCCGACCTGTTCAGCCGCCACGTGCTGCCGAAACTGGCGCATGGCCCGCTGCTGATCTGACGGCAGGTTCGCGTGTTGCGTCATGTAACAGTGCAACACGGCTGAAAATGTCGCGCTGAAAATCGGCACGCTGTTGTCCGGTTTCCATTGCAGCGGGTCTTTTCGATCCCTAGATATTGTGCCTGGTTCCTTTCGATTCAGGCGCAACGATTTCCATGCTCGCCCTTCTGCAACCTGCATTGCTGCCGTTCACGGCGGCATTGGGCCTGCTGCTGGCGCTTGCCCTGCTGCAGCTGATCGGCCTTGATGGCGATTTGCCTGGTGGCGGCGATCATGGCGTCGGGGCGGCGCTGGATTGGTTGAACGCTGGCCGCTTGCCCGTGCTGGTGCTGGCCATATTGTTCCTCGCGCTGTTCGCGATTGCCGGCTTTGCCCTGCAGTTCGCCGCCCAGGCGGTGCTGGGCTGGCTGCCGTGGCCGATGGCAGCGGCGGCAGCCACGGCGGCGGCCGTGCCGCTGGTGCGCGGCTGCTCCCGCCCG
>NZ_WNJP01000379.1 GCF_009733735.1 Sandarakinorhabdus oryzae | reverse complement strand
ATCTGGTCGTGAACGGCGGTCATCCAGCGCCTCAGGCCCACCCTCACGGTATCGGTCATACCAACGATAAAAAGTGGCGCGCGGGATGCCGAGTTTGTCCAGTGTGCGCTTGGCCGGCAGATGTGATTGCTCGACCAGCTGGATGATCTCGGCCTTCTCGGATGCAGAATACCTCATGCGTCGTCCTCCCCATCCCCGCTCATGCTTTTTTTAAGCAGGCGATTCTCCAGGGTGAGATCGGCCACGACCTCCTTCAAGGCGGTGGCCTCACGACGAAGGTCCTTCACCTCTCCGGACGTTGCGGCGCGGGCCGTGTCGCCCGCCAGCCGGCGCTTGCCGGCCTCGAGGAACTCCTTCGACCAGCCGTAATACATCGAGGCGGCGATGCCTTCACGGCGGCAAAGCTCCGAGATGTTCTCCTCGCCGCGCAGCCCCTCCAGCACGATGCGGATCTTCTCTTCCGCCGAGTACTGCCGGCGTGTCTGACGCCGAATGTTCTTGAGAACTTGTTCTGCCGGCGCTTTATCCGGCCCGGATTTCTGTTTCATCTTCGCTCCTTGCGGCTACGATGAACCAGAAATCCTCCCTTCGGGAAGACCCTCAGTTTGTCTCAGGGGTGCTGACGGGGAACAATCCTCCGGTTCACGTGATTGATGCCGCGGTCAAGTTGGCGACGGACGCAAAAGTCGACGGCGTGGTCTCAGTCGGCGGCGGAAGTTCGATGGATGTCGCCAAGTTGGTCGCGCTGCTCGCGGTGG
>NZ_WNJP01000378.1 GCF_009733735.1 Sandarakinorhabdus oryzae | reverse complement strand
CCGGCCCGGCAGCCGCGTTGCCGGCCTGCGCACCTTCGGCCTGTTCGGGCTGATCGGCGGGCTGGCCGGCTTCGTGGCCGAGCAGGCGCAGGGCTGGCTGGTCTCGGCCGTGCTGGTGCTCGCCGGCTGCGCGCTGGTCATCATCGGTTACCGGCGCGACAAGAGCCCCAGCGCCACCACCGAAGCCGCCGCGCTCGTCACCTTGGCACTGGGCTGGATTGCCGGCCATGGCCTGCCGGTGCCGGCGATGGCATTGGCCGTGGTCACCGCCTTCCTGCTCAGCCAGCGGGCGCGGCTGCACGCCTGGATCGAGGGGCTGAGCGAAGCGGATTTCCACGCGGTCGTGCTGTTTGCGGTGATTGCCGGCGCACTTTGGCCAGTGCTGCCCGATCACGCCATGGGGCCGCTGAACGCCTGGAACCCGCGCGAACTGTGGCTGGTCGTGGTGGTGGTGTGCGCGATCAGCTTTGCCGGCTATGCGCTGGGCCGCACCCTGGGGCCGGGGCGCGGCCTGCTGGTCACCGCGGCGGTGGGCGCCATCTACAGCTCGACAGCGGTCACCGCCGCGCTGGCGCAGCGCCTCAAGCCTGAGCCCGAGGCGCGGCCACGGCTGGCGGCCGGCATCGCCATTGCCAGCTTGGTCATGTTCACCCGCGTCACCCTGCTGGTCGGCCTGCTGGTGCCGTTCGCGCTGTTCGGCTTTGCCCGGGTGGTGGCGCCCGGCGCGCTGGTCGCGCTGGTGCTGGCGCTGGTGCTGGCGCG
>NZ_WNJP01000377.1 GCF_009733735.1 Sandarakinorhabdus oryzae | reverse complement strand
GCTTGTGGGCCGGGCAGGCTGCCGCCGGCGCACAGGCTGACCAGCTGCGCCTCGGCCCGCGCCGGCAGCGACAGGGCGGACAGCACCAGCGCCAGCAGGGCCGGCAGATGGGCGAGTGGCTCAGTCCGCAGCGTCATTCTCATCATCCATGAAGATGCGCAGGGCCGCGCCGTCGAGGTCATCGAACTGCCCGCGCCCGACCGCCCAGAAAAAGGCGAACAGGCCCAGCAACCCCAGGCCGAGCGCCACCGGGATAAGCAGCAGCAGGCCGTTCATCGTGCCAGGCCCTTCAGGCGCCCAAGTCTTTTCAACCTTAGCGCATTCGCGACGACGATGATCGACGAACCCGACATGGCCAGCGCCGCGATCAGCGGCGTGACCAGGCCAGCGATGGCCAGTGGCACGGCGATGATGTTGTAACCGATCGCCAGCGCGAAATTCTGCCGGACGATGGCCTGGGTTGCCCGCGCCGCCCGGATAGCGAAGGCCACGGGGGCGAGGCTGGCACCCAGGAACACCGCATCGGCGGCGTTCTGGCTGGCATCGGCGGCCGAGGCCGGCGCCACCGAGACGTGGCCGGCCGCCAGCGCCGGGCCGTCGTTGAGACCATCGCCGACCATCAGCACGCGGCGGCCCTGTTCGGCCAGCGCCGTGATCGCGGCGAGCTTTTCCGCCGGATCGAGGCCGCCCGTGCCGGGGATGCCGAGGGCCTGCGCCACGGCGGCAACCGGGCCGGGCCGATCGCCGGACAGGATGTGGGCCGGCAGG
>NZ_WNJP01000376.1 GCF_009733735.1 Sandarakinorhabdus oryzae | reverse complement strand
GGCGGCGCGGCGGCCGGCGGCGGTACCAGATCGGCTGTCACTGCCTTGCCGGCGCGCGCGGCCTCGCCCCAGGCCCGCAACCGCTGCGCCAGCCCATCGGTGAGCAGGCGATAGCCCTTCATGCTCATGTGGATGCCGTCGCCAGCGCGCACCAGCCAGGGCACGCCATCCTTGCCAGGCAGGTGCGAGGCATAATGGCCCTGCGCATCGACCGCGGCGGCGCGCGTGTCGATGAAGGCCACGCCCAGTTCGGCCATCAACCCGGCATGGAAGGCATTCAGCCCCTGCACCTGGGCATCGAATTCGGGATCACGCATCAGCGGCAGGCCCACCCACACCACGGTGGCGCCCTGCGCCTGCAAGGCCTTCACATAACGGGTGATGCGCGCCCCGATCTCGGCCCGCCACGCCCGCGACAGCAGCGGCGCCACCTTGCCATCAACGAAGATGCCCTGCGTGTCGTTGGCACCAAAGCTGATCACCGCCACGTCCACCGGCCCTTCGGCCAGCTGGCCAGCCAATTTGTCTTCCAGGTTGTTCTGGCGATAACGGGTGAAACCGGTCGCCTGCTCGGCATAGCGCAGCACGTGGAAGGCCTCGCGGCGCGGCAACTGGTTATAGAGCGCCGCCCACAGGCCATCGCCGAAACTGTCGCCAAATACGCCGATGCGGAACGGGCGCTTTTCGGCAACGGCACGGGCCAGGCCGGGCGGCACGTCCTGCGCGGCGGCGACCGCCTGCGGCAGGCCCTGCGCGTCCAGCTTTTGCGCCGGCATCGGCGCTGCCACTG
>NZ_WNJP01000375.1 GCF_009733735.1 Sandarakinorhabdus oryzae | reverse complement strand
CGCGGCGCAACTGCCGAAGCCGCTGTCGTCCGCCGTGGCCGGCGGCGGTTCGGGCGGCAGCAAGGGCGGCGGCACGGTGCGCACCCAGCCGGGCTGGACGAGATCGGGCGCGGCGATCAGGCTGGGTTCGCCCTGCTCGCCATCGCCGGCACAGGCAAAGGCGGCAGCGAGGCCGAACAGCCGGGCGCCATCGATATCGCGCAATGATCGCGCCGTGGTGGCCAGCGTTTCGGGCGGGGTCAGCGCCAGGCGCGGATCGAGGAACAGGCTGTCGTCACAGCGCGACAGGCCATCGCGTTCCAGCGCGTCCTGGGTTTCCGGCTCGGCCGCGACGGGGTTGCTCCACAGGTCCGACAGGGCAGACACGTCCACCGCGCCGGCCGGCATGTCGGGCACCAGCCACGGGCGCGCCACCACGGCGGCATCGGGCGCATCGAACCAGTGATCATCGTCAACCAGCGCCCACAGGCTGTCGGGCGCATCGGCGGCAAGGCCATAGGGGCCAAAGCTGCGGCGCTCGGCGCCATTGTCGATGCGCAGCAGCAGGCGCGGCCGGGCCAGGGTGAAATCGAGCCTGGCCGAAACCTGGAAATCATCACTCCAACGCCCGGGGCTGGCGGCCTTCAGGCGCAATGGTTGGCCGCCGACCTGCACCGATGGCAGCACGAAGCGCCGGGCGCGGGCCACGTCGGGGCCGGCCGGATCCTCCCCCAAAGCCAGGGCCAGTTCGGCGCTGCGCGCCAGCCGCACGACATGGCAGCGCGTGCCGCCGGCGGCAAAGAAGGCCGCCA
>NZ_WNJP01000374.1 GCF_009733735.1 Sandarakinorhabdus oryzae | reverse complement strand
CCCGCAGGCGCTGGCCGTGGAGGGCATCGCGGTGGAACGGCGGGACCTGCGCATCGATGCCCGGTTGGGCGCGCTGGCGGAGGTGGTGCTGGGCGCGCAGCCCGCCACGCCCACCGCCACCCCCCTGCCGCTGATCGGCGCCCGGGGTGGACCGCCGGGGTTGCTGCTGCAAAGCGCCGTGCTCGCCGATCCGGCCACGCTGCAGCGTCCGATCGATCGGGCACTGGCCAAGGTATCAGCGCGCGGCGTGCTGCTGCCGCAGATCGGCCGGGTGAAGGTGCGCTTCGGCCCGTCCAGCCTTTATGCCACCAACGGCGGCCGGCTGGCGCTGGGGCTGGACATCCGGGCGCGCGGCCCGCGTCAGTTGCTCGACACGCGCGGGCGCATCTGGCTGACGGCGCGCCCGGAAACCCGGCCCGACAGCGAACGCATGGATGTGCGTGATCTCAAGCTGGCCGCCGGCGAAGGCGACGATGTGCAATTGCCGCTGCTGGTGGCAGTCGCGCAGTCAGCTGACGTGAAAGCGGCGCTGGAAGAGGCGCTTTCCCAGGATTTTGCCCGTGATTACACGCGCCTGCTCGGCAAGATCGACACCGCCATCACGTCCATCCGCATCGGCGATTTCCGCCTGGCGATGACACTCGACACGGTGCGCCACGGCAAGGCGGTGGTGCTGGGCCAGGGCCTTTACATGCCCGTCACCGCCAGCGGCAGCGCCCGGCTGGATTATGCCCCGGATCAGGCGCGGCCGCGATAGGGCGGCTTGTGCGGTGGGCGCGGGCCGGCGCCGGGCGGGCGCGGCGACAGGGTG
>NZ_WNJP01000373.1 GCF_009733735.1 Sandarakinorhabdus oryzae | reverse complement strand
TGGCGGTGGGCGTGGCGGGCTGCGCGCCCAGCACCACCTCCGCCAGCGCGCCCAACCGGGCATCGATGCGCAGGTCCCGCCGTTCCACCGCGATGCCCTCCACGGCCAGCGCCTGCGGGGTCAGCCGCAACCAGGCCGGCGGGTTGCGGCGGTTGATTGATTGCACCGAGAAGCCCTGCCGCCACAGCCGCTCCAGCCGGGCCCGGATCGGCAGGGCCGCCAGCCGGCGGGCAAGATCGGTTTCCGCCTTGGCCAGCACTGGCGCCAATTTCTGGTCAGCCTTTTCGGTGAGCCTGATCTCCTCGCCGAGCACGGAGACCGTGGGCTCCTGGCGCCAGTCATAGGTGAGGTGAATGCGGGCTTGCAGATGGCCATCGGCCGACAGGGTGGGCGTCAGTTCGGCGGTGATCAGCGCTTCGGCTTCGGTGCCTTCGCGTTCGATGAGCCCGCCAATATCGCGTGCTTCCAGCCGGGCAAACACCGGCATGGCGAGGTGCAGCCGGCTACCGCGGCCCGATAGGCGGATTGGCCCGCGCTCCACGTCGCCGATGATATGGCAGCGCACATCGGGCGTGACTTTCAGCCGGGCGCCGAACAGATTCACCCGGGCGGCCTTCACGCAGACGCTACCGGGCTGATCAATCTGCCACAGCAGCTGCGGCACCGCCTCGTTCACCGCTGATTCCAGCAGCGCCAGCGGCACCCGCACCGGCAGTGCGATGCTGGAGGGGGCAGGCGGCGGCAGCGCGCCTGGCGGCGCGCGTGGCGGCGCGGTGGCAATGGCGGCGGTGCGCGTGTCTTGCAGCAGGCGC
>NZ_WNJP01000372.1 GCF_009733735.1 Sandarakinorhabdus oryzae | reverse complement strand
GGCGACACCGGCGGCGTTGCGCGACTTGGCGGCGGCCGTGGCGGCGTTCAGCGCCTTGCCAACGGCGGGCGACACGGCGGCAACGGCCGGCGTGGCAACAGCCAGAGCGGCGGCGGCGATCAGCAGGCGGGCATCAATCTTCATTGGCGATCCTTGGCTGTTCTGGTCGGCAAATGCGTCAGAACCGGCAGCCGGTCTGGCTATCGGTCCGCGAACCAAGGTGGTCGCATGGGGTTTGCCCGCCGATGAACGGCTGTTGCGAATCCCTTTTGCCCCCTCCCTGAGCGCGAAGGGCAGCCCATAACGGAATGTTTGCGCCTTGCAACCGGGCAAAACGCCCCGGTTGAGCAGCGGCACCGCGGCTGCGGTTGCACAGGCGCGGTGAAGCGCCTAATCGGCGGCGCAGTTTGAGCGATATCGGGAGAGGGACCATTCGCGCTTTCATCTTTCCGGGCCAGGGCAGCCAATCGGTGGGCATGGGCAAGGGCCTGGCCGACGCCAGCCCCCACGCCCGCGCCGTGTTCGAAGAGGTTGACGACGCGCTGGGCGAACGCCTGTCGCGGCTGATGTGGGAAGGGCCGGAAGAGGAGTTGACCCTCACCGCCAACGCCCAGCCGGCGATCATGGCGGTCGGCATCGCAGCGCTGCGTGTGCTGGAAAACGAAGCCGGGGTGCGGCTGGCCGACAAGGCCGCCTATGTCGCCGGGCATAGCCTGGGCGAATATACCGCGCTGTGTGCGGCCGGCAGCCTGGGCGTTGCGGACACCGCGCGCCTGCTGCGGCTGCGCGGCACGGCGATGCAGGCCGCCGTCCCGCCCGGCGTC
>NZ_WNJP01000371.1 GCF_009733735.1 Sandarakinorhabdus oryzae | reverse complement strand
ACCCGCGCCCGATGCTGCGCCGCCGGCCGCCGAAGCACCGCTGCTGCCGCCGGAACAGCCCGAGGCCAATCCGGAACGCACACTGGCGCCGGCAGAGCTGAAATCGCTGCCGCCGGGCGCGCCGGTGGGCATCCTGGCAGCCGCGGCGGGCGCTTTTGATGATGATGCCTTCACCGGCAGCAATGGCCGCTTTCTGGCCGGGCTGGCCAACCGCATCGCCGGGCCGGTTGCCTCGCGCTGGCTGACCATCGCGCTGGGCCGGGCGCTGCTGTCGCGCGTGCCGGGGCCGGCCGGCATCGGTGATGGTGACTGGCTGGCGGCGCGCGCCGGGCTGCTGCTGCGGCTGGGCGCGGTCGATCCGGCGCGGCGGCTGGTCGATGCGCTGCCGCTGGAACGCTTCACGCCCGCCACCTATCGCGTTGCCGGCCAGGTGTCGCTGGCCGCCGCCGATCTCGCCGGCCTGTGCCCGATCGCGGCGACCGGGCGCGCATTGTCGGACGATCCGATGTGGGACATGGCGTGGGGCATGTGCGCGGCGATGGACGGCGATGACATCACCGCCGCCGGGGTGATGGACGCGCTGCGCAGCCGGCGCGGGACGGTGCCCTCCTTCGATCTGCGGCTGGCGCAGCGGGTGGTGGTGCTGGCCGGTGGCGCCGGCCGCTCCGATGGGATCAACTGGGCCGAAGCCGATGGCCTGACGCCGTTCGAATATGGCGTTGCCAGCGCTGCCGGGGTGACGGTGCCAGCGGATCGGCTGGCGGCGCTGGGCCCGGCCCACGCCGGCTGGGCGGTGCGCAACCCGGCGGTTCCGCCGCTGGCCCGCCTCG
>NZ_WNJP01000370.1 GCF_009733735.1 Sandarakinorhabdus oryzae | reverse complement strand
CCTGGACCGAAAGGCGATGCGGGTGCGGCCGGCCCGGCTGGCGCCAAGGGTGACACCGGCCCGGCCGGACCAAAGGGCGATGCGGGACCCGCCGGCCCGAAGGGTGACGCGGGGCCACAGGGCCAGACCGGCCCCCAGGGCCCCATCGGCCCGCAAGGGCCTGCCGGCCCGATCGAATATCGCCACCGCCTGCTGATCGTCGAGCCGGCCGGGCCGGGCCAGATTGATCTGAAGGACGACATCGATGCCGTGGTCTCGCTGCGCAAGGAGAAACTCGTGGCGGTGCTGCCGCGGGCCGGCGATGCCGGCAAGGGCCGCTGCTATGTGCTGCGCGCCGTCAGCCGCACCGGGATCAGCATCCGCGTGCCCAACACCCAGGATCTGATCACTGGCCGCGGCCTGGCGACGCCGGCCGGCGCGCTCGACCTGGGCGGCGGCGAAGGCATCACCCTGATCAGCGACGGCAAGTCCAACTGGTATGCCATCACCGATCTGACCGCCTGAGGGAGCGCGCCATGACCTATCTCCCCCTGGAAGCGCCGATCACCGACGAGGCGATCCGCACCGTCAATTTCTTCAACGGCCGCCTGCTCACCGGCCGCGACCTCAGCCGTGAACAGCAGGCCCGGCGCGAGGCGGACCAGCGCCTTGGCCTGGGCCTGGGGGATGGCGTTGGCGATGGATTGATGGTCAGCCACCTCGGCAAGGTCGCACCCGGTGGCCGGCCGGCGGCGCGCGTTGCACCCGGCTTTGCCGTCAACCGCCTCGGCCAGGTGCTGCGGCTGGCCAGCCCGGTCGATCTGGCGTTGGCCACCGCCGCCGCCCCCGGCCCCACC
>NZ_WNJP01000037.1 GCF_009733735.1 Sandarakinorhabdus oryzae | reverse complement strand
GCCGGGGCGGCCTTGGTGGCGGCCTTGGCCGGTGCGTCCGGGCTGGCCGGTGCGTCCGGGCTGGCCGGGGCGGCCTGGTTGCAGCCGGCCAGCGCCAGCAGGGTGATCAAGGCCAGGGTCGTGCGCATCGAAATGTTCCTCTCGCGATGCCGCCCCGATAAACAGCGCAGTGGCCCCTGCCAAGCCGGTGTGGCACTGGATGCAGCGAAGGGGACAGGCAGATGACGGTTTCACGGCGCGACGCATTCAAGCTGGCGGCCCTGGGGGGTGTGGTGGCTGCCGGTTGCGGGGGCGGCGGCAATCCACTATCGGCGGCTCCCATGAGCAACGACCCGACCCCCGGCAGCAACACGGCAAACAGCCTGTGGGGCGGCCGCTTTGGCGCCGGCCCGTCGGCGATCATGCAGGAAATCAACGCCTCGATCGGCGTCGATAAACGCCTGTGGCGCCAGGACATCCAGGGCAGCCGCGCGCATGTTGCCATGCTGGCCAAACAGGGCATCGTGTCGGCCGAGGATGCCGCCGCCATCGACAAGGGCCTGCAGCAGATCGCCGCCGAATATGCGGACGGCAAGCTGGTCGAGAATCTGGCGCTGGAGGATATCCACCTTCACGTCGAGACAAGGCTGAAGGAGATCATCGGCCCGGCCGCTGGCCGCCTGCACACCGCGCGCAGCCGCAACGACCAGGTGGCGGTGGATTTCCGGCTGTGGGTGAAGGCCGCCTGCGCCGAAGCCGATGCCGCGCTGAAGGGCCTTATCACGGCGCTGCTCACCCGCGCCGAGGAGCATGCCGATACGATCATGCCCGGCTTCACCCATCTGCAGGTGGCGCAGCCGGTAACGCTGGGCCACCATTTGATGGCCTATGTCGAGATGCTCAGCCGCGACCGCGGCCGCTTTGCCGATGCGCAGCGCCGCATGGACGAATGCCCGCTCGGCGCGGCCGCGCTGGCCGGCACCAGCTTCCCGATCGACCGGCAGATGACGGCCAAGGCGCTGGGCTTTGCCGGCGGGCCAACGCGCAACAGCCTCGATAGCGTGTCGGACCGGGATTTTGCGCTGGAGTATCTCAGTGCAACTCACATGACCGGGCTCCATTTGTCCCGCCTGGCCGAGGAAATGATCATCTGGGCCAGCCAGCCGTTCGGTTTCATCACCCTGCCCGACGCCTGGTCCACCGGCAGCAGCATCATGCCGCAAAAGCGCAACCCCGATGCCGCCGAACTGGTGCGCGCCAAGGCCGGGGCGTTCCTGGGCGCCTACACGCGCCTCTCGACCGTTATGAAGGGCCTGCCGCTGGCCTATTCCAAGGACATGCAGGACGACAAGGTGACGGTGTTCGCCGCCCATGACGACCTCGGCCTGTGCCTCGCCAGCATGACCGGCATGGTCGGGACGGTGACCTTCAACAAGGCGAAGATGCGGGCTGCTGCCAACAGCGGCTTTTCCACCGCCACCGATCTGGCTGATTGGCTGGTGCGCGTTGCCAATGTGCCGTTCCGGGAGGCCCATGAAATCACCGGCCACTGCGTGAAGGCGGCCGAGGCCAAGGGCACGGATCTCAACGGCCTGACCGATGCCGAGCTGGCCGCCATCGACAAGCGCATCACCAAAAAGGTGCGCGACGTGCTCTCCGTGGAAGCCAGCGTCGCCAGCCGCACCAGCTTTGGCGGCACCGCGCCGGCCAATGTGCGCGCCGCCATCACGGCGGCGAGGGCAAAGCTGTGAGGCGCGGCCTCGCCCTGGCCGCGCTGCTGCTCGTAAGCGCCTGCGGCAAGCAGGGCGCGTTGGAGCCGCGTGCGGGCCGGCCGGCGCCGGAACGCTCCGAAACCCAGACGCGCGCTGCCACCCCGCAGGAAATGCTGAAGCTCGACCCACAGGCGGTGCCGACCCGCGTTGACGATCAGAACGGCCCGCTGCCCGAACGCGGCAATGATCCGTTCAACCTGCCGCCACCGCGGGACAGGACCAGGAACTGAGCCATGGACCATTTCCAGTTCCAGAACGGCGTCATGCACGCCGAGGGTGTCAGCCTTGAAATGCTGGCGGCCACCGTTGGCACGCCCTTCTATTGCTACAGCAGCGCCACCATGGAGCGGCACTTCAGCGTGTTCCTCGATGCCGTGGCCGGGCTGGGGGATGGTAACCCGCTGGTGGCGTTCGCGGTGAAGGCCAATCCCAACCTCGCCGTGCTGGCGACGCTGGCACGGCTGGGCGCCGGCGCCGACGTGGTGTCGGGCGGCGAGATGGCACGCGCGCTGGCCGCCGGCATCCCGGCGACGCGCATCGTGTTTTCCGGCGTCGGCAAGACCCGCGCCGAACTGGCGGCCGGCGTCGAGGCCGGCATCCTGCAGTTCAACGTCGAATCCGAAGCCGAGATCGACATGCTGGCTGCCGTTGCCGCCGCCAAAGGCGCCACGGTCGAAATCGCCATCCGCATCAACCCGGCGGTCGATCCCAAGACGCACGGCAAGATCTCGACCGGCGGCGCCGATGCCAAGTTCGGCATCCCGTGGGAACGCCTGCCCGCCGCCTTCGCCCAGGCGGCCGCCCATCCCAATTTGCGCCCCGTCGGGCTGGCGGCGCACATCGGCAGCCAGTTGACCGATCTGGGACCGGTGGAAGACGCGATCCGCAAGCTGGGCGAACTGGCGCGGCAGCTGGAAGCCCTTGGTCATATAATCAAGCGCATCGATGTCGGCGGCGGACTGGGTGTTCCCTATCGCCGTGACCTGCCGGCACCGCCACCGCCGGCCGACTATGCCGCGATGGTCGCCCGCGCCACCGAAGGTTGGCCGTGGCGGCTGATGTTCGAGCCCGGCCGCATGATTGTCGGCAATGCCGGCGTGCTGGTGAGCGAGGTGATCCTGACCAAGGAGGGCGCGTCGAAGCATTTCGTGGTGGTCGATGCCGCGATGAACGACCTGCTGCGCCCGTCGCTCTATGGCGCGTGGCACGATATCCTCGCCGTGCGCCCGAAGGAAAAGCGCACGGTGGCCACGGTCGTCGGCCCGATCTGCGAGACTGGCGACACCTTCGCCGAGGATCGCGAGTTGGAAGATGTGCGGGCCGGCGACCTCGTCGCCTTCATGACCGCCGGCGCCTATGGCGCGACCATGGCCAGCACCTACAACTCCCGCCCGCTGGTGCCGGAAGTGATGGTGAAGGGCGCTGAATGGGCCATCGTCTCGCAGCGCAACCAGCCCGCCGCGATGCTGGCGCTCGACGCCAAGGCGCCGTGGCTCTGAAACAGGCGTCCGCCAGTCGCATTCTTGCTGCCAGCCTCGTCGGCACGGCAGTCGAATTCTACGATTTCTACATCTACGCCACCGCCGCCGCGCTGGTGTTCGGGCCGCTCTATTTCCCGTCGGAGAATCCGCAACTGCAACTGCTGCTCAGCTTCGCCAGTTTCGCCGTGGCCTTCGTGGCCCGGCCGATCGGCGCGCTGGTGTTCGGCCATTATGGCGACCGGCTGGGCCGCAAGTCCACGTTGGTCGCCTCGCTGCTGCTGATGGGCGGCTCCACCTTCGCCATCACCTTCCTGCCCACCTATGCCGCCATCGGCGTCGCCGCGCCGGCGATCCTGTGCCTGCTGCGCTTTGGCCAGGGCTTTGGCCTGGGCGGCGAATGGGGCGGTGCGGCGCTGCTGGCGGTGGAAAATGCGCCCGATGGCTGGCGCGGCCGCTATGGCATGTTCCCGCAACTGGGTGCGCCGGTGGGCTTCATCGCCGCCAATGGGCTCTTTTTGGCGCTTGGCCTGTTGCTCGATGATGGCGAATTCCTCGAATGGGGCTGGCGGCTGCCGTTTGCCGGCTCGATCCTGCTGGTCGGCATCGGCCTGTGGGTGCGGCTGACCATCCTCGAAACACCAGCCTTCGCCGCCATGCTGGAAAGGGAAAAGCCGCCGGCGGTGCCATTGGCCGAGCTTGTCCGCTTCCACGGCCGCGCCACCTTGTGCGGCATCGCCACCGCCGTCACCTGCTTCGCCATCTTCTACATCGCGACCGCCTTCGCGCTCGGCTATGGCACCACGATACTGGGCTACAGCCGCGAGGCCTTCCTGCAGCTGCAGCTGGGGGCGATCCTCTTCCTCGCGCTGGGCATCCTCATCGCCGGCTGGCTCAGCGACCGCAGCTCACCGGAACGCGTGCTGATGATGGGCAGCGTTGCCAGCATCGCGCTCGGCGCTGCCATGGGGCCATTGATGCAGGCCGGCACCGGCGGGGTGTTCGCCTTCCTGTCCCTCGGCCTGTTCGTGATGGGCTTCGTCTATGGGCCATTGGGCGCGTTCCTCACCGGGCTCTTTCCGGCGCGCGTGCGCTACACCGGCGCCAGCGTCACGTTCAACCTGGGCGGCATCATCGGCGGCGGGCTGACCCCGGTGATCGGCGCCGCGCTCGCCAGCACGTACGGCATCGGCGCGGTCGGCTGGTATCTCGCCGGTGCGGCGCTGCTGAGCGCTGCTGGCCTCGCGCTCTTGCCGAAGGGGGAAGCGGGTTCTAGCGTTGCGGCATGATGATCCGCACGCTCACCCTCTCCGCCCTTCTCGCCACCTCGGCCATCGCCTCACCGGAAACCGACCGCTGGGCCCTGGAAAAGGCCGCCGTCACCATCACCCGCGATGATTTCGGCATCCCGCACATCAAGGGCAAGACCGACGCCGATGCGGTGTTCGGCATGATCTATGCCCAGGCCGAAGACGACTTCAACCGCGTCGAAACCAACTTCATCAACGCCCAAGGCCGCCTCGCCGAAGCCGAAGGTGAAAGCGCCATCTGGCGCGACTTGCGCATGAAGCTGTTCATCGATCCGGCCGAGCTCAAGGCGCAATATGCCACCGCGCCCGCCTGGCTGAAATCGCTCTGCACCGCCTGGGCCGATGCGCTGAACTATTATCTCGCCACCCACCCCGCCGTGAAACCGCGCGTCATCACCCGCTTCGAACCGTGGATGGCGCTGAGCTTCTCTGAAGGCAGCATCGGCGGCGATATCGAGAGCATCAACCTCGGCAAGCTGGAGAGCTTCTACACCGGCCAGGCCGTCAAGCTGTCGGCCGTTGAACTGGGCATCGAGCTGCTCGAACCCGCCGGCTCCAACGGCATGGCGCTTGGCCCGTCGCGCTCGACCAGCGGCGATGCGCTGTTCCTCATCAACCCGCACACCAGTTTCTATTTCCGCAGCGAAGCCAAGGTGGAAAGCGGCCAGGGCCTTGATGCCTATGGCGCCAGCACCTGGGGGCAATTCTTCGTCTATCAGGGCTTCAACCGCCACACCGGCTGGATGCACACCAGTTCCGGCGTGGACAATATCGACGAGTTCGCGCTCACCGTCGAAAAGCGCGGCGGCACGTGGCATTATCGGCACGGCACCGCCTGGAAGCCACTGGCGGAAAAGACCATCGCCATCCCCTACCGCGCCGCCGACGGCACGATGAAGAGCCGCAGCTTCACCACCTGGCGCTCGCACCACGGCCCGGTGATCCGCGCCGAGAATGGCAAGTGGATCGCGATCAGCCTGATGCACCGCCCGGTCGCGGCGCTGGAGCAGAGTTTCCTGCGCACCAAGGCGACCGATCTGGCCAGCTATCTGAAGGTCGCCGAGCGCCGCGCCAACTCGTCCAACGCCACGCTGTTTGCCAGCGACAAGGGCGAAATCGCCTATCTCCACCCGCAGTTCGTACCCATCCGCGACAACAAGTTCGACTGGCGCCACCCGGTCGATGGCAGCGACCCCGCCACTGACTGGCAGGGCGAACACACGCTGGCGCAGCTGCCCAGCGTCGCCAATCCCAAGAGCGGCTTTGTCTTCAACGTCAACAACTGGCCATGGACCGCGGCCGGGCCGGACAGCCCGAAGCAGGCGGATTATCCGCGCTACATGGACTCAGCCGGTGAAAATCCGCGCGGGCCGAACGCGCTGCGCTTGCTCAGCGGCGACCGCAAGTTCGATCTCGATGGCCTGCTGGGCGTCGCCTACGACACCTATTTGCAGGGCTTCGCCGACACCATCCCCGGCCTTGTCAAGGCCTGGGATGCGCTCCCCGCCGGCGCGCAAAAGGATCGGCTGGCCGCGCCCATCGCGGCGCTGAAGACCTGGGATTATCGCGCCAGCGAGACCTCGGTGCCCACCAGCCTCGCCATCTTCTGGGGCGACGAGATGGTGAAGCGCTTCGGCCCGGTCGCCAAGCTGGATGAGGAGGCGCTGGTGCCCTATCTTGCCAGCGCCAAGGTGCCGGATGATGCGCGCCTCGCCGCGCTTGATGCCGCCGTCGGCCGCTTGGCCGGCGATTTCGGCGGCTGGGATGTGCCCTGGGGACACATCAACCGCTTCCAGCGGCTGACTGGCAACATCAACCAGCGCTTTGACGACAAGCTGCCGTCGGTCGCGGTGCCCTTTGCCAGCGGCAACTGGGGCAGCCTGCCCAGCTTTGGCGCCCGGCCCGAAGCCGGCACCAAGCGCTGGTATGGCAGCTATGGCAACAGCTTCGTTGCCGTGGTGCGTTTCGGCAAGGACGGCCCCGAAGCGCGGGCCGTCCACGCCGGCGGCATCAACAGCAACCCCGCCTCACCCCACTTCCGCGACCAGGCCGAACGCTATGCCACCCACAACTTTCGCAGCGTCTATTTCACCGATGCGCAGCTCAAGGGGCATGTGGAGAAGAGCTACCGGCCGGGGGAGTGAGCGCCACAGCGCACTCTCTGTCTAAGGGCGCGCAACCGGCACAACCACAGGCAGCGGCTTGGCCGTCGGCTTCTCCGCCGCGTTCGCCGCCGTTTCCACCAGCGTGTAGAAGAAGCGGTTGAAATCGCGCGCTGCATCGAGGTCCATCGGCGTGGCGATATCGTCCTGCGGGCGGTGGTAACGGCGCTGGTACCAGTCGCGGTAGATCGCCTCTTCCGGGCTGCGCGGATCGTAGGCGAAGACGAAATTCACCGCCGGGATGCCCTCGACCATGAACGGCCAGCTATCCACGCGGCTGATCAGGTTGCGCAGCGGTTCCTTGTCGGGGCGGACTTCGATCTTCAGCCCTTCCGCCACCGCCTTGGCCGTTTCCGCCAACGAGTTCAGCCCCAGCCCGTGCAGGGTGAGCGCCTTGAGCGGGAAGAGCGGGCGCAGCTGGTCGAGGTTGATGACGCCGGCAATCTGCGCCTTGGGCACGGTGGGGTGTGCCAGCCACCAGCGCGCGCCGAGCAGGCCCTTCTCCTCCGCCGTCCACGCCGCAAACAGCACCGGCCGGGCATAGCCCTTGCCACCCCGCCGCTCCGCCAGCCGGGCGAGCAGCGCCACATAGGCGGCATCATCGAGCGTGCCGTTGTAGAGCGCGTCGCCATTGACCGGCTCGCCAAAGCCATAGCCATCGATATGGGCGCCGAGCAGCATGACCTCTTGCGCCTTCGTCTTGTCGGTGCCGGGCAGCAGGCCGAGCAGTTGCTCGGCGGTGAAGCTGCGCTGCGCCGTGGTCAGCCTTGCCTCGAAACGGCCGGGCAGATCGAAGCTTTCCAGATCGCGGTGATAGGTCGCCTCGGTCAGGATCGCGGCGGCCAGCCGGCCGGAACCGGCAATCAGGGTCGCCAGCGCCGCGCCATTCACCCTGAATTGCGGCAGGCCGGTGGGCAGCGGGTTACCCTCATGCGCCACGGCGCGGGCATAGGCATCGGGCCAGCGCGGCGGTTCGAGGCTGAAGCCGACATCGTCGATGGCGAGCAGCGCAATGGCCCCGGCTGCCGTCACCGCCGCCAGCCGTTCGGCGGCGATGGCGCGGCCAGCACGGCGGCTGCCATAACAGACGGCGATCTTGCCCTTCAATTCCGGGCCAACCTCACCCTTGCTGCAATAGCCGGCGAAACGCATCGCGCCGGACAGCGTGGCCGGCAGATCGGTGGCCGGGCGCGGGGTGATGTCATGCAGGAACTTGAGCGGCGCGGCGCTGCCATCGGGGTTCACCACGCGCATCGCGGCGGCCGTGACCGCCACCTCGTGCAGCTTCACGGCCTGGCGGAAACCGCCGTTCTCGCCGGCCGGTTTCAGCTTGGCAGCCCTGAACCAGCGCTCCACCAGGTCGATGGCGCGGGCGTGGCCGGGGCTGCCGGCATCGCGGCCCTCCATCGCATCGCTGCTGAGCTCAGCGGTGTGGGCCAGCCAGGCCTTGGTGTCGGCATCAGGCCCGGCGAACACAGGGGTGGCGAGGAGGGCGGCGGTGAGGAGGAGATGGCGCATGCGGCGACCATGCCCACCCCTAACCCCTCCCGCAAGCGGGAGGGGAGCCGATTGGGCCTGGCCGGAATACTCCCCTCCCGCTTGCGGGAGGGGTTGGGGGTGGGAATACCCCTCAATCCTCGCCGAACTTGTCCAGCACCAGCCCGGCCAGTTTGGCAACGGCAGCCTCGGCATCCGGGCCGGTGGCGCTGATGCTGATGCTGTCGCCCATCGCGGCGGCCAGCATCATCAGGCCCATGATCGAGGTGCCGGTGACCGACGAGCCATCATGGCTCACCGTCACCTCGGCATCAAAGCTGGAAGCCACGGTGACGAACTTGGCACTGGCGCGCGCGTGGAGCCCGCGCCGGTTGGTGATCGGAACCTCGACGGGGCCGGCCGCTGCGCTCAAGCGGCCTCGCCCAGCATGCGGCTGGCGACCGCGATATATTTGCGCCCGGCATCCTGCGCGGCCTGCACCGCGGCTTCCACCGTGGCGTTCTTGCGCACGCTGGCCAGCTTGATCAGCATCGGCAGGTTGACGCCGGCAATCACCTCCACCTGCGGGCCGAGCAGCGAGATGGCAAGGTTGGAGGGGGTGCCGCCGAACATGTCGGTGAGGATGATGACGCCCTGGCCGCTGTTGCAGCGCGCGACGGCCGCGGCGATGTCGGCGCGGCGCAGTTCCATGTCGTCATCGGCGGCAATGCAGATCGGTTCGACGCCGCCCTGCGCGCCGACGACATGCTCCATCGCCGCCACGAACTCGGCGGCCAGGCGGCCGTGCGTTACCAGTACAAGTCCAATCATCGCGGATCGCCGTCACGCCTTTTTTGCGAGTCTGTCAATGGGTCGCCCGCCACCACCGCCGCATCACCGGCCTGTTTTGCGATATCCCGGTGCACCAGCGCCACATTCTGGCCCGCCTGCTCCAGCCGCGCCGCCAGCGCCCGCGCCACTGCCACGCTGCGGTGCCGGCCGCCGGTGCAGCCGATGGCGATGGTCAGATACGCCTTGCCCTCGCGGGCATAGCCAGGGAGCAATGAGCGCACGAGATCGTCGATCTTGTCGAGCGTCGGGGCATAGAGCGGATCGGCCGCAACATGCGCTGCCACCCGCTCGTCTTCGCCAGTCAGCGGCCGCAGCGCGATATCCCAATGCGGGTTGGCGAGGAAGCGCATGTCGAACACCAGATCGGCATCGCGCGGCAGGCCGGCCGAAAAACCGAAGCTGAGGATCGTCACGGTCAGACCGGGCGAGAAGCCGCTGCCAAAGCGCTCGGCGATGCGGGCGCGCAGATCGGTGACCGAAAGATCGGTAGTGTCGATCACCAGATCGGCCCAGCGCTGCAACGGCGCCAGCAGCTCGCGTTCGGCGCGGATGCCGTCGATGGCCGGCCGATCGAGCGCCAGCGGGTGACGGCGCCGGGTCTCGGAAAAGCGCCGGATCAGCACATCATCGCCGCATTCGAGATAGATCAGGCGCGCATCGCGGCTGGAGTCGCACAGCGCAGCAACCCGGGCACCGAGCGCCTTGGCATCAAAGGCGCGCGTGCGGCTGTCGATGCCCAGCGCCAGCGGGCGATCGCCGGCGCCGGCGATCAGCGCGTCGAACAGCGACAGGGGCAGATTGTCCACCACCTCGTGGCCGCTGTCTTCCAGGGCGCGCAGCACGGTCGATTTGCCGGCGCCGGACAGGCCGGAAATGATCAGGATCGGCGGGCTCATCGCGCCCTTAGTGCCGGGAAGGCCATGAATTGCCAAGGCCCGGGCGGCCCGCTGCGGCGCGGACTCGCCGAACGGATCAAAGCGCAGCAGCGGCACCGTCTGGCCAGCCAGTGGCAGATGATCAATCTCGGGCAGGCGCTCCGCCGGGCGCGACAAGTCGAGCGCCAGCGCCACCGGCGCAGGTGCGGTCGGTTCGGGCACGATGCCCACCCCGCGCACCTCCATCAGGCCGGCGAGCCGCGGCGGCACGCTGGCGATGATCTGGCCCGCCTCGGCCGCAATCACCACCCGGTCATCCGCCACCAGCCGCCAGCCCGCCGCCACCAGCCGCAACGCCAGGTCGGACTTGCCGGCCCCCGACGGGCCCAGGAGCAGCACGGCCCGGCCATCGAGGGCAACCGCTGTGGCGTGGAGCGTCTCCATCGCTCAAACGGCCGGCAGGATGACGCGGAACAGGGCGCCGCCGCCGGGCGCATCCTCCACCACGATCTGGCCGCCATGTGCAGCGACAATGGCGCCGGCGATGGAGAGACCCAGGCCGGAATGGCGGCCGAAATCCTCACCTTCCGGGCGTTCGGAATAGAAGCGCCGGAAAATGTCACGGCGATTGGCGGGCGGCACACCGGGGCCCTGGTCGCTCACCGCCAGCACGACCCCGCCAGCGTCGCGGCCCAGCTCCACGCCAACTTCGCCGCCGTCGGGCGAGAAGCTGATGGCATTGTCGATCAGGTTGCGCAGCACTTGCGCCAGCCGGCTGGCATCGCCTTCGATGAACAAGGGCCGGGTTTCCCCGCGCCGGGCCACCCGGACGCCACGCGCCGGCACCGAAATGCCATAGGCGGCCACCAGTCCGTCACACAGGGCCGCGACATCGATGGGTTGGAAGCCGGTGCGCGACAGTTCGGCATCGAGCCGGCTGGCATCGGCGATGTCTGTGATCAGCCGGTCGATGCGGCCGACATCGTCGCGGATCACGCCCAGCAGTTGGGCGCGCAGTTCGGGCTTGTCCACCCGGTCGAGCACCTCAACGGCGGAGCGCAACGAGGCCAGCGGATTCTTCAATTCATGCGCCACATCGGCGGCAAAGGCCTCGGTCGCATCGATCTGGCGCCGGAGCGCGGTGGACATGTCGGAAATGGCGCGGGCCAGCGCGCCAATCTCGTCGCGCCGGTCGGGCAGGCGCGGCACGACCACTTCGCGGCTGCGCCCCAGCCGCACCCGGTGCGCGGCAATCGCCAGCATTCTGAGCGGCCGCACAATCGTCCGCGCCAGATAGAACGACAAGCCCAGCGTGAGCGCGGTGACGCTGAGCAGCAGCCAGGCCGAGGTCAGCCGCTCACGGCGCAGGATGCCCGCCAGATCGTCCGCCGAATCGGTGAGCAGCACGGTGCCGATCCCCGGCACCGGCGCGGCCGCCGTGACGATCAGGCTGCCATCGCTGGCCCGCCGCAGATCGGTGACCGGCTGCGCAGCGGTGCGGCTGCGGGCGAGTTCCGGCCAGATGCTGGCGCTGTCCACGGCGGGTTCGGCATAGGCCGAGAGCGTGCGGAAACCGAGCACGGCATCCAGCGCCCGATCAATGGCCTTGGCCGAGGCGCGCCGCCAGCCATAGGCCGCCGGATCTTCCACCACAAAGCGTGGGTTCTTCGGATTTTGCCAGTTGTCGGCCAGCCTGGGGCCGGCTTCGGCATATAGGCGCACGCGGGTGCCGCGCTCCAGCCCCAGCCGGGTGATGGCACCGGCGCGGGCATCGTCGGGCAGGTCGGTCATCAGCCGCGCCACCGTCACCGCTTCATTGGCCAGACTGGCGGTGCGTTCATCGAGCAGGCGCGATCGCACCGTGTCGAGATAGAGCAGCATGATCGCCAGCACGATCACGGCCAGCAGGTTCACCGCGAAGATGCGGGCGCGCAGGGATCCAAAGCCGAGGCCCCGGCGCCATTCCTGCACCGCCTCCTCGGCACCCACTGCGCCTATTCCTCGTTGAAGCGATAGCCGACGCCGTACAGCGTCTCGATGGCCTTGAACTGGTGATCAACGGCGCGGAACTTCTTCCTGAGCCGCTTGATATGGCTGTCGATGGTGCGGTCATCCACGTAGACATCGTGGGAATAGGCCGCGTCCATCAGCTGGTCGCGCGACTTCACGAATCCGGGACGGGCGGCCAGCGTTTCCAGGATCATGAACTCGGTGACGGTGAGCGCGACATCGCCGCGGCGGCCTTCGCCGGCATCCCAGAACACGCGGTGGCGGGCCGGGTCCATGGTCAGCCGGCCGCGCACGATCGGATCGGCCGCCGGCGTGTCCTCGCCGGTTTCCGGCGCGGCGCGGCGGTTGGCGGTACGCCTGAGCACGGCGCGGATGCGCTCGATCAACAGGCGCTGGCTGAACGGCTTGCCGATATAATCGTCGGCGCCCATGGCGAGGCCCAGCGCCTCGTCGATCTCGGTGTCCTTCGATGTCAGGAAGATCACCGGCACCTGGCTCTTCTCGCGCAGCCGGCGCAGCACCTCCATCCCGTCCATGCGCGGCATCTTGATGTCGAGCACCACCAGGTCGGGCTGGTTCTCGATCAGCGCCTTCAGCGCGGTGTCGCCATCGGAATAGAGCCGCACCGCAAAGCCTTCGGCCTGCAGCGCAATCGATACCGAGGTGAGGATGTTGCGATCATCATCAACCAGGGCAATGGTGGGAGACGGCGGCGCTTCAATGTCCATCGTCGCCCTATGTGGAACCTTGAACGGCCACTGGCAAGAGCGGGCCCGAAGCGGCGAGGCACCCCCTCCTGTCGCCCCCTCCTGCTGATTGCGACAGGGCATGGCTGGCATGCGCCGGAAACAGGCTCGGCTTCTTTGACGAATACGTATGCGTAAGCTATGCGGACTCGAAAATCGGGCGGCACCAGCCGACCTGGTGATGAGGGAGAATCCACCGTGCCGTCGACCGTTGTGCCCGCCCATGGACTTGACAGCCAAGGGCTCGTCACGCCGGCCGCCCTGCACTGGAATCTGCTCACCGGCCCGCTGGTGGAACTCGCCGTGCAGCGCGGCGAAGGCCTGCTTTCGGAACATGGCGCGCTGGTGGTGAAAACCGGCAAGCACACCGGCCGCAGCGCCAACGACAAGTTCATCGTGCGCGATGCCAAGACCGACGGCAGCATCTGGTGGGACAAGAACAAGAGCATCACGCCCGCACAGTTCGCGGCCATCAAGGCCGATTTCGAAACCGCTTTGAAGGGCAAGAGCGACCTGTTCGTGCAGGATCTCTATGGCGGCAGCCAGCCCGAACACCGGGTGAAGGTGCGCGTCATCACCGAGTATGCCTGGCACAGCCTGTTCATCCGCACCCTCTTGGTGCGCCCTGAACTGGCCGATCTGGCGGCGTTCATCCCCGAATACACGATCATCGATCTGCCCAGCTTCAAGGCCGATCCGGCCCGCCACGGCTGCCGCAGCGAAACCGTGGTGGCGGTCGATTTTGAAGGCAAGATGATCCTGATCGGCGGCACGGCTTACGCTGGCGAGATGAAGAAGAGCGTCTTCTCCATCCTCAATTACCTGCTGCCGGAAAAGGGCGTGATGCCGATGCACTGCTCGGCCAACATCGGCCCGGCTGGAGACACCGCCATCTTCTTCGGCCTGTCCGGCACCGGCAAGACGACCCTCTCCGCCGATGCCAGCCGCACGCTGATCGGCGATGACGAGCATGGCTGGTCCGACACCGCGGTCTTCAATTTCGAGGGCGGCTGCTATGCCAAGATGATCCGCCTCTCGGCCGAAGCCGAGCCGGAGATTTACGCCACCACCCGCCGCTTCGGCACGGTGCTAGAAAATGTCGTCATCGATCCCGTCACCCGGAAAATCGACCTGGATGACAGCAGCCTGGCGGAGAACAGCCGCGGCTCCTACCCGATCGATTTCATTCCCAACGCCTCCGCCGACAACATGGGCCCGGTGCCGCGCAACATCATCATGCTGACGGCCGATGCGTTCGGCATCCTGCCACCGATCGCGCGGCTGACCCCGGATCAGGCCATGTACCACTTCCTGTCCGGCTACACCGCGCGCGTCGCCGGCACCGAGATCGGCGTGACCGAACCTGATGCCACCTTCTCCACCTGCTTCGGCGCGCCGTTCATGCCGCGTCATCCGTCGGTCTATGGCAATCTTTTGAAGGAGCGTATCGCCAAGGGCGGCGTGGACGTGTGGCTGGTCAACACCGGCTGGACCGGCGGCGGCGCCGGCACCGGCGGCACCGGCACGCGCATGCCGATCAAGGTGACCCGCGCGCTCCTGAATGCAGCGCTCGACGGCAGCCTGAAGACCGCCGAGTTCCGCATCGACGAGAATTTCGGTTTCGCCGTCCCGGTCTCCGTGCCCGGCGTCGAACCCACCATCCTCAACCCGCGCGAGACTTGGGCCAACAAGGCCGAATATGACGCCAAGGCCAAAGCCCTGGTCGGCATGTTCATCGCCAACTTCGCCCAGTTCGAAGCCCATGTGGACGCCAGCGTGCGGGAGTCGGCGCCGAAGGCCGCCTGAACCGGCAAACCAATAACAAAAGGGGCGGCCGGCAACGGCCGCCCTTTTTCGTTGCAGGTCAGGGATTGGCCTGGCAGCCTGGCGCCATGAAGCGCGCCTGGTTTGATGCTCCCGCAGACGTGTTTGCCAAGGCGACGCCCGAATTGGTGCTTGGTCACCTCACCAAATCCACCCTATTCCCCGCTGAATTGCCGCAAATCGCCGCCTGGCAATTCACGATCACGCATCTCAAGCACTTGGCAGAGGCCCTGCCCGACGCGCATGTCTTCATGGAATTTGCCATTCCGCGCATGGGCAGACGCGCCGATGCCGTGATCGTGGCCGGCCCGCTGATCCTGGTGCTGGAATACAAGGTCGGCGAGCGCGCTTTTGCCCGCCATGCGGCCGAGCAGGCCCATGGGTATGCGCTCGATCTCAAGAATTTCCATGTCACCAGCCACGACAAGGCGATCGTCCCCTTGCTCATCGCCACGCAGGCGCCGCCGCAGCAATTGGGCCTGGGCTTCTGGGCGCCCGACAAGGTGCATGCGCCGATCAATCTGGCGCCTGACGATGTGCTGCCCAGCATCCAGCGCCTGCTCGCCACCGGGACGGGCAGCAAAATTGACGCCGAAGCCTGGGCTGCCGGCGCCTATCGCCCGACGCCGAGCATCATCGAGGCCGCCGAAGCGCTCTATGCCGGTCACGACGTTGCCGAAATCTCCCGGTCCGAAGCCGGCGCGGAGAACCTGTCGCGCACGGCCACGGCAGTGGAAGCCGTCGTCACCCAGATGCGGGACACTGGCGGCAAGGCCATCTGTTTCGTGACCGGCGTGCCGGGCGCCGGCAAGACCCTGGCCGGGCTCAACATCGCTTGCGGCCGGCTTGCGCGCGATGTTGGCGAAGATGCCACCTTCCTGTCGGGCAACGGCCCGCTTGTCGATGTGCTGCGCGAAGCCTTGCGGCGCGATCAACGAGCGCGGATGCCGAACCGCGGACGCGAGGCCGAGCATCTGGCCAATCGCACACCCGACAAGTTCATCCAGAACGTCCACCATTTCCGCGACGAATATCTGGCCGTCGATCAGTTGCCGTCTGAACATGTGGTGATCTTCGATGAAGCCCAGCGCGCCTGGGACCGGGCAATGACCAGTGACTTCATGCGCCGCAAGCGTGGGCAACATGGTTTCGACCAATCCGAACCCGGCTTTCTGCTATCGGTGATGGACCGTCGCCCGGATTGGTGCGTGGTGGTGTGCCTGATTGGCGAGGGACAGGAGATCAACCGCGGCGAAGCCGGCGTGGCGGAATGGCTGCGCGCCTTGCAGTCCGACCTGCCGCACTGGCAAATCTTCCTGCCGCCGCACCTGTTGGCCGACGATGGCCCGCTTGATGGCGGCTTGCGCTGGCACGTGTCGCGGCGAGCGGCCGCGCCATCACCTGACTTGCACCTCGCCACGTCGGTGCGCTCATTCCGCGCTGATCGTGTCTCGGCGTTCATCGCGGCGATGCTGAACCATGACGCGGCAGCGGCGGCACAATTGCGGCCAGACCCGGAGCAGTTCCCGATCTGGCAGGTGCGCGATTTGTATCGGGCGCGTGCCTGGCTCCGACAGCAGCGTCGCGCTGGTGAGCGTGCGGGTCTGCTCGCATCGTCTAATGCGCTGCGATTGAAGCCGGAAGGGCTGCACGTGAAGGCGCCCATCGACG
Organism: Sandarakinorhabdus oryzae; assembly: GCF_009733735.1. Taxonomy (GTDB): domain Bacteria; phylum Pseudomonadota; class Alphaproteobacteria; order Sphingomonadales; family Sphingomonadaceae; genus Sandarakinorhabdus; species Sandarakinorhabdus oryzae. The sequence goes on along the minus strand of NZ_WNJP01000037.1, from coordinate 4,836 downwards.
TGTGTCACTGGTTCCTGAACGGCAATGATGATGTGCGTTCCTCGAACGCGCTGGAAGATGTGGCGACGGAGTTTGCGGTGCAGGGCCTCGAACTCGATTGGTGCGGCGTTGCCTGGGATCTCAACTTGCGCCGCGCCCCTGACGGCTGGGAAGCGCGCGAATTCCGTGGCACGCGCTGGAACGCCATCCGCAGTGAGACTGACAGACTGACGCGTGCGGACTATGTGCGCAACGCCTATCGCGTGCTGCTCACCCGCGCGCGGCAGGGGATGGTGATCTTTGTGCCCAAAGGCGATGCCGCCGATGCCACTCGACCACCGGCAGAATTTGACGCAATTGCCGATTGGCTGTCCGACTGCGGTATTCCCGATCTGCCCTAGAACACCGGCTGGTTGTGAATCCCGCACTCGGTCTTGTCCCAGTGGCGCCAGCGGCCGGCGCGGGGGTCTTCGCCGGGTTGGACTTGGCTGGTGCAGGGCTGGCAGCCGATGGAGGGGTAGCCGGCGGCTTCGAGCGGGTGGCGGGGGAGTTCGCGGGCCGCAAAATGCGCGTCGATGGCGGCCTTGTCCCAATCGGCGAGCGGGTTGATCTTCAGGCGGCCTTCGTCCAGCTCGAAGCGCGGCAAGCCTGCGCGGCCGGCCTGGAAGCCCTTGCGGCCGGAAATCCAGGCGTCAAACCCGGCCAGCGCGCGGCGCAGCGGCTCGACCTTCCTCAGCTCGCAGCAGCCATCGGGATCATAGGCCCAGCGCAAAGACTTGTCGTCGCGGCGGGCGATTTCATAAGGGTCGGGCCGATAGACGCGCAGATCGGTGAAGCCCAGTTGCTCGGCCAACGTGTCGCGATAGGCCAGGGTCTCGCCGAACATCTTCTGGGTGTTGATGAAGATCAGCGGGATGCTCTTGTACACCGCGGCGACCAGATCGAGCAGCACCGCCGATTCCGCCCCGAACGAGGACACGGCGGCAACGCGGCCCTTCAATTCGCCACCAAGCAACTCGGCCAGCATGTCCGCCGTGCTGACACCGGCGAAGCGCGCGTTCAGCGCCGCCACCGCTTCGGCCGTGAAGGCCGGCGCAGTGTCGATCACGTCGGGCGCGCGCGCCGGCTCGCTCATGCGCTTGCCTGCTCGCGCAGCGCCCACACCGGCTGCAGGCCGTCGGTCGCCTTCATGTAGACGAAGGGGAAGCGCGTCAGCGTGCGTTCCGCCACCGCCGGGTCGATCGGGGTTTCGGGCAGCACCGCGTCAAAACCGGCGCGGACGAGGAAGCTCAGCTGGTCGACATAGAGCACGCCAACCGCGCGGATCTCGCCGGTAAAGCCCGCCTCCCGCAGAATGCGGGCGCTGCTGTAACCGCGGCCTTCGCGGAACTTCGGGAAGCTGATGTCGATGCGCTTGAGGGCGCCGAGGTGCGGAACCAGCAACCGCGCATCCTCGTCCGGCTCCAGCTGCACGGCGGTGCCGCCCGGCTGATAGTCGGTTAGCGGCACGGCCGGCGCCGTGTGTTCGGGATCGGTGCGCAGACGATAGACTTCAGCCATAGACGGCCTCCTTGAAGGGTTCGGCGCCGACGCGGCGATAGGTGTCGAGGAAACGCTCGGCCGGGCCGGCGCGCAGCGTCTTGTAACGATCGATGACTTTCTCGACCGCGGTAACGATGCCATTCTCGTCAAAGCCCGGGCCAAGGATCTTGGCCAGCGTCGCGTCTTCGGCGCCGGAACCACCCAGCAGCAGCTGGTAATTCTCCTCGCCCTTGCGGTCGACACCCAGGATGCCGATGTGGCCGGCATGGTGGTGGCCGCAGCCGTTGATGCAGCCCGACACCTTGATCTTCAGCTCGCCCAGATCGGCTTCCTGCGGCGCCAGCTTTACCGCCAGTTTCTGCGCGATGGGGATGGAGCGGGCATTAGCCAGGGTGCAATAATCGAGGCCAGGGCAGGAAATGATGTCCGACGCGCGATCGAGATTGGCGGTGGCCAGGCCAGCGGCCTTTAGCACCTGCCAGATGTCGAACAGATCGGCGCGGCGCACATACGGCAGCACCAGGTTCTGCGCATGGGTCACGCGGATCTCGTCGCCGGCATAGCGCTGGGCAAGATCGGCGATGATGTCCATCTGATCGGCCGAGGCGTCGCCGGGGATTTCGCCCGGCGCCTTCAGGCTGATGGTGACGATAGCATAGCCCGGCGCCTTGTGCGGGTGCGTGTTGACCGTCACCCAGTTGGCGAATTCGGCGTTGGACAGGTCAATCGCCACCGGCGCATTGGCGTCGAGCACTGGCGGCGCGAAGTGTGCGGCGATGCGCGCCAGTTCCGACGGCGGCGGATCGAGGCCGAGCGGTTTGACCAGCGCCCATTCTTCCTCCACCTGGCGGGCGAATTCGGCGGCGCCCAGATCGTTGACCAGGATCTTGATGCGCGCCTTGTAGATATTGTCGCGGCGGCCGTGGCGGTTATACACGCGCAATATGGCCTCCATGTAGCTGAGATAGTCGGCGACCGGCAGCCATTCCCGGATCACGTGCGCCAGCATCGGGGTGCGGCCCATGCCGCCGCCAACCAGCACCTTCAGGCCGATCTCGCCGGCCTCGTTCTGCACCAGTTCAAGCCCGATATCGTGCAGCTTGATGGCGGCGCGGTCGATCTTGCTGCCGGTCACCGCGATCTTGAACTTGCGCGGCAGGAACGAGAATTCCGGGTGCAGCGTCGACCATTGCCGCAGCAGTTCGGCATAGGGGCGCGGATCGGCGATCTCATCAGCCGCGGCCGCGGCAAACTGATCGGAACTGATGTTGCGGATGCAATTGCCGCTGGTCTGGAAGGCGTGCATCTCGACGCTGGCCAGGTCGGCGAGCAGGTCCGGCATCTCTTCCAGTTTCATCCAATTATACTGGATATTCTGGCGGGTGGTGAAATGGCCATAGCCGCGGTCATAGCGGCGGGCGATGTGGGCCAGCATGCGCAGCTGGCGGCTGTCCAGCGTGCCATAGGGGATGGCAACACGCAGCATATAGGCATGCAGCTGCAGATAGAGGCCGTTCATCAGCCGCAGCGGCTTGAAGGCTTCTTCGCTGATCTCGTTCTTCAGCCGGCGTTCGACCTGCTCGCGAAACTCGGCAACGCGGGCATCGACAATCGCCTGATCATATTCATCGTAACGGTACATCAAATGGCTTCCACGGGCAGGGACGGCAGGGCAAAATCGGGGCGGACGCTGGGGCCGACGGCGCGCACACGTTCCCGGGTCGAGCGCGGGCGCCAGCCATCGGGCGTGGCATCGACATCGATCAGGGTGAGATCGTTGATGCGCTCCTCCGGCAACAGACGCGCCAGCAGGGCCTCGCCATCGTCATCGACGGCGACAGCGTCCTTCAGGTGGAGGCTCCAGTCAGAGCCGGCCCACCACAGCACGTCGCCGGTTTCGAGGCGGTTTCCGGTCAGCAGGCGAGGCATGCGGTTTCCTTCAGCTTTGCGCGCGCCGCCGGCAGAGCAGCAACGTCGCCAACAATGATCAGCGCCGGGGAGGCGATGGCTTCACGTTCGACCAGCCCGGCCAGATCGGCGAGCAGGGAGGTGACGAGGCGTTCATTGGCCTGGGTGGCGCGTTCGATGACGGCCACCGGCGTGTCCGGCGCCAGGCCATCGGCCATCAGTTTCTCGGCAATCGGCGCGGCGCCAGCGAGGCCCATGTAGATCACTAGCGTGCGGCCCTTGCCGGCCAAGCCAGCCCAATTCTGTTCGGCGAGGCCACGGCATTCGCCAGCGACGAAACTGACCATGGAGGCATGATCGCGGTGGGTGAGCGGCATCAGCGTCGAGGCCGCTGCGCCATTGGCTGCCGAAATGCCCGGCACGACATGCACCGGCACACCGGCAACCAGCGCGGCATCCACTTCCTCGCCACCGCGGCCGAAGATGAACGGGTCGCCGCCCTTCAGCCGCACCACCGTGTGGCCGGCACGGGCTTCGCCCACCAGCAGATCGCCAATGGCCTCCTGGGCCAGCGTGTGGCGCGCGCGGCGCTTGGCCACCGAAATGCGGCGGGCATGGGCCGGGATCAGCGCCATTACCTCGTCGCCGACCAGCCCGTCGTGCACCACGACATCGGCCGCCGCGAGCGCGCGGACGGCGCGCAGGGTCAACAGGTCAGCCGCGCCAGGGCCGGCGCCGACCAGGAGAATCTGTCCAGAGTGTGGGTGAAAATCCATGCTCCCCCCTTGCCGCAATGCGCGAGCAGGGGGGAGCAAGGCTTTCTTTGGCTTGGCCTAGGCCGGCTTTGGCTTAACCGAAGGTGCGTTGCCACCAGCCCTTGCGCGGCGGGGCGGCAGGGGCGTCATTGGCCGGCTCGGCAGCCACCTCGGCCGCCGGCTCAGCCGCCACCGGCGAAGCGACGGCCGGTTCGACATCGGCATCGGCCTTCTTGCGGCGGGTGCGCTTGGGCTTGGCGTCTTCGGCTATCGGCTCCGGGGCTGGCTCGGGCGCGGGTTCGGGCTGGGCTTCGATCACCGGTTCCGGTGCTGCTTCGGCGTCGACCTTCTTGCGGCGGCTGCGCTTCGGCTTGGCATCCTCGGCCACGACGTCCGCAACCGGCTCCGGCGCAGCTTCAACGACCACATCCGGCACGGCTTCGACATCGGCCTTCTTGCGGCGGCTGCGCTTGGGCTTGGCGGCAGGTGCTTCGGCCTCCGGCGCCGCAGCCTCGGCGGGGGCGCTGTCGCTGTCGTCACCAACCGCGGCCGGCGCGCGATCACTGCCAGCGCGGCGACCTCGGCGGCCACGACGGCGACGCTTGCGGCGGCCGCCATTTTCGCCAGCCTCGGTCGCGCTGTCGCCCGACTC
>NZ_WNJP01000369.1 GCF_009733735.1 Sandarakinorhabdus oryzae | reverse complement strand
CGCTGGCATTCAGCGCGCCGAACAGGTCGGCGATGTCGGCCGGGTGCAGCGGGCTGACCAGCGCGCGCACGGCCTCGTCGTCGCCGGCCTCGACGGCCGCGGCCACGTCGCTGACGAAGGCGCGGCTCAGCCGGCCCTCTTCCAGCGCATCCGGCGCCTCGTCGGCGCGGGGATCAAGGCGGACATCATCGGTCACGCCGGCGGTTATACGCGGCTTTGCCGGCAGCGCCAGTCTTGGCGGCAAGGCTGGCAATTGCGCCGCAGCCGGCTATCGTCGCGGCACCATGGCCCGCCTCAACATGCCTTCGGAAACGCCACTGTTTGTTGCCGCCGGCCTGTCGTTCGCGGCATTCCTCACCGCGTGGCCAGAGCCGCTGTCTGGCGGCTGGCTGGGCATGAGCCTGGTGGCGGCCGGGGCCGGCATCCTGGCCAGCGTGCCGTTCTGGCGGGCGGCGCAGACCAGCGCGATGAAAGGCGGCAAATCTGGCCTGGGCGGGCTGTTTTTGGCGATCTGCGCCGGCGCCCTGATCGGTGTCGTGCTGCTGCACCTGGCCAATGCCGTGTTGCCGCCGGGATCGGCCAGGGAAGTGGTGGTGGCGGTGACCGACAAATATGTCACCCGCGGTCGTCGCGGCAGCCGCCATTATCACGTGGTGACAACACCAGTGCCGGGCGACAGCGACCGCACCGATCACAGCGTCGGCGGCCTTTTTGCCAGTTCCGGCAGCTATAATGACTATCAGATTGGCGGCTGCATGGCCGTGCGCTGGCGGCCGGGCTGGTGGTGGCCGGTGGTGCTGCGGCGCCAGGCCGTGCCCTGCGGGGACGTGCGGCCGGC
>NZ_WNJP01000368.1 GCF_009733735.1 Sandarakinorhabdus oryzae | reverse complement strand
GACGGGCTGCAGCCGGGCGCCGGGCAGGCCCGCGGTTGAGCCGGCGAGCGCATCCCACAGCGGCGCCGGGATGGCGAGCGGCTGATCGAGCCGCGGCTTGGCGGGATCGAGCGCGGTGGCCAGACCCAGCCGCAACAGCTGCGCCAGCGAATCCTTCACCGCCATCGGATCATCGCTGCCATCCGCCTCGCGCAGGGCGGCGACCAGCCCGCCGGGTGTGGCGTGGCGGCCGTCACCAAGCAGGGCCGCCAACCGCGGCTCTTCCTCCACCAGGCCGATCGCAAGCAACAGCTGCAGGGTGATGGCGGGCAGGCCGGCGTTGGTCAGCGCGGTGGCAAGGCGAGGCAGCGGCTGAGCCGGATCGCCAAGCCAGGTGACGACGGATTGCCAATCAGGTCCAAAGCGTTGCCCGGCGATCCCGGCAAAGGCGGCGGCATGATCGGCGGCGAGGCCAGCAAGCGCCGGCGCCCGGCTGGCGAGGCTGGCGGCCAGACCCGTCAGCGCCAGATTGAGATGCTGGCCGGCGCTCAACATGGGAAGTCGAACCGGATGGAGCGGCCCGCCGCGGGCAGGAAACCGGGGTCGCGGTCCAGACCGGCGAGGCGCAGCGCCAGCGGGTGGCTGGCGAGCGGGAAACTGACCAGAATGCTATCCGCGTCGGCACTGATGATGCCGGGCTGGGCGAGCAGGACGGGAAGCGGATCGGGGTTGCCGAGCGCTTCGGCCAGGCGGGTGTGGACGCGGCGGGCCTGGCCAGTGAGCCAGCGTCGGGCCGGCACCGGGTCGGGCGGCTGGAACCAGCGGGTGACGGCTTCGCGCTTGCCCAGCCCGGCGGCGTGCCGGAG
>NZ_WNJP01000367.1 GCF_009733735.1 Sandarakinorhabdus oryzae | reverse complement strand
GGATGGCGCCGGGGGCTGCACCGCCGCGGGCGGCCAGGTCACGGCCGATCTCGCCGTGCCGCTCGCCGGCCAGCGCCAGTTGACGGGCGCGTTGCGCTGCGAAGGGCCAGCGCTGGTGTTGCCGCTGGCCAGCAATGATGGGCGGGTGCGGCTGGATGTGACCAGCAACCAGGGCCGCTGGTCGGCGCGGCTGGTGGTGGCAGGGGCTGGTGTCGGGGAGGTGGCCGCGCTCGCCGCCGCCGGTTTCCGCAGCGAGGCCGGCGCCTTGGTGAAAGAGGAGAGCGGGACATGGTGATGGCCAGCCTGATCGCCCTGCAACTGGCCACCGCGACGCCGGCCCTGCCCCCGCCGTTCACGGAATTGCCACCGCAAGTGCTCGAACCCGGTCAGTGTGCCCTGTTCCTGTGGGACCGCGCCAGCGGCCGGCGCATTGCCATGCTCAGCCGCACACCGCTGCAGCTGCGCGCCATCATCGATGGCCGCTCGACCGATCTGCCCGTCGCGGCGAGCGAGGGCGAGGCGGTGCTCGGCTTTGCGCCGGTCAGCCGCTTCCGCTCCGCCAGCCGCAGCTTCGAGGTCCGCCTGACCATCCTGCCCGCCACTGTCGGCGGCGCCGTGGTGCGCGATGGCAGCCTGACCATCACCGAAGCCGATGGCAGCGCCGTGGTGCTGCCAGTGGCCGGCCTCGCCGGGTGCCCGCAATGACCGCCCGCCGCTGATGGCCACCCGCAGCGCCACCACGCCAGCACAATGGGCATTGGCCATTGGCGGCGGCCTGGCGCTGTCGGCGGTGCTGCTGTGGGTGCTGCGCCCTGACCCGGCCACGCCGGAGTCGCCCCAGGTCCCGGCAC
>NZ_WNJP01000366.1 GCF_009733735.1 Sandarakinorhabdus oryzae | reverse complement strand
GGTCGCCACCGCTGGCGAATATGCGACGCGGCTCGGCCTCGCTGCCGCGCCGGCCTTTGCCGAGGCGCTGGCCATCACCCGCGATTGCCGGCTGGCGGAAGCCACCGGCGCCGCGCTCCACATTCGCCAGGTCACCACCGCCGAAGGGCTGGCCGCGCTCGCCGCCGCCAGGGCGCGCGGAGTCGACGTGACAGCCGGCGTCACCCCGGCGCATCTGTTCCTCAACGACATGGCGGTCTCCGGCTTCCGCAGCTTTGCCCGCCTGTCGCCGCCCTTGCGCGATGAGCGCGACCGGCTCGCCACCATCGAGGGCGTGCGCGCCGGGCTGATCAGCATCCTGTCCTCCGGCCACGACCCGCAAAGCCAGGAAGACAAGCGCCAGCCCTTCGCCGACGCGCGTGCCGGCATGGCCGGCGCCGAAACCCTGCTAGCGCTCGGCCTTGGCCTGGTGCGCGACGGCGTGATCGATTTGCCGCATTTAGTGGCCATGCTCAGCACCAATCCGGCCCGGCGCTTTGGACTGGTCGCCGGAACGCTGCAACTCGGCGCACCGGCCGACCTTGTGGCCTTTGACGAAGCCGCGCCTTGGCGTATCGACGGCGACCAGTTCCACGGCGCCGGGAACACGCCCTTCAACGGGCTGCCCACGGCCGGCAGGGTTCGCATGACAATCAAGGGTGGAGATGTGGTTTGGCGGGCGTGAAGGCAATTGGCGCACTGCTGGTGCTGGCATTGGTGGCTGGCGATCCGGCGTTGGCCGCCCGCAAGAAGAAGGGCAAGCGTGGCCGAACCAGCCGCCCGGTGGCGGCTGCCCCGGTGCGCGCCACCCCGCCGCCGCCCTCCGTGCGCCAGGGCGTCGAGCTGTGGCGC
>NZ_WNJP01000365.1 GCF_009733735.1 Sandarakinorhabdus oryzae | reverse complement strand
GCCGCCCCTGCCCTCAACGCTGCCGGCCGACGAATTGGCGCAGCAGCGCCCGGATGTGGCCGCGGCGCAGGCCCGGCTGGAACAGGCCCGCCACCTCCTGGCCGGCGCCCGCGCCCTGCGCACCCCCGATATCAGCGTGGGCGTGCAGTTCGAAAACCAGCCGCTGCCGATCGGCGTCGGCAGTTCCGTGGGTTTCGGCCTGTCGGTGCCATTGCAGATCGGCACCCGCTATTCCGGCGAGATCGGCGTCGCCAACGCCGCGCTCGGCGATGCCGAGGCGACCGCGCAAAAGGCCCTGGCCCAGGCCACCGCCGAAATCGCTGCTGCCCGCAGCCAGCTGGCCAGTGCCAGCCAGCGCCGGCAGCAGCTGGAATCCGAACTGGCGCCGGCCGCCCGCACCGCCGCCAGCACTGCCGAGTTCGCCTGGCGGCGCGGCGCGCTGGCGCTCACCGATCTGCTCGATGCGCGCCGGGCGCTGGCTGCGGCCGAACTCGGCCTGATTGATGCCCGCCGCGATGAGGCCGTGGCCAGTGCCCGCCTGATCGCCGCCGAAGCCCGAGGGGACACCCCATGATCCGCACCCGTGCGCTGGCCACCCTGCTGGCCGGCAGCCTGCTCGCTGCGCTGCTCCCGGCCTGCAGCAAGGATCCCGAACCGCCGCCGCCCAAGGTGGCCGGCGAGCCTGGCGTCATCCGCTTTGCCACCGGCTCGCCCGATCTCGACGCACTGTCGATCGTGCCGGTCGTGCAGGAAGCGCTGCCCGTGTCGGCGGACCTCAACGCCCGGCTGGCCGTGGACGAGGCCGTGACCGGCCGGGTCGGGGCACCGGTGGCGGCGCGGGTGACGGCGGTGCTGGCCGATATCGGCCAGCGTGTCGGCGCCG
>NZ_WNJP01000364.1 GCF_009733735.1 Sandarakinorhabdus oryzae | reverse complement strand
GCGCCGGCCCGCCACCACCGCCGTGCCGCCGGCGCACGTCACCAGTGCCGCCACCAGCCCGGCCAGCAGCGGCCACGGCAGCGCCAGATCCATGGTCCAGTGGAAGCTCTGCGGGTTGACCACGCGCACCAGCACCAGCGCCATCACCAGCCCCAAGGACAGGCCCGACAGCGCGCCGATCAGGCCCAGCCCCGCCCCTTCCAGCCCCAGCATCTGCAGGATCTGCCGGCGCGGCACACCGATGTGGCGCAACATGCCGAATTCGCGCATGCGGGCCAGCACTTGCGCCGAAAAGCTGGTCGCCACGCCGATCAGGCCGATGATGATGGCAATGGCTTCCAGCGCATAGGTGACGGCGAAACTGCGATCGAAGATGGTCAGCGCCACGTGCCGCATCTCGGCCGGGCGGCCAAACTGGGCCTGGCCCTGCACGGCCGCCGGCAACGCCTCCTGCAACGCCTCCTGCACCGCGCGCGCGTCGGCGCCGGGCTTGAGATCGAAGGCGGCTTCGGTCGCTGTGTCGTCACCGGTGAAGCGGCGATACGCCTCCAGCGGTAGGATGATCGCGCCCCATTGCCGGGCGTAATCGCGCCAGGTGCCGGCGATGAACAGCCGGCGCGGCTGCCCGCCGATCACCAGATCGTGCACTTCGCCGACGCGCCAGCCGTAGAGCCAGGCCAGCGGCTCCGAGATCAGGGCGCGGGTGGTGCCGTCCGGTGCTGGCGCATCCGTTTCCGCGATCAGCGGCACGCTGGCCTGGCCGCCCTGCGCCATCACGGCGACCGCCGGCCGCGCAGGGTCGATCCGCACGCTGATCACCCGCTGAAAGCGCACATGCGCCAGCCCCGGCACCGCCGCCAGCCGCGCCTGATCGGCCGGGGCCAG
>NZ_WNJP01000363.1 GCF_009733735.1 Sandarakinorhabdus oryzae | reverse complement strand
TCCGGCGTTGGCCGCCCGCAAGAAGAAGGGCAAGCGTGGCCGAACCAGCCGCCCGGTGGCGGCTGCCCCGGTGCGCGCCACCCCGCCGCCGCCCTCCGTGCGCCAGGGCGTCGAGCTGTGGCGCGCCGGCAAGTGGGATGATGCCGTTTCCATGTGGCAGCCCTTTGCCGAGAATGGCGATGCCGATGCCATGTTCAACATGGGTCAGGCCTATAAGCTCGGCCGCGGCGTCGCCATGGACAAGGCCATCGCCCGCGACTGGTATCGCCGCGCCGCCGTGAAGGGCCATCTGCCGGCCCAGGCCAATCTGGGCATCCTGCAATTCCAGGCCGCCGAAAAGGCCGAAGCCGTGCGCTGGCTGAAGGCCGCCGCCGACAAGGGCGAGATGCGCGCGCAATATGTGCTTGGCATCGTGCACTGGAACGGCGACGGCGCGAGCAAGTCGCTGCCGCTCGCCTATGCCTATCTGGTGCGCGCCGCCGCCCAGGGCCTGCCCGAAGCCACCAAGGCCTTGAACGAATTGTCCCAGGTGATCCAGCCGATCGACCGCGCCAATGGCTGGCAGATCGCCACGTCGCTGGCCAACGGCAGCGGCATCCCCGCCCAGTTCCAGCCCGGCATCCAGCCGCCTCCGATGGCCGCGGTGACAACGCCCACGCCTCCGGTGCAGGTCACCAGCCCGCCTGCGCCGTCTTCGCCGCTGTCCGCTTCGGGCAACAGCACCGCCGCCCTTAACCAGGCCGCGCTGAAAACCGCAGAGGCCGCCGGCGACGATGAGGACAAGGCCGATCCCATGGCCGGCGCCGCTGCCCCGTCGCAGCCGGAGCCGCCGCGCCCCGCCGCACCAGCACCCACCCCGCCTCCGCCACCATCGGTCCGCACGCCC
>NZ_WNJP01000362.1 GCF_009733735.1 Sandarakinorhabdus oryzae | reverse complement strand
CGGGGTGATCGAGGTGCGGGTGGCCGGCGTGCTGCTGCCGCCACTGGGCGGTCCGGTCGATACGGTTGACGGCGTGGTGCTCACCGCCCCGGCGCTGGCAGCGCGTTTTGCGGCCCAGACCCCGGCCGCAGCTGCCCCGGCGGCACCGGGTCCGCTGGTGCCTGCCCCGGATGATCAACGGCAAGCCGCGCCGACCGTTCAGCGGAGCGCAAGCCCGGCTGGGGCAACACCGGCACCGCGTTGATTTGGGAGCCTGATGTGAACCGCCTGGTTACTGCCGTCGTTGCCGCCGCCATCCTGTCGCCCGCCCCGCTGGCGGCCCAGGCTGTTGATGTGGGCAAGCTTGATCGCCGGGTCGGCACGCTCGAATCGGAAATGCGCGCCGTGCAGAGGAAGGTGTTCCCCGGCGGTAATGCCCGCTATTTCGAACCGGAAATCCCCGCCCAGGCGGAAGCCCCGCCGCCGGCGCCCGAAGCCGCGCCCGCCACCACGCCGATCGCCGACCTTTCCGCCCGCGTCGATGCGCTGGAAGGCCAGATGAAGACGATGACCGGCCAGATCGAGGCGCTGGAATACAAGCTGCGTCAGCTCGACGATGGCCAGCGCCGGTTGAAGGGCGATGTCGAGTTTCGGCTGAACGCGCTGGAACATCCCGGCGGCGTTGCCCCGGCCGATGGCAGCGCGCCGCCGCCGGCCACCGCGCCAGCGACCGGCGGTGCCATTGGAACGGGCACTCTGGCCACCGCGGCATCAACCCCGCCAGCGCCCACCAGTTGCCGAAGAATTTGCGGATCGTGGCCATCATTCGCTCCGCGGCAGCACGAGTTCAACACGCCGGTTCTGCGCCTTGGCTTCAGGCGTATCGGCTCGGTTCACCGGTTCCTGGTCGCCT
>NZ_WNJP01000361.1 GCF_009733735.1 Sandarakinorhabdus oryzae | reverse complement strand
GCTGGGCCGGCTGGCGGCGCGCCTGTCGCACTCGGCGGGGGCGGCGGGCTGATGGCCCGTCATCAGGCCATCGCCGCCGCGGGCGCCGCCATCGTTGCGGCGTTGCGCAGCCGTTTCCCGTCGACGCAGTTCGGCGATGCCGATCTCAACATCGAGCTGCGCGCCATGGCCGATATCCAGACCGCCATGGGCACGCCGCCGGCGATCGCGCTGTTGTTGTGGCGCATCACGCCCAGCAGCACGCGGGCGCCATCGCCCCGGGTGGCGATCGATGGCCATCGCTTCAAGGCCAGCCTGGCCGTCGATCTCCATTATCTGATGATCCCCTATGGCAACAGCGCCGAGGCCCAGCAGCGGCTGCTCGGCTGGATGCTGCGCGCCATGGAGGATTTGGGGCCACTGCTCGCCAGCCAGCTCAACAACGCGCTGTCGGAAAGCGACGTGTTTCAGCCGCAGGAAAGCGTCGAGCTGGTGCTCGATCAACTCTCGCTCGCCGATCATCTCACCTTGTGGGATCGCATCCGGCTGCTGCCGCCCTCGGCCAATTATGTGCTGCGCCGCGTGCTGATCGACAGTGACGAGGAAATCACCACCCACCCGGCGGTGACCCAGCGCCAGTTCCGCATGGGCGTGCCGTCATGAGCGGCGCCGCCGGCCTTGCCCGGCTGCAGCCCGAGACCACCCGTGTGCTCGAAACGCTGGTGCTGCCGGTCGCCGCCGCCGCGCAATTCGTCGATCTCGCCGCGGCCCGAGTCGTCGGCGATGGCCTGGCCGCCAGCCTGACGCTGCTGGCCAGCGACGCTGATGCCGCGCCCGCGGTGGCCGCACCCGCCAGCCTGGTGCGGGCCGGCGGCGGCGCCCATGTCGCCCACGCCCTGCCGGGCCTGCGCCC
>NZ_WNJP01000360.1 GCF_009733735.1 Sandarakinorhabdus oryzae | reverse complement strand
GCGCTGGGCGATGTGCCGCCCAGCCTGCTGGCGATGGGCACCGGCGCCAGCGCGGTGACCGGCCTTATCGGCGGTCTGATCGGCCGGCGGCGCGGTTAACGCAGCGCACCGAGCGCCGTGGCCGCGGCCGCCACGGTGCGGCGCACGTCGTCGGCGTTGGTCTGCCAGTTGCACACGCTGATGCGCATGGTGCGCTCGCCAGCCCATGTCGTGCCGCTCAGGAAGGCCTCGCCGCTGGCGTTGATGGCGGCGATCACCGCGTCGGTGATGTTGGTGCCGCTGCGATCGTGAAAGCGGATCATGCCCTGGTTCATCACCGGCCGCGCGATGCTGGTGGCGCCATCGAGTGCGGCGATGCCGTCGTGGATGGCCAGCGCATGGGCACAGCAGCGCTCGATCAGGTCGGCCAGCCCGTCGCGGCCCAGTTCCAGCAAGGCCGCCAATGTCGGCAGCGCGCGGGCGCGGCGCGACCATTCCGGCGTATAGTCCATCGGATCGCGGGTCTCACCGCCCTCGGTCAGGTAACTCGCCGTCATCCGCATCGACGCCTTCAGTGCGTCGCCGTGGCGGGTGATGGCCATGCCGGCGTCATAGGGCGTATTCAGCCATTTGTGGCCATCGGTGGCCCATGAATCGCACAGTTCGATGCCCGCCACCTGGTGGGCCAAGCGAGGGGAGGCGTTCAGCCACAACCCGAAGGCGCCATCGACATGCACCCAGGCGCCTGCGGCCTGCGCCAGCGGCGCCAGCGTGGCAAAATCATCGCTGGCGCCCAGGTTGAGGTCCCCGGCGTTGAGGATGACGATGGTCGGCGCGCCCTGCGCCGCCGCCAGCGCGGCCGCCAATTCGTCGGCACCGACCTTGCCCGGCCCGCCGCCGCCCAGCGGCACGATCGCGGCG
>NZ_WNJP01000036.1 GCF_009733735.1 Sandarakinorhabdus oryzae | reverse complement strand
TTCCGGCGCCGCCGGGCGCTGGCGCTGCTGGGCGATCGCCGGGGTGGCCAGTGCCGAGCCGAGCAGCAGCAGCGCCATCGGCCGGCGCCACTGGGCCGCAACCCGACCTGCCTTCGCTTGCTTGGCTTCCATCAACCCCACCAACATCACAAAATTCGATCCCGATACGCACCGGCCCAGAACCCGTAAGCCATGCCTGCGAGCCCCATGTCATTCACAAAAAGACTGGCGGTGGTACTCATCCCAGCCAGTTCGCCAAGCGGTTCCAGAGCCCGACCGAACCCATGTCGTACCAGGTCAGGACCGCCATCAGCGACATCAGCGCGGCAAAGCCTGACATGAAGGCCCATTGCTGCACCTTCTCCGCCAGGGGCTGCCGCCGCACCGCCTCGATGCCGTAGAGCAGAAGATGACCGCCGTCCAGCATCGGGATGGGCAGCAGATTGATGAAGCCGAGGTTGATCGAGAAGAAGGCCATGAAGGCCACGGCCGAGACCAGGCCCAGGCTGGCTTGCTGCCCGGCGATCTGCGCCGTCTTCACCGGCCCGCCCATCTCGCTCAAGGCGCGTTCGCCCAGGATGACCTGGCGCAGCGTGCGCCCGATGGTCTGGGTGATCGCCCAAGTGTCGACCATTGCCCAGCGTACGGCGTCGATCGGACCGACGCGCTCGACCACTTCGCGCGGGCGGGCAATGCCCAGGCGCGGATGGCGGGCGACGTTGCCGAAGCGGTCCTTGCTCTCGACCATCGCTGGCCGCACCGTCACTTCGCTGATGACGCCGCCGCGGTCCAGGCGCAGCGCGACCGGATGGCCGGTGCCGGTCACCACTTCGGCGACAATGTCTTCGAACCGCTCCACCGCCTTGCCGTCAACGGCCAGGATCTGGTCCCCTGCCTTCAGGCCGGCCTTTTCGGCGGCACTGCCGGGCATCACCCGCTCGATCACCGGCGGCGACGACGGGTGGCCCAGCGCCAGGTTGAAGCCGGCGAGGATGAGAATTGCGAACAGGAAATTGATCAGCGGCCCGGCGGCGACAATGATCGTGCGCTGCCACAGCGGCAGGAAGGCAAACAGGCCCTTGCGGTCCTTTTCGTGCAACAAGAGGATCGCCGGATCGAGCTGGCTCGCCTCGTTCATGTCGCCGACGAATTTCACATAGCCGCCCAGTGGAATGGCGTTCACCCGCCAACGCACACCGCGCTTGTCGTTCCAGCCGAACAATTCGCGGCCAAAGCCGACGCCGAACGCCTCGATCCTGGTGTTGAACAGCCGGCCGGCGAGATAATGGCCGCCTTCATGGACCACCACCAGCACGGCAATCATCGCGATGAAGCTGGCCAGTGTGAAGATCAGGCCGGGCTGGGGCAGGAAGGGCAATTCGGTCATGCGGCGCGCTTTGCGACGAGGGCACGGGCGGTCCGGCGGGCGGCGGTATCGATCGCCACCACCTCCTCCAACGTCGCCACCGGGCCTGAAGCCACCATCGCCAAAGTCTCCGCCACGATGGCGTCGATATCAAGGAACCCGGCTTGCCCGGCGATGAACGCGGCGACGGCAATTTCGTTGGCGGCATTCAGGATGCACGGCGCGCTGCCGCCAGCGCGCATCGCCTCCCAGGCCAGGGCGAGACAGGGAAAGCGTTCCAGATCAGGCTTTTCAAACGAAAGATTGGCAACGCTCGCGAAGTCGAGCCGCGCTGCCGGGGTGGCGATCCGCTCCGGCCAGCCCATGGCATAGGCGATGGGAATGCGCATGTCGGGACTGCCCAACTGGGCCAGCACGCTGCCATCGACATATTCGACCATCGAATGAATGACCGACTGCGGATGGACGATGACATCCAGCTTGCTGACCGGCACCGGGAAAAGCTGAGCGGCCTCAATGAGTTCGAGGCCCTTGTTCATCAGCGTCGCCGAATCGATGCTGATCTTGGCGCCCATGCTCCAGGTCGGATGCTTGCAGGCATCGGCGACCGACACACCGCGCATCTGTTCGCGGCTGTGGCAACGGAACGGCCCGCCGCTGGCCGTGAGGATGATGCGCTCGACCTGGGACGGATCGGTGTGCGGGAAGACCTGGAAGATGGCGTTGTGCTCGCTGTCCACCGGCAGCAACGTGGCGCCGTGGGCAGCCGCCGCCGCCGTGACCACCGGACCGGCACACACCAGCGTTTCCTTGTTGGCAATGCCGATCTGGGCGCCGCGCTTCACGGCCGCCATGGTGGGCGGCAGGCCGGCGGCGCCGACAATGGCGGTGATGACGATCTCGGCATCGCGGGCGGCCGCCTCGACGAGCGCGCTTGGCCCGGCGCCGCTCTCGATCCCGGTCCCGGACAGCGCCTCCCGCAACGCCTGGCCCTTGGACGCGTCCGCAATGGCAACGAAGCGCGCGCCGCAGGCCTTGGCGGCGCTGACCAGCCCGGCGACATCGCTGCCGGCGGTGAGCGCATCGACCTGCCAGCGATCAGGGTTGCGCGCGACGAGATCGAGCGTCTGGCTGCCCACCGATCCGGTGGCGCCCAGGATGGTCAGGCTGCGCGTCATCCGGCCCACCCGGTCAAGGCAAAGGCCCCTGCCCCGGCCACCGCCGCCGGCACCAGGCCATCGAGCCGATCCATCACGCCGCCATGGCCAGGCAGCAGGTTGCCGCTGTCCTTCACCCCGGCGCGGCGCTTCAGTCCACTTTCAAACAGGTCGCCCAGGATCGACAGCACGGCCAGCGGCAGCGCCAGCACGACGAGCCGGCCGATGCCAGTGCCATTGGCATAGCCCGGCCAGATCAGCGCCAAACCCGCGGCCACGGCCAACGCGCCAACGAGGCCGCCGGCAGCGCCGCTCCAGGTCTTGTTCGGGCTGATGGCCGGGGCCAGCTTGGGCCCACCGACGGCGCGGCCGGTGAAATAGGCGGCGATATCGGCGCCCCACACCACCGCCATCACGAACAGACAGGCATAGAAGCCCCACGACGTGGCACGCAGCCAGATCAGCGCCACCGCCGGCAACCCGCAATAGAGCAGGCCCAGCGCCATCGGCCGGCCAGTGCCTTTCGCCATGCGCCCGGCAAACAGCCCGAGCAGGCCGGCGCCGCCACCCAGCAGCACCAGCGCATCGGTGGGCGCGGCCATCACGGCCGTGATCCACACCACGGCGGCCAACACCGCCAGCCCCATGCGGCGCAGCAGCAGCGGCAGCCGGTGCATCGTCGTCCATTCGGTGAACATCACCAGCACGGCCGCCGCGGCCAGCACCGCGAACGGGTAGCCACCGGCCCACAACGCGGCAACGGCGACGGCCACCAGCACGACACCGGTGGCCACGCGCTGGCCCAATTGACTCGCCGCCACTAGCGCCCCCCGAAGCGGCGTTCGCGCCGGGCAAATTCATCCAGCGCGGCCGCCAGCGCTGCGCCATCGAAATCCGGCCACAGCGTGTCGGTGACCAGATATTCGGCATATGCCGTCTGCCAGAGCAGGAAATTGGACAGCCGCAATTCGCCCGAGGTGCGCAGCACGGCATCGGGCGGCGGCAGGCCGGCGGTATCAAGCCGGGATTCAAGCAACTCAGCCGTGATCGCCGCCGGGTCCAGCGTGCCGGCCGCGGCCTCTGCGGCCAGGGCCTGTGCGGCCCGCACGATCTCCCCCTGCCCGCCATAGTTCAGCGCCATCACCAGCTTCAGGCCGCTGTTGGCCCTGGTCTTCTCGCGCGCGGCCTCCAGCAGGCTGACGAGGTCGGGCTTCAGCGCCCGCCAGTCACCGATGAAATTCAGGCAGACGCCATTCCGGTGCAGCGTGTCGATCTCGCTCTTCACATAATGGCGGAGCAGCCCCATCAGGTCGCTGACCTCGTCGGCCGGGCGCTTCCAGTTCTCGCTGGAGAAGGCATAGAGCGTCAGCACATCAAGGCCGAGGCCGGGCGCGGCTTCGACCACGCGGCGCACCGCCTCCACGCCTTCGCGGTGACCGGCAATGCGCGGCAACCGGCGGCCCTGCGCCCAGCGGCCATTGCCGTCCATGATGATGGCCAGATGCCGGCAGCCGCCGCTCCCGCCATCACCGATAGAGGCGGCGACCGCCGTCACTTGCCGAGGATTTCCTTTTCCTTGGCGGCCACGGCGGCATCGATATCGACCATCGCCTTGTCGGTGATCTTCTGGACGTCGCCTTCATAGCGCTTCTGCTCATCCTGGCTGATCTTGCCCTTCTTCTCGGCCGCCTTCAGCGCTTCCATGCCATCGCGGCGGACGTTGCGGGCGGCGATCTTGGCCTTTTCGGCGTAGGAACCGGCCAGCTTCACCATTTCCTTGCGGCGCTCCTCGGTCATGTCCGGGATCGGCAGGCGCAGGGTCTGGCCATCGGTGATCGGGTTGAGACCTAGGCCGGCCGAGCGAATGGCCTTTTCCACTGGCGTCACGTTGGACTTGTCCCACACCTGCACGCTCAGCATGCGCGGTTCCGGCACGGTCACGGTGGCGACCTGGCTCAGCGGCATCGAGGAGCCATAGACTTCGACATGCACGGTATCCAAGAGGCTGGTGTTGGCGCGCCCGGTGCGCAAGCTGCCGAGGTCATGCTTGAGCGCATCGATGGCGCCGGCGGTGCGGCGTTCCAGATCGGCCTTGAACGGGCCGGGGTCGAAATCAGCCATTCGTCTGTCCCTCTGAAATTTGCTGTTCGATGGGGCCCACCGTGGTCGACACGCTCTGGCCGGCCAGCACGCGGGCCAGATTACCTGGTTCGCGGATGTTGAACACCACGATCGGGATCTGGTTGTCGCGGCACAGCGAAACGGCCGCGGCGTCCATCACCTTCAGATTATCGGCCAGCACCCGGTCATATCCGATGCGGTCAAAGCGGCGGGCATTGGGGTTGGTCTTGGGGTCGCTGTCGTACACGCCGTCAACGCTGGTACCCTTCAGCAGTGCATCGCATTTCATTTCGGACGCACGCAGGGCAGCGCCGCTGTCGGTGGTGAAATAGGGCGCGCCCACGCCGGCGGCAAAGATCACCACCCGGCCCTTTTCCAGGTGGCGCATGGCGCGGCGCAGGATGACGGGTTCACACACCTGGTTCATCTGCAGCGCCGATTGGACACGGGTGGAAACGCCGATGGCTTCCAGCGCATCCTGCATGGCCAGGGCGTTCATCACGGTGGCCAGCATGCCCATATAATCGGCGGTGGTGCGGTCCATGCCCTTGGCGGCGCCAGCCATGCCGCGGAAGATGTTGCCGCCGCCGATGACCAGGCAGATCTCGTGCCCGGCATCCTTGGCTGCCTTCACTTCGCCGGCCACGCGCGCCACTGTTGCGGGATCGATGCCGAACGACTGGTCGCCCATCGCGGCCTCGCCCGACAGCTTCAACAGGATGCGCTTGTAGGCTGGGGCGGATGACGTCATGCGCTTGCTGTTCACTCTGTGTCAGGACCACAGGTCACTAGCCGTCGTTGGCCGCGCTGCCAAGCGGCGTCCATCGAAAAAGCGTGGACAAGCCGGACGCGGCAGGGCCGAACCGGGCCACAAAAAGGGCGGGCCGAGGGTGCACCCCGGCCCGCCCGATTTGAAAGCGCCTGGTTCAGAGACCAGCGGCGGCCGCGACTTCCGCCGCGAAATCGCTCTGCTGCTTCTCGATGCCTTCGCCCAGCTGCATGCGGACAAAGCCCTTCAGCGTGATCGGCGTGCCGGCGGCCTTGGCGGCGGCGGCAACGACATCGCTCACCTTCGACTTGCCGTCGATCACGAACACCTGGTTCACCAGGGTCGATTCCTGGGCGAACTTGCGCACGCCGCCTTCGATCATCTTCTCGATGATCTCGGCCGGCTTGCCCGAGGTGGCAGCCTTCTCGCGGGCGATGGCGCGCTCACGCTCCACCAGCGCCGGATCAAGGCCGGCTTCGTCGAGCGCCAGCGGGCTGGCGGCGGCCACGTGCATGGCCAGCTGCTTGGCGAGCGGTTCCAGCACCGAAGCCGGGGCCGCCGATTCCAGGCCGACCAGCACGCCGATGCGGCCGATGCCGGGCGCAATGGCGTTGTGGACGTAGGAGGCGACAACGCCTTCGCCCACTTCCAGCGTGGCGGTGCGGCGCAGCGACTGGTGCTCGCCGATGGTGGCGATGTTGGCGGTCAGCTTGTCAGCCACACTGCCATCGCCGCCCGGGAAGGGCAGCGCGGCCAGCGCGGCGGCATCGGCGCCGGTGTCCAGCGCCAGGCCGGTCACGGTCGACACGAAGGCCTGGAAGATGTCGTTCTTGGCAACGAAGTCGGTTTCGCTGTTCACTTCGACAGCGGCGCCCTTGGTGCCGGCCACGGCCACGCCAACCAGGCCTTCCGCCGCGGTGCGGCCGGCCTTCTTGGCAGCGGCAGCGAGGCCCTTGGCGCGCAGCCAGTCAACAGCGGCTTCCATGTCGCCAGCGGTTTCGGCCAGCGCTTTCTTGCAGTCCATCATGCCCGCGCCGGTCTTGTCGCGCAGATCCTTCACCATCGAGGCGGTGATATCAGCCATTGTGCGGCTCCTTCTTCTGTGACGGCAGGGCCATGCCCGGCCATCATGAAATATGTGTGACAAGAGGCCGGGCACCTGCAGCGCCCAGCCTCCCGTTGGTTCGAAAACGGGAAGCCTCAGGCTTCCGGCTGGGCTTCCACCACCGGTTCGGCAGCGACTTCGGCAGCGACGTCAGCTTCCGGGGCGACATACTCGACCGGGGCTTCTTCCATCGCACCCAGGTCAACGCCCAGATCGGCGGCGCGGCCCTGCTTGGCTTCCAGCACGGCATCGGCAATTGCGTTGACATAGAGCTGGATGGCGCGGCTGGCGTCGTCGTTGCCCGGCACCGGGAAGGAAATGCCGGTCGGATCAGTGTTGGAATCGAGAATGGCCACGACCGGGATGCCCAGCACATTGGCTTCCTTGACCGCCAGCTCTTCCTTGTTGACGTCGATGATGAAGATCACTTCCGGCAGGCCGCCCATGTCGCGGATGCCGCCCAGCGAGGCTTCGAACTTGTCGCGCTCGCGGGTAAGCTTCAGCACTTCCTTCTTGGTCAGGCCGGTGGTGTCACCCGACAGGGTTTCTTCCAGCTGCTTGAACTTGCGGATCGAGCCCGAGATGGTCTTCCAGTTGGTGAGCATGCCGCCCAGCCAGCGGTGGTTGACATAATGCTGGCCGCAGCGGCGCGCGGCTTCGGCGATCGGGTCCTGCGCCTGGCGCTTGGTGCCGACAAACAGCACCTTGCCGCCATGCTGCACCGACACGCGCACGAAATCGAGCGCGCGGGCAAACAGCGGCACGGTCTGCGACAGATCGATGATGTGGACGCCATTGCGCTCACCGAAGATGTAAGGCTTCATCTTCGGGTTCCAGCGGTGGGTCTGGTGGCCAAAATGCGCGCCGGCTTCGAGCAGCTGCGCCATGGAAACGACGGGAGTCGCCATAGTCTTCTTCCTCCGGTTGGTCCGCTGCAGGGGGAGCATGGCATCAGCCGTGCACCGGATATGTTCCCTGCATGGGGTTTGGAAGTGGCGCGCTTAGCGAAGCGCACCCTTCCCGTCAAGCCAGCGTCAGCCCGCCGGCGTCACCTTCAGCAGCTTGCCGTCGGCATCGTCGGTGACGAGGTAAAGCTCGCCGGTCTTGCCTTCGATGACATCGCGGATGCGCTGCTTGCGGTCGGTCAGCAGCCGCTCCTCGCCCACCACGCGGTCGTTCTTCATCACCAGCCGCACCAGCGCCTGGCTGCGCAGGCCGCCGATGAAGATATTGCCCTTGAACTCCGGCATCGCCTTGCCGCTGTAGAAGACCATGCCCGACGGCGCGATCACCGGGTCCCAGTAATAGACCGGCTGCTCCATGCCCGGCGCCTGGGTGGCGTTGTCGGCAATCGGCTTGCCCGAATATTCCTCGCCATAGGTGATGCTGGGCCAGCCATAGTCATGGCCCTTCTGGATCAGGTTCAATTCGTCCCCGCCCTGAGGACCGTGCTCCACCTCCCACAGCCGACCCTTGGCATCCAGCGCGGCGCCCTGCACGTTGCGGTTGCCGTAGGACCAGATTTCCGGCCGGGCGCCCTCCTTGCCCACGAACGGATTGTCTTTCGGGATGGTGCCGTCGCGGTTCACGCGCACGATCTTGCCGAGCAGGCTGTCGAGCTTTTGCGCCTGCATGCGGCCCGGGATGATCGAGCGCTCACCCAGGGTGATGATCAGCGTGCCATCCTTGGGGAAGACCAGGCGGCCGCCATAGTGATAGGTCGAATCCAGCGTCGGCATCTGGTGGAAGATCACCTGCACATCGCGCATCTCGCTGCCGACCAGGTGGCCACGGGCCGCCGCCGTGCCGTTGCCGCCTTCACGCGGTTCCGAATAGGTCCAGTAAATCCAGCCATCGCCGGGGTTGGCAACGCCCAGCATGCCGCCCTGGTTGCGGGAATCGGTGGCGGGCGTGCCGGTCACCGGCGTCTTGCTGCCGTCGGCGGCGACGATGGTCAGCCGGCCTTCCGCCTTTTCGGAGACGAGGAAGCGCCCGCCGTCCAGCTGCGCCACCGCCCACGGCTTGTTGAGCCCGGTGGCGATCTCGGTCACCGCCAGCCTGGTCTTCGCCGTCACCGCATCGATGCGCGTCTGGCCGGTAAAGGCGGGCTTTTTCTCCGGCACGTTGGGCGGACCCTGCGTCACGGGCGCGGCCAGGGCGGGCGCCG
Organism: Sandarakinorhabdus oryzae; assembly: GCF_009733735.1. Classification (GTDB taxonomy): domain Bacteria; phylum Pseudomonadota; class Alphaproteobacteria; order Sphingomonadales; family Sphingomonadaceae; genus Sandarakinorhabdus; species Sandarakinorhabdus oryzae. The sequence continues at coordinate 12,620 of NZ_WNJP01000036.1, read as the reverse complement.
AAAGCAGGAGGGCGAGGATGAGGGTGCGGGTCATGATGAGGCTCCTTTGCGGCCGCTTATGCAACCGCGAGCCCGCATGGGCAATGCGACACGCACAGCGCCAGGCTTACATCGCCAGGCGGGGCCGGCCCATGTAATCCATCTTGCCCAGCGCCAGCCCCTGGTTGCGGAAAATGGCGTAGACCATGGTCGCGTGGAAATAGAAATTGGGCTGGCTGAAGCTCAAGAGGAAATCCTCGCTCTTGAACGGCATCTTGCGCTCACCAAAGGCGAACAGGGTGGTGCCGCCGATGAAGCCTTCCATTTCTGCTTCGGTGACGCTGGCCAGGGCGGCGTCGGCATCCTGCAGGGCGGCCTTGAAGGTCGCATAGTCAGCGCTCAATGGGTCGCCGCCCGGCGTGAACACGCCCTTGCGCACGGCCTCGATGGCGCCCTTGCTGTGCATCGCGACCTGCTTCACCTGGAACGCCAGCGGATACATGTCCGGCGCCAGTCGCGCCTCGCCAAGGTCGGTGATCCCGGCGGCTTCGGCCTTGGTCAGCACGTTCAGGCAGCCGCCAATGATCTGGCGGCAGGACGGCACGAAGGCAGCGTGGAGTGAAAGCGGCATGGTGGCGAGTCCCCGGTTGATCTGGTGATTTGAGTGTGGCGCGGTTTTAGGGTGGGGGCAAGCGGCCGCGGCCGGCGGCGGAGCCGCCGAGTCCGCTGAGGGTGCCGGAGGAAGCAAGAACGAAAGAGCGCGGCAAAGCCGCGCCGTCAGACGAGTCAAAAAGGGCGGGGAATGCCCCGCCCTTTTCGCTCGCTGGCCGATCTTGCCGGAGTCGGCAAATAGCTGCGCTATTTGCGCGCCCGACTGCGATCAGTGCTGCGTCGCCGGCATGTGGAGTTCCATGCCCTCCATCGCCGCGCTCGCCTTGATCTGGCAGGCCAGACGGCTGTTCGGCTTGGCGGTGTCCGCCAGCTCGATCATCGCGTCTTCCTGCTCGCTGCGCTCACCGGTCACTGCCTGCCATTCCGACGGGATATAGCAATGGCAGGTGGCACAGGCCGCGTTGCCGCCGCAGTCGCCATCGATGCCCGGCACATTGTTCTGCACCGCGCCTTCCATCAGATTCTCGCCTTCCGGCACATTGACTTCGTGGCGAGCACCGTTGTGCTCGACGTAAATGATCTTGACCATCTTGTCCTCGGTTCAGGCCGGAATACGGACCAGCATCTTCTTGTAACCGCGCACGAATGCGCTCGGCACCCGCTCCGGCTCCTCCACCACCTCGATCTTGTCGAAGCGCTTCAGGATTTCTTCCCACAGGATCTTCAGCTGCAGTTCCGCCAGGCGGTTGCCCACGCAGCGGTGGATGCCGAAACCGAAGCTCATGTGCTGGCGGGCGCGCGGACGGTCGATGATGAACTCTTCCGGCCGGTCGAGCACACGCTCGTCGCGGTTGGCCGACACATACCACATCACCACCTTGTCGCCCTTGTGGATCAACTGGCCGCCCAGCACAGTGTCCTGCAGGGCGGTGCGGCGCATGTGGGCCAGCGGCGTCTGATAGCGGATGATCTCGCTGACCATGTTCTCGACCAGGGCTGGATTGGCGCGCAGCTTGTCATACTCGGCCGGGTTCTTGTTGAGGAAATAAAGGCCGCCCGAGATCGAGTTGCGGGTGGTGTCGTTGCCGCCGACGATCAGCAGCACGAGATTGCCCATGAACTCCATCGGCGGCATGTTCCGCGTCGCCGGGTTGTGCGCCAGCATGGAAACCAGGTCGCCCGTCGGCTCGGCATTCACCCGCTCATTCCACAGCATGGTGAATTCCTGCAGCATGCCCAAAAGGATGCCCTGGCGCTCTTCCTTGCCCGGGTTGCCCGGCAGTTCCGGATCGGACGTGGAGATATCCGACCAATAGGTCAGCATGCGGCGGCGTTCCTGCGGCCAGCCGAACAGCGTCGCCAGCATGCGGCTGGTCAGCTCGATGGACACGCGGTCCACCCAGTCGAACACCTCGCCGCGCGGCAGGCCATCCAGCACTTCCTGGGTGCGCTCGCGGATCAGGCTTTCATAGCCGGCGAGATTCTGGCCAGAAACGATCGGGTTCACAGCCTTGCGCTGCACGTCATGCTTGGGCGGATCCATGGCGATGAACATCGGCATGATGAAATCCGGGTCCATGTCGAACAGGGTGATGCCGCCCAGCGTGGCTTCCGAACTGAACACCTGGTGGTTGGTGTCCACCGCCATCACGTCGTTCCAGCGGGTGACGTTCCAGAAACCGCGGTGGCGGTTGCTGTTCTGGCTGGTGAAGAACACCGGCGCTTCATCGCGCAGGCGCTTGAAATAGACGTGGTTGGTATCCGTCTCCCACCACAGCGGATCAGCGATATCCACCTCTTCCAGCGGCGCGCTGCGCAGATACTGCTCCAGCGTGGCCGGGTCGTGGTTGGGCAGATCGGGCCGGGTGCGCGGCGGCAGCGGCCAGGCCACACTGCCCTGCGGCAGCGATTGGGTGATACGGGTATCCTGCAACTGCGTCGCCATGCGTGTCCTCCCAAGGGGATGGCCTTTTCCTGGCCTGATCCCGGTGTGTATCCTGCGCCCCTCTTTTCACGGAGATACACTACGCAAACGCCGCTTGCCAGCCAAAAATGCGGATTCCACCTCCGCATTTGCACGGATGGCCGAAGCCTGAGCATATCAGCAGCATATTGAGGAGCGTGGCGCATGGCGGATCTGGCAACACTGGTATCCGGCATCGCCGCCGAGATGCAGGCCATGCCCCACCGCGGCGCCGTGGCCGATTATATCCCCGAACTGGCCAAGGTATCGGCCGATCATTTCGGCCTGGTGGTGATCGATGCTGATGGCCAGGAGCACAGCGCCGGCGATGCCGACACACGCTTTTCCATCCAGTCGGTCTCCAAGCTGTTCGCGCTGGTCGAGGCGCTGAACCGCGACCCCGACGCGGTCTGGCGCCGGGTGGGTCGCGAGCCGTCGGGCAGCGCCTTCAACTCGATCGTGCAGCTGGAGGCCGAAGGCGGCCGGCCGCGCAACCCGTTCATCAATGCCGGCGCCCTGGCGGTGACCGACCTTTTGACCAGCGACGATGATCCGCGCGCCGGCGTTGGCGCCATCCTGCGACTGGTGCGCAGCCTGGCCGGCGACGACAGCATCGCCACCGATGGCGCCGTTGCCTATTCCGAAGCCGCCACCGGCCACCGCAACGCCGCGCTGGCGCATTTCATGAAGGCCCATGGCGTGGTGCGCGGTTCGGTGGAGGCGTGCCTATCCACCTATTTCCACCAATGCGCGATTGCCATGAGCTGCCGGCAACTGGCCCGCGCCGGGCGTTTCCTGGCCCATGGCGGCATCGATCCGGCCAGCGGCCGCACCATCACCAGCCCGGAACGCACCCGCCGCATCAATGCACTGATGCTGACCTGCGGCCATTATGATGCCAGCGGCGAGTTCGCCTTCCGCGTTGGCCTGCCGGCCAAATCCGGCGTGGGCGGCGGCATCCTCGCCATCGCGCCCGGTCGCGCCAGCATCGCGGTCTGGTCCCCCGGCCTGTCACCGCAGGGCAATTCTCTGCTCGGCACCCTGGCGCTGGAACGCCTCGCCCATGCCATGGGCTGGAGCGTGTTCAACCCCGACGCCTGAGGCTCAGCCGACCAGCGCAAGTTGCGGCGGATCGAGCACTTCCTGCACCACCCGGTCCGGCCCCAGCGCCCGCGTGAGCGCGGCTTCCAGATCGGCGTCGATCAGGAAATGCCGGCCGAGCACCAGCCGGGCCGGGCCGGCATCGGTGGCGACTTCGGCGACCAGTTCACCGCGGCCACGCGTCGGCGTCGGGCCCAGCACGCCAAGCAATGTCGCCACGTCGGCCGGGTGCTCGATGCGCACCACCAGCCGGCCTCGGGTGCGGCGGGCGAGATCGGCCAGCGGCTGCGCAGAACGCAGCGTGAAGCGCGGCACGTCCTCGCCTTCGCGCCATTGCAGTTCCATGCCGATCAAAAGGGCCGGCGCGTCGTTCAGCAGGCCCTCGATGCGTTCCTGCAGATCATCATCGAAGCAGCTGGTCACGAACTGGCCCGACCGATCGGAAAAGCTGAGGAACTGGTAGCGCCGGCCGTTCTGCGTGGTGCGCCAGCGCCGTTCTTCCAGCCGCCCGGCCATCATCACTGATTTGCGCCCACCGCCCAGAGGCGGCTCCATGTTCAGCACATCGGCATAATTGACCACGCCATTGGCGGTGAGCACATTGGCATAGGCATCCACGGGATGCCCGCTGAAGAAGAATCCGAACGCCTCCTGCTCGTGCGCCATGCGCTGCGCCAGCGTCCAGTCGAGATTGGGCACCATCAGCGCCAGGCTGGCATGGTCCGCCACGCCGGTGGCATCGCCGAACAGCGCGACCTGGGCGCTTTCGCGCTCTTCGGTGGCGGCCTGGGCGCTGGCCATGATGGCTTCGGCCAGGGCGTGCACGCCGGCACGATTGGGATGCAGCGCATCGAACCCGCCCGAGGCGATCAGGCTTTCCAGCTGCCGCTTGTTGAGCCCGCGCGGATCGACGCGGCGGGCGAAATCGGCGAGGTCCCGGAATGGCCCCTTCCCGTCCCGCTCGGCAGCCAGCGCCTCCATCGCCTTCAGGCCGACGCCCTTGAGGCCCGCCAGCGCATAGCGCACCTTCCCATCATCCACGGTGAAATCAGCGGCGGAACGGTTGATGCACGGCGGCAGCATCTCGATACCGGCACGACGGGCATCATCGACGAACACCGCCAACCGGTCGGTGTTGTCGATGTCATAGGCCATGGAGGCGGCATAGAATTCGGCGCGGTGGTGCGTCTTCAGCCAGGCGGTGTGATAGCTCACCAGCGCATAGGCCGCCGCGTGGCTCTTGTTGAAGCCATAATTGGCGAACTTCAGGATCAATTCGAAGATGGCCTCGGCCGTACCGGCATCGATGCCGTTCTTCTCCGCGCCTTCGGCAAAGCGCGCCTTCTGCGCCACCATCTCGGCATGGATCTTCTTGCCCATGGCGCGCCTGAGCAGGTCGGCCTCGCCCAGGCTGTAACCGGCCAGTTCACGCGCCAGGCTCATCACCTGTTCCTGGTAGACGATGATGCCATAGGTCTCGCGCAGGATCGGCTCCATCGCCGGATGCAGCAGCTCCACCTTCTCGCGGCCGGCCTTGCGCAGGGCAAAGCTGGGGATATTGTCCATCGGGCCGGGGCGATAGAGCGCGCCGAGCGCGACGATGTCGGCGAAACAGTCGGGCCGCACCTGCGAGAGCGCCCGGCGCATGCCTTCCGATTCAAACTGGAACACGCCCACCGTGTCGCCTTCGGCGATCAGCTTGTAGACGGCCGGATCATCGGTCGGCAGCGTCGCCCAATCCACCTCCACGCCGCGCGCCCGCAGCATCGACCCGGCCCGGTCGAGCACCGACAATGTTTTCAGACCCAGGAAGTCGAACTTCACCAGCCCGGCCTTTTCGGCAGCCTTCATCTCGAACTGCGTCACCGGCATGTCGGAACGCGGATCGCGGTAGAGCGGCACCAGTTCGCTGAGCGGCCGGTCCCCGATCACCACGCCGGCGGCATGGGTGGAGCTGTGGCGTGGCAGGCCTTCCAGCTGCAGCGCGATATCGACGAGGCGCTTGACCTTGGGATCGCGCTCCACCTCCACCATGAAGGCCATCTCGCCGGTGTAGCGCTTGCCGTCCTTGTCCTCGCCGCGGCCCAGGGCGCGGGCCAGCGTCCACGGATCGGTCGGGTGGTTGGGCACCAGTTTCGCCAGCCGGTCGGTCTGGCCATAGGGCATCTGCAGCACGCGGCCGACGTCCTTCAACACCGCGCGCGCCTTCATCTTCCCGAAGGTAATGATCTGCGCCACCTGTTCGCGGCCATAGCGTTGCTGGACATAATCGATGACCTCGCCGCGCCGCGTTTCGCAGAAGTCGATGTCGAAATCGGGCATCGAGACGCGGTCGGGATTGAGGAAGCGTTCGAACAGCAGGCCATGCTCGAGCGGATCGAGATCGGTGATGGTCAACGCCCAGGCCACGACGGAGCCGGCGCCGGAGCCGCGCCCCGGTCCGACCGGAATCCCCTGCCCCTTCGCCCACACGATGAAATCGGCCACGATCAGGAAGTAACCGGAAAACCCCATGCCGGTGATGACATTGACCTCGAACGCCAGCCGCTCGCGATAGGGCTGGCGCGCCGCTTCATCGAGGCCGAGCACATCGAGCCGCTTTTCGAGGCCAGCCCCGGCCTGCGCCTTCAGCGCCTCGTCCTCGCCGCCGGCCGAAAGCCGCGGCAGGATCGGCTTGCGGCTCGGCGCCATCACGGCGCAGCGCTGGGCGACAACGATGGTATTGGCGATGGCTTCGGGCAGATCGGCGAACAGCTTCAGCCAGTCGTCGCCGGATTTCAGCCATTGCTCCGGGTTGGAGCGGCGGCGGTCCTCGGCCTCGACATAGGAGGAATCGGCGATGCACAGCAGCACGTCGTGCGCCTCGTGCATGTCGGGGGTGAGATATTTGACCGGCGCGGTGCCGACGATGGGCAGCCCGCGCGCTTCGGCCAGCCGCAACAGCCCGGCCTCGCTCTTCTGCTCGATGGGCTCGCCGCTGCGCGAGATCTCGACATAGAGCCGGCCCGGAAACAGCGCTTCCAGCTGGTCGGCCATGGCCTCGACCGCCTGACCTTCGGCGAGCAGCCGCGCCAGCGCGCCATCGGCGCCGCCGGTCAGGCAAATGAGGCCATCAGTGCGCCCTTCGAACTGCGCCAGCCGCAGCAGCGGATCGCCGGCAACCTCGGAGCCCAGATGCGCTTCCGAGACCAGCGAGATGAGATTGGTGTAGCCGGCGTCATCCTGGGCATAGAGCACCAGCCAGTCGATGACCGGGCGATTGTGGATGGTGGCCGCGCCGGGCCGCTCCACCGGCACCAGCGCGCCGATCAGCGGCTGGACACCTGCATCCTTGGCCGCAGCAGAGAAATCCATCGCGGCAAACATGTTGGCCCGGTCTGCCAGGCCAATCGCCGGAAACCGCATCTGGCGCGCCACTTTGGCCAGCGATTCCGGTTGGATGGCGCCTTCCAGCATCGAAAAGGCGCTGTGGCAGCGAAGAGGGACGAATCCGGCGTGCGGCATGGCAAAACTATGCGCAGGGCTGATGGTTCCTGCCAACCGTCGGCGACGCTTTGTCCCCAGTTATTCTATCGCCACCAGCCGCCCATGCTGCAACGTGACGACGCGGTCCATCTTACGCGCCAAGGCGACATTGTGGGTGGCAACCAGCGCTGCGGCGCCCGTGGAGCGCACCAGATCGAGGAAGGCGGCCAGCACCAGGCCAGCGGTGGCTTCATCGAGGTTGCCGGTCGGCTCATCAGCGAGCACCAGCGCCGGGTGATTGGCGAGCGCGCGGGCGACAGCGACGCGCTGCTGTTCGCCGCCCGAAAGCTGCGCCGGCTTGTGGGTGAGCCGGGCACCAAGGCCGAGCGCGGTCAGCAACTCGTCGGCACGGGTGCTGGCTGATGCGTCCGGCACGCCGGCAACCATCTGGGCCAGCATGACATTTTCGCGCGCGGTGAAATCGGGGAGCAAATGGTGGAACTGATAGACAAAGCCCAGCCGCTGCCGGCGCACGCGGGTGCGGCCGAGGTCATCGAGATTGCCGACCTCCTCGCCGCAGATGCGGATCCGGCCCGAAAAGCCGCCTTCCAATAGGCCGACAGCTTGCAGGAGGGTGGACTTGCCGGAGCCGGACGGCCCCAAGAGCGCCACGATCTCGCCGGGCGCGATGGCCAGATCGACGCCGGCCAGCACCTCGATGCGGTCGCCGCCCTGTTCGAAACTGCGGGCCAGGCCCGTCACCTGCAGCACCGGCTCATTCATAGCGCAGCACCGTCACCGGATCGGTGGAGGCGGCCTTCCACGCCGGGTAGAGCGTGGCGAGGAAGCTCAGGAGCACGGCCAGCACGACGATGGCGAGCACCTCCATCGGATCGGTCTTGGCCGGCAGCAGCGTCAGATAGCGCACTGACGGATCCCAGATATTGGTGCCGGTCAGCCGCGACACGCCGTCGACAATCTCCTGCCGGAAGGTGAGCAGCGCAAAGCCCAGCACCAGGCCGGCCGCGACGCCGGCGGTGCCGATGATGGTGCCCACACTGACGAACACCCGCATGATGGCGCCGCGGCTGGCGCCCATGGTGCGCAGGATGGCGATGTCGCGCGTTTTCGCCCGCACCAGCATGATCAGCGAAGACAGGATGTTGAACACCGCCACCACGATGATGATGGAGAGCACCCAGAACATCACCGTCTGTTCCACCACCAGCGCCGAGAACAGCGCCGAATTGCTGTCCTGCCAGTCGTTGATCACCGCGATGCCGGCGAGTTTCTGGCGCAGGGGTTCCAGGATGCGCTTGGCGTTGTCGGGATTGTCGGTGACCACCTCGATCATGCCAACCGCATCGTCGAGGCGCAGCAGGGTCTGCGCGTCTTCCAGCGGCATCACCACGAAGGCCTTGTCATAATCATAGACGCCGACCTCGAACACGGCGGCGACCGTGTAGGAAACGATGCGCGGCACCGTGCCAAAGGGCGTGGACTGGCCGGCCGGGTTGATCAGGCTGATCGGCTCGCCGACGTGCAGGTTCAACTGCTCCGCCAGGCGGGCGCCGATGGCCACCGTGTTGCTGCCGGGCGCCAGCGCGGCCAGGCTGCCGCCGCGGATATTGCCGGCAATTTCCGGATTGGCGCGGATATCGGCCAGCCGCATGCCGCGCACGATGACGCCTTCGACCCGGCCGCCAACACTGCCCATCAACGGCTGTTCGATCAACGGCAATGCGCTGGTGACACCGGGCAGCTTCTGTGTTTCCGCCAGCAATTGCGGCCAGCGTTCCAGCCGCCCGCCATAGCCCTGCACGACGGCATGGCCATTCAATCCCAGGATGCGATCGAACAGCTCGGCGCGAAAGCCGTTCATCACGCTCATCACCGCGATCAACGCAGCGACGCCGAGCGCCACGGCCACCAGGCTGATCCCGGCCACCAGGAAGATGAACCCCTCCCCCTGCCCCGGCATCAGGTAACGCCGGGCGACCATGCGCTCGTAAGCGGTAATCAAACCCGGCTCACCACGGCATCGATCGGCACCTCGACCCGCTCACCAGTGGCGCGGCGCTTCAATTCCACCACACCGGCGGCCAGCCCCTTGGGGCCAACGATCACCTGCCACGGCAGGCCGATCAGATCAGCGGTGGCAAACTTGGCGCCGCCACGTTCGTCGCGGTCGTCATAAAGCACGTCCACGCCTGCCGCGGTGAAATCCGCATAGAGCTTGTCGCAGGCCTGCTGGCAGGCGGCATCGTCGGCGCGCAGGTTGATCAGCGCGACCTTGAACGGCGCCACCGCTTCGGGCCAGACGATCCCGGCCTCATCATGGCAGGCCTCGATGATGGCGCCGACCAGGCGCGACACGCCAATGCCATAGCTGCCCATCAGCGGCGTCACGGGCGCGCCATCCGGGCCCTGCACGGTCACGCCCATCGGCGTCGTGTACTTGTCCCCGAAATAGAAGACCTGGCCGACCTCGATCCCCTTCGACCGCTTCAGCGCCGCCCCGCAGGCGGCTTCGGCGGCGAGATCACGCTTTTCATCGGTGGCGGCATAATCGGCGTTGAGGCCATCGATGAACGCAGCCAGCGCCTGGCGGTCATCGGCGTTGATCGCACTGGTGTCGCGCGGCTTCAGCCAGTTCTCGTGATAGAAAACATCGCTCTCGCCTGTCGGGGCCAGCACGATGAACTCGTGGCTAAGGTCGCCGCCGATCGGGCCGGTGTCGGCCTGCATCGGAATCGCGTTCAGCCCCATGCGTGCAAATGTGCGCATGTAGGCGATGAACATGCGGTTGTAGCTGTGCACCGCGCCGTCGAAATCCAGATCGAAGCTGTAGGCGTCCTTCATCAGGAACTCGCGGCCGCGCAGCACGCCAAAGCGCGGGCGCACCTCGTCGCGGAACTTCCACTGGATCTGGTAGATGTTGCGCGGCAGGTCGCGATAGGATTTGGCGCCGCCCTGGAAGATGGCGGTGAACAATTCCTCGGCTGTGGGGGAGAACAGCATCTCGCGGTCGTGCCGATCGGTGATGCGCAGCATCTCCGGGCCATAGGCGTCGTAACGGCCGGACTGTTTCCACAGGTCCGACGACTGGATGGTCGGCATCAGCACTTCGATGGCGCCGGCGCGGTCCTGCTCCTCGCGCACGATGCGTTCGATATTGGCCAGCACGCGCTTGCCCAGCGGCAGCCAGGCATAGATGCCTGCACTGGTCTGCCGCACCATCGCGGCGCGCAGCATCAGCTGGTGCGAAATCACCTGCGCCTCGCCAGGCGTTTCCTTGAGGACGGGCATGAAATAGCGGGACAGGCGCACGGGTTTTCTCGTTGCAATGGCTTATGTGAATGGCGCCTTAGCATGGCTGACCGTCAGGGCAAGCACGCCGGAGATTTCTTAAGCTTAACCAGTTGTTGCAGCGAAGCCACAGTCAGCGAAATCGTTGCAAGCCGGCGCAAACTGCGCCCTGACAGGGGCAAAGAATCGGCATATCACCTGCCAACGGAATCACGCTCGCAAGGCGCGGTTTCGGGGAGATAGACGTCTGACGTCTTTCACCGCTGCGCGCCGGTCCGGAACGGGTCAACCGGAAAGGGCAAAGGCTGCGCGCGCCGGCTGGGGCAGATGGGGGCATTGGCCCCGGCCGGCGCCGAGTGGTGGCAGCGTCAATCGTCTCGTCACGGAACGCCCGGCCCGGCAAACGGCCGGGCGTTTTCCGTTTTGGCCCTTCTGTTCCCTGCCCGCGCATGGCAGAACAGGCGGCGATGAAGATCCTGCTGATCGCGCTTGCCGTGCTCTCGGCGCTCTGGCTGCTGTGGCGGCGACTGGCGCCGCCGGCCGGCATGGTGTTCGATCTTGATGATCCCCGCATGGAGGTGGCCAAGCAGCAGGCCCGTGACAGCCTGCCCGAGTTCTGGGCGGCGCTGGACGCCAACGCGCCAGGCGACAGCGATTTCGGTCTGAAATTCGATCTCAACCACGGCCGCGGCCTGCCCGACCGCGAACTGATCTGGGCCATGGGCATCAGCCGCAACGATGGCATCATCCGTGGCAGCCTGGCCAACCCGCCGATCAATCCCGCCTTTCGCCAGGGCGACATGGTGGAGATCACGCCGGACGCCATCGTTGACTGGTGCTTCTTCCGCAACGATGTCGCCCATGGCCATCACATCACCCGGCTGATGATCGAATTGAGCTCGCCGCGCCAGGCACGGCAGGCGCGGCAGGCCCTGGGCTGGTAGTCCCCATGCTTTCATCAGGCCGTGCCGTGGCGCCGGCCGTGGCAAGAAGGCGACCAGCAGGAGGATGAGCCATGGCCTATGAACATGTGACGGTGGAGCGTGAAGGCCGCGTGCTGGTGGTGACGATCAACCGGCCGGAGCGCATGAACGCCCTGCACCCGCCGGCCAATGCCGAACTGGACGAGGTGTTCAACGGCTTTTCCGCCGATCCCGATCTGTGGGTCGCCATCATCACTGGCGCCGGGGAGCGGGCGTTTAGCGCCGGCAATGACCTGCGATGGCAGGCCGAAGGCAATGCCATCACCGTGCCGCCGTCGGGCTTTGGCGGGCTGACCAGCCGCTGGGATCTCGACAAGCCGGTGATCGCCGCAGTGAACGGCGTCGCCATGGGCGGCGGTTTCGAAGTGGCGCTGGCCTCCGACATCATCCTGGCCGCCGACACCGCGACCTTCGCCCTGCCCGAACCCAAGGTTGGCCTCGCCGCGCTGGCCGGCGGCCTGCACCGGCTGCCGCGCGCCATCGGCCTGTCGCGCGCCATGGCGATGATCCTCACTGCCCGCACGGTTTCCGCCGCTGAAGGCAAGGACCTGGGCTTTGTCGCCGAAGTCGTGCCCGCCGCCGATCTGATGGCCCGCGCCCGCGCACTGGCCGCGGCCATCTGCGAACTCTCCCCGCTCTCGCTGCGCGCGTCCAAGCAGGCGGTGCTGAAAGGGCTGGAAGAGCCGTCCCTGCGCGCGGCCTATGAAGGCCAGGGCAAATATCCGGCCGTGCAGGCGCTGTTCCGCTCGGAAGACCTGCGCGAAGGCCCGCTGGCCTTTGCCCAGAAGCGCAAGCCGGAGTGGAAGGGGCGCTGACCCGCCTGCGTCAACCCACCCGTTGACCGCACCTGCCTGACCGGGCAGCGGGGCGGCCATGGGGGATTTTCTGTCACGCGACCGCATCACCGCACCGCCGGGCTTTGACCGCTGGCTGGTGCCACCCTGCGCGCTCGCCATCCATCTGTGCATCGGCATGGCCTATGGCTTTTCGGTGTTCTGGCTGCCACTCAGCCGCGCGCTGGGGGCCGAGACGTGCACCAGCCTCGGCGCTGCCCTCACCACCACCGGTTGCGACTGGCGGGTGAGCGACCTCGTCTGGGTCTATACCTTGTTCTTCGTCGTGCTCGGCCTGGCGGCCGCCACCTGGGGCGGCTGGGTGGAGCGGGTCGGGCCGCGCCGGGCCGGGTTGGTGGCGGCGGCCTGCTGGTG
>NZ_WNJP01000359.1 GCF_009733735.1 Sandarakinorhabdus oryzae | reverse complement strand
CCGCCCGCGGCCACGCACGGCCTGGCGCTGGCCGAATGCGCGACGGCTGCCGAAGAGGCGCAGGTGGTGGCATTGGCGCTGCGCCAGGCGCTGGAAGAGCCCGGCCAGCGCGCCGCCTTGATCACGCCCGATCCGCTGCTCGCCCGCCGCGTCGCCGCCCATTGCCGGCGTTGGGGCATTGCCATCGATTCCTCGGCCGGCACCCCTTTGCTGCTCACTCCGCCCGGCGCGCTGGCGTTGGCGGCGGTGGAAGCGATGGCCGAGGATTTTGCCCCAGCGCGGCTGCTGGCAGTGCTGAAACATGCGCTGGTAAGGCCCGAAAACGGCGATTTCCGCGCCGGCGTGCAGCTGGCTGATATCGCCTTGCGTGGAGTCCGCCCGCCGCCGGGGCTGGAGGCCGCCGGCGAGGCCATTGACCGCTGGGTGCATGAGCAGCGCAAGCACCGCATCGCCGCCAATACTTCATGGTGGAACCAGGTGGCCGAAGCGCTGGCACCGCTGGAGCAATTGCGCGGATCATCCGAAATCGCCCTGCCGGCGCTGATGGCGGCGCTGCGCGATACATTGGGCAGATTGGCTGGCGACGGCGCCTGGGCCGGGCCGGAAGGACGGCAACTGGCGGCGCTGGTTGCCGATGTGGAAGTGCACGGCGCCCTGTTCGGCGGATTCCGTCCCGACGAGGCGCCGGCCCTGCTGTCGGCGCTGATGGCAGGCAGCAGCGTGCGCGTGCCGGGGCAGGGACATCCCCGCCTTGCCATCCTGGGCCCGGTCGAAGCGCAGCTGACCCGCGCCGACGTGCTGGTGCTCGCCGGCCTCAACGAAGCGACCTGGCCCGGCCGGCCGTCGCCCGATCCGTGGCTGGCACCCGCCATCCGCGGCAAGCTGGGCCTGCCTGGCACG
>NZ_WNJP01000358.1 GCF_009733735.1 Sandarakinorhabdus oryzae | reverse complement strand
AAGGATGATCCCGCCCTCAAGGCATTCCAGCGTTTGAGTCCGCTTGTTGGACGGCGAGAGCATGCCGAGTTCGCCGACGATGGCGCCCTTCGGCAGTTCGATCCCCGACTCCACAAGCCGGAAACGTCCGCTGACGATGTAGAACATCTCCTCGGCCTTCTCGTACTTGTAGAAAAGTATCTCGCCGGCCTTGCATTTGCGCTCGGTCATGAACGGCTTCAGCCACGCCATGGACAGATCGCTGTTGACCGACTTCTTTACTTCGCGGACCAGCAGCAGCATTTCCCGCAGCCGGTAGACGTTAAGCGGCAGCAGGATCATGTGCAGCACCATCACCGGATAGTGATGATGAACCACTGAAAATCCGATGAGCAGAACGTTGGTGAGAATGCCGAAGATGCGAAGCGGGATCATCGTCCGCATGGTGTATCCGGCCACCACAAACGCGGACGCGATAAAGCCGCCGGCGCCGGAAACGAGTCCTGACATGTCCATCGGAATCAACCTGATGCTAAAGGAAATCTGGTATCAATTATGCCGCGCCGCGCCTTATGCGACAACGGTTCCGGCGTGGTGGTTCGCAAGTCCGCATGGTATCCGGCGCGCCCCGACAGCGGACCTGCGAACCAAAACCACACCAAAATCATATATTCTTCCGGTGTCCCTTAAAATTCGACGTTCGTAACGAACGTGCTGTAAAACGAAGCGAACGCCGGATTTGGGACACGGATCGGCCGATGTGTTAATCGGACCCAAGTCTTGTGCCAAAATCCGTGCTGAGCGCGCTGCCAAAACATGCGCTCCGCTCAAATCTCAATTGACAGCCCTTCCCTTGCTACCACGGTCCCCGGCCGCGCCTTCGCGGCGGCAGCGGCAATACGGTCCATCTCGTCATCGTCGTGT
>NZ_WNJP01000357.1 GCF_009733735.1 Sandarakinorhabdus oryzae | reverse complement strand
CACGGCGGTGGTGGCGGGCCGGCGCGCGCTCGGCAAGCACGCACTGCAGGCGGTGCGGGCGGACTGGTGAAGCGGCTGGCGCTCCTCGCTCTGCTGCCGCTGCTGCTGGCGGCGACGTTCGCGCCGGTGCAGCCGGGCGTGGCGATGCGCTTTCCTGCCGATCACGGCGCGCACCCCGATTTCCGCACCGAATGGTGGTATGTGACCGGCTGGCTCGACACGGCCAAGGGCAAGCAGGGATTCCAGATTACCTTTTTCCGCACCCGTCCTGATATCGACACCAGGAACCCGTCAGCCTTCGTGCCGCGCCAGGTGATCTTTGCCCATGCCGCGCTCGCCGATCCGGCGCACGGCAAATTGCGCCATGCCGCCCGTATCGCCCGCGCCGGCTTTGGCCTCGCCGCCGCGCGGGTGGGCGACATGGATGTGGGGGTGGATGATTGGCGGCTGTGGCGCGGCCCGGATGGCAAGCTGCACGCGAAACTTGCCGGGACAGGCTTTGCCTTTGATCTGGCCTTCACGCCGAAGCAGGCCGTGATCCTGCAAGGCGAGGGCGGCTTCAGCCGCAAGGGGCCGGCGCCGGGCGAGGCCAGCCATTATTACAGCTGGCCGCAACTGGCCGTTGCTGGGCTGGTGAATGGCGAGGCGGTGACGGGCACGGCCTGGCTGGACCGCGAATGGTCATCGACGCTGATGAACCGCCAAGCCGTTGGCTGGGACTGGCTGGGCCTCAACATGGATGATGGCAGCGCCGTCACCCTGTTCCGCATGCGCGATGGCAAGGGCGGCGCGCTGTGGGCCGGCGGCAGCCACCGCAGCAAGGCCGGCGTGCTGACCGTGCTGAAGCCGCAGGACGTGCGCTGGCAGGCCGGCGGCTGGTGGCAAAGCCCGCGCAGCAACGCGCGCTGGCCGGTGCA
>NZ_WNJP01000356.1 GCF_009733735.1 Sandarakinorhabdus oryzae | reverse complement strand
TGGCGCAGCCGCATGGGCGTCGCCGCTGCGCCGGTGCTGGGCCTGGTCGACGGGGTGGCGCCCGGCGGCTGGCAGGTGGCCGCGGCGCTGCAGCTGGAAATTCCCGATGGCGGCTGGCTGATGAGTCTCGAGTGCGAGAATTGCCTCGATCGCACGCTTGCCACCGGCGCAGTGGCCGGCCTGGCCACGCTCAATCCGCCGCGCTGGTGGCAATTGCGCTTCACACGGCGTTTTTAGACCGCGCAAAGTTGCAACAAAGTCACGATTCCGTCGCTTTGGCGCCATATTGGGGCGCTCTGTAAAAATTCCGCTTGCGCGCAGGGGGACAAGCCCGCTTTAAGCCATTCATCAGGGTAAAACTGATGCCGTTTGCCCCCCGGGGGGCGTGTTACACGAGAAGGGGATTTACATGGCCAATGAAGCCAAGGGCGGTCGCAACACTTCGGCGCTGATGAAGCCGTTGACGCCGCAAGGTCCGCTTGCTGCCCTCATCGGCACCACGCCGCTGCCGCGCGGCGAAGTGGTGTCCAAGGTGTGGGCCCACATCAAGGCGAACAATCTGCAGAAGCCCACCGACAAGCGCACCATCGTGGCCGATGCCAAGCTGAAGGCGATCTTCGGCAAGGACGAGTGCTCGATGTTCGAAATGAACAAGTACATCGCCCAGTATCTGAAGTAACGGGTTCGGCCCGTTGGGCCGGGACATTGAAGGGGCGTCGTCGGGGTCCACCCGGCGGCGCCCCTTTCGCGTTCAGCTGTCCAGCTTGCGATAGCGGGCGATGAAAAAGCCATCGATGCCGCCGGGCACCTGGCCCGGCAGCGTGCGCACCCAGCCTTCGGCGGCGGGCTGTAGGCCGGCCGGCAGCTCGTCGGCGGTGATGGCCTCGCGCGGCAGGCCGGCGATCACGCGCTCGGCGATG
>NZ_WNJP01000355.1 GCF_009733735.1 Sandarakinorhabdus oryzae | reverse complement strand
CGCGCTGGCCGGCGAGGCGGCGCGGCTGGCGGCGGCGGGGGCGGAAGTGGTGATCGCCGCCTGCACCGAAGTTCCATTGCTGCTGGCCCAGGCCGACGTACCGGTGCCGCTGATCGATTCCACCGCCGCGCTGGCCCGCGCCACATTGGCGGCAGCGCGTTTGCCCGATAGGCTGGACGCATGAGCACCACCAAAGCCGCCGTACTCGATGCCATGGGCGCCGCCCGGCCCTATGCCGCCAGCCGGCCGCTGACGCTGAAGACGCTCGACTTGGCGCCGCCGGGGCCGGGCGAGCTGCTGGTGCGCATCGAAGCCGCCGGCCTGTGTCACAGCGACCTGTCGGTGGTGAACGCCGATCGGCCGCGGCCGATGCCGATGGCGCTGGGCCATGAAGCGGTTGCCGTGGTGGAAGCTGCCGGGCCGGGCGCGTGGTTGCAGCCGGGCGCGCGCGTGGTGATGGCCTTCCTGCCGGCCTGCGGGCACTGCAGCGCCTGTTGGTCCGGTGAGCCATGGCTGTGCGGCAATGGCGCAGCGGCCAATGGCAAGGGCGAACTCCTGGGTGGTGGCTTCCGCCTGTCGGACTGCGGCCATCCCGTGCACCATCACCTCGGCCTGTCGGCCTTTGCCAGCCATGCCGTCATTGATGAGCGCAGCTGCGTGGTGATTGATGATGATATCCCGGCCGAAATCGCTGCTCTGTTCGGTTGCGCGGTGCTGACCGGCGTTGGCGCGGTGTTCAATTCGGCCGTGGTCCGGCCTGGCGAAAGCGTGGCCGTCTGGGGTCTCGGCGGCGTCGGCCTTGCCGCCCTGCTCGGGGCCGTTGCAGCGGGTGCGGAGCCGGTGATCGCCATCGATCCGGTGCCGGAAAAGCGCGCGTTGGCGCTTGAACTCGGCGCCCGCGCGGCCGTTGCACCCGACGAGGTGGCGGCCGCCTTCGCCCAGCACGG
>NZ_WNJP01000354.1 GCF_009733735.1 Sandarakinorhabdus oryzae | reverse complement strand
ACGGGCTTCACTGGCATCGCGCGGCAGGGCGTGGGCGAGGGTGGCGACGCGGGCGCCGAGCGCGCGATCCAACAGGGCGGCGCCGCCTTCATCATTGCCGAGTTCGCTGCTGATGGCCGAGGCGTCGCTGCGGTGGCTGGCGGCAGCACGATCGGCGACGTTCCAGCCGGCGGCGACCAGCGCGCTGGCCTGGGTGGCCAGATCGGCGATCACGTTGAATTCGCGCAAGCTGCCGGCCCAGGCCAACTCGACGCGCGTGGAGGGCCGCCGGCGGGCGACGTGCAGCGTGTCGCCGTCCACCCACACCACCGCATCCTCGCGCCAGGCCAGATCGTGCAGGAAGGCGAGATCGCTCTGGTTCACCTGCGCGATGGCGGGCTGGCTGGCGGCATCGATGCTGATATCGGGGCTGAGGCCGTGATCGCTGGCGATGGTGCGAGCAACATCGGCGAGGCTGGTGGCCATGAAGCTGCGGGTGCGCCGGGTCATGCGCAAATCCTGCAACCGGTCTTCGGCCAGCACAGTGAGCTTCGGCGGGCCGCCATCGGGGAAATCGCCGCCGATGGCGGTGATGCGGCCCTTGAACAGCGTGTCGCTGCCCAGCTTGATGGTCAGCGGCTTGCCGAACTCGATGATATCGCGACCAAACCACTGGAAACCTGGCGTTTCGCCGCCCCAGTTGCCCAGCACCAGCTCGGCATTGGCCATGGTGTCGATGCCGTCGGCCAGCACCATGGCTTGCAACGCCGATTCCAGCCGGTCCTGGCGCTGGCCATCGATTTCGATGACCGGGCGCGACGGGGCCACCGGCAGGGGGATGACAGGCGCGCTGCTCGCCATGTTCAATGCGCTTTCAGGCGGGCGCGGCGGGCGGCGGCGCGGGCGAGGATGGTGGAGACGGCGGTGGTGTCGGCCGGCTTTGGCGGGCTGGCCGGGGCCGCGCCGGAGG
>NZ_WNJP01000353.1 GCF_009733735.1 Sandarakinorhabdus oryzae | reverse complement strand
GCCGGGCAGGCCGGCGGCCAGCGTGTCGAGGTGCAGGGCCGCCACGGTCGCGTCGGTCACCACCACCAGGCGGCCACCGCGCGCGAACGGCTCCAGCACCGGGGCGGCGGCCGCCAGCAGGCCAGGCGCGATGTGGATGGGGTAGGACCGATCGCCCAGCGCAACATCAACGATCATGTCGGGCTGTCTCCGGCATTGGCGGCGGCCAGTGCGGCCACGATGGCGTCCACCGTTTCATGGTGTGGGCCGGCCTTGCTGGCGATGCGGATCTGGGCCTGCGCATAGACCGGGTTGCGCACCGCGGCGAGCGCCATCAGCACCTCGCCGGGGTCCTTGTCTTTCAAGAGTGGCCTTGTGCCGCGCCGGCGCACGCGATCAACGAGCGTGGCGACATCGGCGTCCAGCCACACACTCACTGTGCGCTCGCGGATCAGGGCGCGGGTGTCGTCGTTCATGAAGGCGCCGCCGCCCGTCGCGATCACCTTAGGGGTGCCGTCGATCAGCCGGGCGATCACCCGGCGCTCGCCATCGCGGAAATGGGCTTCGCCAAAGCGCTCGAACATCTCCGAAATGGTCATGCCGGCGGCTTCCTCGATCTCGGTATCGGCATCGACGAAGGGCAGGCCCAGCCGCGCGGCAAGGCGCTTGCCGATGCTCGACTTGCCGGCGCCCATCAGGCCGACAAGCGTGACCGGCCGGCGCGCGGCCAGCGCCAGCCGTTCGGCTTCATCCTGGTTTTTCGGGTCGCCGTCCATTGCGCTGCCCGCTATACACCGGCGCATGGGATGGGCAAGCAAGCGCGCGTTGTTGGGCGGATCGGTCGCCATGGTGGCCATTGGCCTGGCGCTGGCCGCGCCCGTTGGCGGGCAGGAACCGCCGGCCAAGCGCGAGGCGCCCAAATCGCTGCTGCCCCCCGGCTTTGAAACGCCAGCCCCGGCCCCGGCCGCCGCGCCC
>NZ_WNJP01000352.1 GCF_009733735.1 Sandarakinorhabdus oryzae | reverse complement strand
GGGCGGCGGGTTGCCCGTCACCTGCGCGGCCTGCGGCACGGTGTTGGTCAGCGCGCCGGGGATGCCGGTGGCCGGCGGCGGCGTGGCATCAAGATTGCGGCTGGTCTGCTCGCTGCGCACGGTGCCGGCCGGCTGCCAGCGCTCGCTGGCGGCCTCGTTCTCGGAAAAATCCACGTCAGCCGCCACTTCGGCAGTGAAGCGCTGCGGGCCCAGCATAGGCGTGAGCAGTTTCACCAGCCGCTCGCGCACCAGGCCTTCCAGTCGCTGCTGATAGGCCAGTTGCTGGGCATCGCCCGATACCCCGGCAGAAAGCAACGTGCCCGATTGATCGACCACGCTCACCCGGTCGCTGGCGAGGCCCGGCACCGAGGTGGCGACCAGCCAGATCACCGCGCGCACCTGGGCTTCGGCCAGGCTGCGCCCCGGCGCCAGGGTGACGAACACGCTGGCCGAGGGCGCGGCGCGATCGCGGATGAAGACCGAAGGCTCCGGCGTCGCGACATGCACCCGCGCGGCCTTCACCCCGTCGATGGCCTCCACGCTTTGCGCCAGTTCGCGCTCCAGCGCCTGTTTCAGCCGCGCCGCCTCCACCGATCGCGACGCACCCAGCGGCATGTTGTCGAGCGCCGGGCTGCCAGCAGCGCTGGCTTTCGGCAGGCCCTGGCCGGCGAGCAGGATGCGGGCGCGGGCGGCATCGCCGGCCGGCACCTCCACCGTGCCGCTGTCCTGATTGATGCGATAATCGAAATTGGCCGCGGCCAGCGCCTCGCTCACCGCCGCCGCATCGGCTTCGGCGAGACCGGGATAGAGCGGCCGCCAATCGGGCTGGCGCAACGTGAAGAAAGCCAGCGCCGCCAACGCCAGCAGCGCCACCAGCAGCAACGCCGGGCGCGCCTGCTGCACGGCCGGGCTGGCCCACAGGGCCTGCGCGCGGGCAGCATAGGGCGCCAGCGCCGGCG
>NZ_WNJP01000351.1 GCF_009733735.1 Sandarakinorhabdus oryzae | reverse complement strand
CGGCAAACAGCCGGGGCGCGGTGGCCAGCGCCGGCACCAGCAGCAGCATCGGCAGCGCGATCACCAGCGCCGAGACCAGCCCGGCCTGCGCCACCACCGGGCCCAGCGCGGCGCGGCCGCCCTCCATCTCCTCGACGAAATAGAGGCCGTAAACCGCGCCGCCGCACCAGAACAGCCCACCCAGAACGGCCAGCCCGAAGTCACTGAAATCCAGCGCCGGGGGCGGCAGCAGCATCATCAGCGGCACGGCCGGCGCAGTGGCCGCCACCCAGGTAAGGATGGCCAGCGCCAGCATCTCGACGCCGAGGAAGATGCCGGTCACCAGCGCCGAGGTGCGGATGTTGAGCATGGCGATGCCGGCGGCCAGCGCCAGGCCAACCAGCGCCACCGGCAACGTGGGCAGGCCGGGCCAGATCACCTTCAGATAGCCCGCCAGCCCGAGCGCGGAAAAGGCGATCAGCGGCAGTGCTGTCACCAGCGTCATGAACATATAGCCATGGGCCACGCCTGGCCCGAGCAGCGCCGCCAGCCCCGGATAGACGCCGCCCGCCCCGGCCCGGCGCGCGCCCAGTTCGGCATAAAGCAGGGCGAGCAGGGCAGCGAGCAGGCCGCCGGCGATGAAGGCCAGCGCGGCGCCGCTGCCGGCCAGGTGCAGCACCGCCGATCCGCCGACGAACACGGAGAGCACCGGCGACGAGGCCGACAGCACCAGCAGCAACACGCCGCCCGGCCGCAATGCCCGTTCCAGTTTCACGTCCAAGCGGCGGCTCCTCCCGCGGTTGACGTGGCATCGGCGATGGCGTCTCGTCAATGCGCGACAAAAGAGGATGTTGGGGATGATTGATTGGACGGGGCAGCGCGTGCTGATCACCGGGGCGGCGAGCGGGATCGGGCGGGCGCTGGCCGTGGCGCTGGCGGCACGCGGGGCGCTGGTGGCGGCGGCTGACATCAACGCCGACGGCGTGG
>NZ_WNJP01000350.1 GCF_009733735.1 Sandarakinorhabdus oryzae | reverse complement strand
GCCACGCCCTGCGCGTCGCGCTGGCCGGCTGGCTGAAGCTCGACACGCCGCCGCACGCCGTGGTGGCGACCGCGCTGCCGCTGGTGGAAGGCGGGCCGCGCCGGCTGGTGCACGGCGTTTTGGGCAACCTGATCCGGCGGCCCGCGACTCTGCCGCCCAGCCCGCGCCTGCCCGCCCCGTTTGACGTGTTCTGGGCGCGCGATTGGGGCGCTGCGGTCGCCGAAGCCGCCAGCGCTGCCCTGGCCGAGGAGCCGGCGACCGATCTGACGCTGCGGGATCCTGCCGAAACCGAGAAATGGGCGCAGGCGCTTGACGGCATCAGCCTCGCCCCCGGCCATGTCCGCACCGCACGGAAGGGCAGCATCACGGAATGGCCCGGCTTTGCGACAGGCGCCTGGTGGGTGCAGGATCTCGCCGCCAGCCTGCCGGCGCGGCTGCTGCCGGCCAAGGCAGGGGATCATGTGCTCGATCTGTGCGCGGCGCCGGGCGGCAAGACGCTGCAACTGGCAGCGCGGGCGTGCCGGGTGACCGCGCTCGACGTGTCGGATCACCGACTTGAGCGCGTGCGCGAGAATCTGGCCCGCACCGGGCTGAGCGCCGATCTGATCGCCGCCGATGCCTTGCGGTGGCAACCCGACGGCCTGTTCGACCACATCCTCATCGATGCGCCCTGTTCGGCCACCGGCATCTTCCGTCGCCACCCGGACGTGCTGCACCTGAAGGGCACCACCGATCTGGTGCCGGTCACGCTGCTGCAGGCCGCGCTGTTGCGCCGGGCGGCCAGCTGGCTGAAACCGGGCGGGCGGCTGGTCTATGCCACCTGCAGCCTGTTCCCGCAGGAAGGCGAGCGCATCGCCGAGCGCGTGATCGCCGGCCTGCCGCGCGAGGCCATCACCGCCGACGAGCTGCCGGCCGGCCTACAGCCCGCCGCCGAAGGCTGGGTGCGCACGCTGCCGGGCCAGGTGCCCG
>NZ_WNJP01000035.1 GCF_009733735.1 Sandarakinorhabdus oryzae | reverse complement strand
CCGATGCACCGCCGATGGGCGAGCCGGCGGCGACCATGGCCAGGCGCTGGGCGGGGCCGGTGGTGCCGCTGGCCGACGCGCCGGCCGCGCCCCTGATCGTTGATGCTCTGTTCGGCACCGGTCTCACCCGGCCTTTGCCGGCCAGCGCCCAGGCTGCACTCGATCGGCTGCAAGGTGCCGGGCGCGTGGTGGCGATCGACATCGCCTCAGGGTTGGAGGCCGACACCGGCCGCGCCCTGGGTCGGCCCTTGCCAGCAGAACTCACCCTGAGCTTTGGTGCTGCCAAGCCGGGCCATGTGCTGGGGGAGGGCGCCTTCGTCACCGGCCGGCTGGCCGTGGTCGATATCGGCATCGCTATCGCCAGCCCGCTCGGCTTCACCGCCCGGCCGCGCATGACAGGGCCGGCACCGACCGCGCACAAATATGAACGCGGCTGGGTGATGGTGGTGGAAGGCACACCCGGCCATGGCGGCGCGGCCGGCCTCGCGGGCCTAGCCGCGTTGCGCTCGGGCGCCGGGCTGGTGACATTGGCGGGGGAGGGCACGCAACTGCCGGCGCTCGCCCTGATGCGGCGCAGCGATGACGAGGCGGCCGCCCTGCTGACTGACAAACGGCTGGGTGCCGTGGTGATCGGGCCGGGCATGGACGCCGATGCGCGGGCGCGCGGTTGGCTGAAGCGGCTCACTTGGGCCGGCAAGGCGCTGGTGATCGATGCCGGGGCGCTGCGCCTGCTGCCCGCCGGGCCGATTGGCGCGCCGGCCGTGCTCACCCCGCACGAAGGCGAGTTCACCCAATTGTTTGGCGCGATTGGCGATGACCGGTTGGCGGCGGTGCAGGCAGCGGCGGCGAGCAGCGGCGCTGTGGTGCTGCTGAAGGGGGCGGCCACCATCATCGCGGCGCCCGATGGCCGCGCCGCGATCAACGCGCACGCCAGCCCATGGCTGGCCACCGCCGGCTCCGGCGACGTGCTGGCCGGCATGGTCGCTGCGCTGATCGCGCAAGGGCTGCCCTTGTTTGAGGCGGCACAGGCGGCAGCCTGGCTGCATGGCGAGGCTGGCCTGCGGCTGGGGCCGGGCGGCATTGCCGATGATCTGGTGGCCAGCCTGCCGGCCGTGCTGGCCAGTCTGTGAGCGACATCAGGCCCATTGTCCGGCTGGCCGCGCGCGGGGACGGAATCAGCGATGATGGCCGCTTCGTGCCGCTGGCCGCGGTGGGCGACAGCGTTGATTTCAGCAGCAATCCGCCGCGCATCATGCCCGGCCCGCATCATGCCGCACCGGCCTGCGCGCATTATCCGGCCTGCGGCGGCTGCCAGATGCAGCACATGGACGAGGCGGCCTATCGCGATTTCGTCATCGACCGGTTGAGCCGGGTGATGCCAGGTGGGCTGCCGGCCGATGTGCGACCCATCGCGCTGTCACCGCCGCGCAGCCGGCGCCGCGCCAGCCTGAAGGCGCTGAAGCGCGGCGGGAAACTCGTGCTGGGCTTTCACAGCGAGGGCACGCACGCACTGGTCGATATCGCCGATTGCCCGGTGCTCAGCCCCGATCTGATGGCCTTGCTGGCGCCGCTGCGGGTGCTGCTGAAGGCCAGGCTGAAGGACGGGCAGGGGGCCGGCATCGCGCTCACCCAGTCCGACGCCGGGGTGGACGTGCTGCTTGCCAACGTCTCGGCCGAAGGGCTCGCGGCGATCGAGGCGCTGACGGATTTCGCCGCCGCGCACGACCTGGCGCGCCTGAGTGTGGAGGGACCGGGCGGCATCGACACGCTGGTGGAACGCCGCCAGCCGGTGCTGGCGATGGGCGGGGTGGACGTGCCGCTGCCGGTGGCGCCGTTCCTGCAGGCAACGCGCGAGGGCGAGGCGGCGCTGGTGGCGGCGGTGCTGGAAGCGGTGGGTGATGCGGCCAAGGGCTCTGGGCGTGTTGCGGACCTTTTCTGCGGGCTGGGCACGTTTGCGCTGCCCTTGTCGGCAAAGGCCCAGGTGCTGGCGGTCGATGCCGCCGGGCCCGCCGTGATGGCGCTGGGTGTGGCCGCGCGCCAGGCCGGTCGCCGGGTGGAGGTGCAGCACCGCGACCTGTTCCGGCGGCCGCTGGAAGGCAAGGAACTGACCGCATGGCAAGCTGTGGTGTTCGATCCGCCGCGCGCCGGGGCCGAGGCGCAGGCGAAAGCATTGGCGGCGGGCCCGGTGCCGGTGCTGGTGGCGGTATCGTGCAATCCCAACAGCTTCGGGCGCGATGCGAAGATATTGGTGGAAGGCGGCTATCGCATCACCACGCTGTGGCCGGTGGCGCAGTTCCGCTGGTCCAGCCATGTCGAACTGGTGGCGCGCTTCGAACGCGATTAAACTGTCTGGCAGGGGGAGGGCCTGCACATGCCGACCGATGCACGCGTGGATGCCTATATCGCGAAGGCCCAGCCTTTCGCGCAGCCGATCCTGAACCATTTGCGCGCACTTGTGCACGGCCGCTTCCCGGATGCGACCGAGACGATCAAGTGGAGCATGCCCTTCTTCGAACGGGGTGGGCGGCCGCTGGCGATGATGGCGGCATTCAAGGCGCATGCCGGCATCGGCATTTTCGATGGCAGCACCATGGCCAGCGGTGAGGGCATGGGCAGCCTCGGCAAGCTGACGTCGCTTGCCGACCTGCCGTCGGATGCCGATTTGCTGGCCATGCTCGAAAAGGCCGATGCGCTGATTTCCGCTGGCAAGGGCGGCATGATCAACACGACCAGGCAGCGCACGCCCAAGGCCGAGATTGCGATGCCCGACGATGTGGCGGCCGCGCTGGCAGCAGCACCGGCTGCCGAGGCCGGGTTTGCCGCGCTGCCGCCCGGCGCCCGGCGCGAATATCTGGAATGGGTGACCAGCGCCAAGCAGCCGGCAACGCGGGCCAAGCGCATCGAGACCACGGTCGCACAGGCCGCCGGGGGCAAGAAGCTCAACTGGCGATACGAGAAGTGCTGATCAGGCGCTGGCGAGGCTGAGCGCCAGTACGACCAGGCCCATCAGGCAGAGCGAGGCCAGCGCGAACACGGCAAATCGCACGACGACGCGGTTGGAAAGGATTTGCACCAGGCTGTGAATGATGCGCAGGCCCGCATAACCCCAGGCCAGGTTGACCGCCAGGCTGCCGCCTTCGCCCATCACCGCCAGCGCCAGGGCGGTGGCATAGAAGATCGTCGGCTGTTCCATCAGATGGTTGTAATTGTCGGCCACCCAGCTTGCCTTCACCTCGCCGGCGGCAACCAGATCATCGCGCAGGCTCTTGCCGGTCGAGCCGACCATCCTGGTGCCATCGATGCCGGCGCGGCTCATCGCCGGCAGGCGGGTGGCATACATCCACAGCCAGATGATCATCGTCCAGCCGGCCAGCGCCAGCATCGGCAGCAGGATCGCCTTGTCCATATGAAAAACCCTCCCCGTTTGGTGGCGGGGAGGGTTCTTCCTTTTCAGCGCGAAGTCAAATCAGGCGAACAGCTTGCCCGCCCGTGAGGCGTCAGCCGAACAGTTTGCCCCACGCGCGCTTGGCGCGGGCTTTCCAGTGGCCACGGTGATAGGCGTCGCTGGCGAGCAGCGGCATCACCGAGCCGGCTTCGGCGAACACCATCTGCTCGATGCCGGTGTTGACCTTGCCCCACGAGGCCGCTTCCTGCAGCGTCGAGGACGAGCAGGCACCGTCGCGCACGTCGGCCACGGTGATCTGCACAGCATATTTGTGCACTTCGACATCGTGGTGGCCCAGGATTTCGGCGCAAACCACCGTGTCCTGGATGAAGTTCTTCGGCACGCCGCCGCCGATCATCAACAGGCCGGTGGTGCCGGCTGCGATCTTGATGTCGGTCAGTTCGCGGAAATCGGCGATGGCATCCAGCATCATGTAGGGCTGGCCGGCCTTGGCGCGATCGACCTGGTGCTTGACGAGGCCGAAACCGGCGCTGCTGTCGACGAAGGCCGGGCAGAAGATCGGCACGTCATGCTCATAGGCGAGCTTGACCAGGCTGTTGTCCTTCTTGCCGTGCTGGCTGAGATACTTGCCCATCTCGCGGATGAAGGCGCGGCTGGAATAACCCTTGGGTTCCAGCGTGTTGGCGATCTCGTAGATGGTGTGATCGGTCTGCTGCAGGGCTTCTTCGTCGATATAGGTATCATAGATGCGGTCGATCAGCAGCGAGCGCAGCGTGTCGTCATCCGGCACTTCCAGCGCCTGATAATGCTTGTGGCCAAGGCCTTCGAAGAAATCCATGTCCACGATGGAGGCGCCGGTGGCGACGATGCCATCGACCATGTTGTTCTTCACCAGCTCGGCATAAAGATCCATGCAGCCGCCGGCCGAGGTGGAGCCGGCGATGACCAGGAAGATGGTGCAATCCGGATCGGCCAGCATCTGGTTGTAGATGGCGGTGGCGCGGGCCAGATCGCGGCTGGTGAAGCTCATCTTGGCCATGCCGTCGATGATCGGGCGGGCGTCGAAGCTGGTGATGTCGATATGTTCGACCAGGGTCGACAGCAGCTCGGCCTTGCGCTGGCGCTCGGCAGGGGTGAGTTCGGTGACGACGTGGTTCAGCGTATCAGTCATGGATTGCTCCCGGTAACAGATGGGGTGGCCCGGCATTTCCAAAGGGAAACGCCGCCCGCGGCCGGGGGAGTCCGGCGCCGAGCGGGGAAAGCGGCCCCCGCCGGCAAAGGCGGGGGCGCGAAAGACTTACTTCGAGCGCAGCTGGATAATCTTGTCCGGCGACTCTTCCGTGACAGCATAGAGCGTGTCCATCGGTTCGTCGGAGACGATCACCGTTTCGCCGGCGGTGAAACCGTTGAAGCCGGTGCGCATGGCTTGGCCATAGGCGCCGAGCATGCCGATCTCGATATAATCACCGGCCGCGATGTCGGCCGGCAGGGCAAACGGCCCGCGCATGTAATCCATGTCGTCGCAGGTTGGGCCCCAGAAGCTGAACTCGACATCGCGGGCGCGGCTTTCGGTGTCGCGCACGAGGCTGACCGGGAAGCGCCAATCGATGTGCGCGGCATCGAACAGGGCGCCATAGGCACCATCGTTGATGTAGAGCACGTCGGCCTTGCGGGCTTCGACGCGGACCAGCACCGAGCTGTACTCGGCGCACAGCGCGCGGCCGGGCTCGCACCACAGCTCTGCCGAATAGGAGATCGGCAGCGCTTCGAAGCCGCGGTGGATCACCTCGAAATAGGCCTCGAGACGCCCCGGCTCCATGCCCGGATAATGCGACGGGAAGCCGCCGCCGACATCGACGATGTCAACGGTGACGCCGGCCGCCACGATGGCGGCGCGCACCTGCGCCATGGCATCGCCATAGGCCTGCGGGCTCATCGCCTGGCTGCCGACATGGAAGCAGATGCCGAGCGCATCGGCGACCTGGCGGGCCGCCATCAGCACGGGCGCAGCTTCATCGGCCGGCACGCCGAACTTGGAAGCGAGGCTGAGCTTGGAGTGCGAGGAGGAGACGCGCAGCCGCACGCACAGCGTCAGGTCCGTCGCCGGCACGCCGTTAGTTGCGGTGGCGGCCACGATCTTGTCGAGCTCGTCGATCGAATCGAGGCTGAACACCCGCACGCCGTGGCTGTGATAGGCCTCGGCAATCGCCTCCGGCGCCTTGATCGGGTGCATGAAGCACAAGGTGGCGTTGGGCGCGACCTCGCGCACCAGCCGCACTTCGGCGATGGAGGCGACGTCATAGTGCGTCAGCCCCGCATCCCACAGGGTGCGGATCAGGTCAGGCGAGGGATTCGCCTTGACCGCATACATCGACAAGCCCGGAAACTTCGACAGGAAGAACCGGGCCGCGCGGCGGGCGGCGTGGGGGCGAACAAGGGTAACGGGCTGCGTTGGACGCAGGGACCGCGCTACCGACAGCGCATCATGGTGCTTGAGCAACTCAAGGGACCTCCGGGTGGGCAAAGCATGTCGCAGCTGCGCGCTTGACTGGTTTTCCCCCGAAGAGGGCGACCGGCCGATCGCTGGCATTGACACCAAAGCTGCCTTGCGGTGGAAGTCCCATGGGGCAGCGGACGCGCTTGTTATGGCCGATAGCCCCCCGTGTAAAGAAGAAATTTGTTACAGTGAAAAATGCGGTTTTGGCTTGGCCTTTCAAGGGCTTGCCAAGGGGTCTGACAAGAGGCTTATAGGGGCCGCAATTCAGCCTGCGACAGTTTGGCGAAAGGGCGTTTTTTCAATGGTTTCCCCTGTCACCCACAGCGACGTTCTGGTTGCCGCAGAGCGCCTGGCCGGCTGGCCGGTGCGCACCCCGCTGGTCAATTCGCCGGCGCTTGATGCGATCTGCGGCGGCCGCGTGTGGTTCAAGGCAGAGAATCTGCAGCTGACCGGCAGCTTCAAGTTCCGCGGCGCCATGAATCGCCTGTCTGCGATTCCGCCCGAAGGCCGGCGCGGCGGCGTGGTCGCCTATTCATCGGGCAATCATGCCCAGGGCGTGGCGCGGGCGGCAAAGCTGCTCGGCATGCCGGCGCTGATCGTGATGCCGTCGGACGCGCCGAAGCTGAAGGTGGAACGCACCCGCGCCGACGGCGCCGAGGTGGTGTTCTATGACCGGCTGACCGAGGCGCGCGAGACGATCGCCGCCAAACTGGCCGAAGCGCGCGGCGCCATCATCGTGCCGCCCTTTGCCGATCCGCTGATCATTGCCGGGCAGGGCACCGCGGGCCTGGAAGCCGTGCAGCAGCTGGCCGAGAAGGGCGAGACGGCCGACCTGGCGATGACCTGCTGCGGTGGCGGCGGCCTTTCAGGGGGCTTTGCGGCGGGCAGCCAGCTGCCAGTCGTGGTTGTGGAACCCGACGGCTATGACGACGTCTGCCGCAGCCTGGCGGCGGGGCACATATTGCCGGTGGAAAACCCCGGCCCCACCCGCTGCGACGCGCTGCAGACGCTGCGCATGGCGGAGATCACCTTTGCAACGCTCACCCACCACGGCGCCACCGGCGTATCGGTGAGCGAGGCCGAAGTGGCGCGCGCCGTCGCTTTTGCCTTCCGAGAACTGAAGCTGGTGGTGGAGCCAGGTGGTTCGGTGACACTGGCAGCGCTGCTGGCCGGCAAGCTGGACGTGCGGGGCAAGACAGTGATCGCCACGCTGTCGGGCGGCAACATCGATGCCGAGGTGCTGGTCTCCTGCCTGCAGGAGGCGGGTGCGCTTCAAGCCACCAGCCGGCGGTAAAGGTGCCAGGTGGCGTGGCCGAGCACCGGCAGCGCCACCAGCAGGCCCAGGAAGGCCGGCAGCATGGCGGCGAACAGCGCGGCGGCGATCAGCACCGCCCAGATCAGCAGCATGCGGGCATTGGCGCGCATGGCCGAGAGGCTGGCGATGATCGCGGTCATGAAATCGACGTCGCGATCAACCAGCATCGGCAGGCTCACCACGGTGACGGCATAGAAGCCCAGCGCTAGGCAAGCCCCGACCGCGCTTCCGAAACCGAGCATGAGCACGCCGGTGCCAGTGAGCAGGAAGGCCAGGCTGTCGGTTCCGCTGCCGGACTGGAAGATGGCAAAGATGGCGTGGGCGATCATCAGCCAGAAACCGAAGGCGACGAAGATGATCATGCCCATCGACAATATCTGATCATCACCGCGGCCGCGCAGCGCCCCCAGCACGGCACCCCAGCGCAGTGGCAGCCTGGCCTCACGGCGCCGGCTGACCTCATAGAGGCCGACAGCGCAGAAGGGGGCCAGCAACGGAAAGCCGGCCGCGGCGGGCACCAGCCAGGCCACGGCGGCCTGGGTCACCAGCGCCCAGGCCAACGCCAGCCCGGCGGCGACATAGAGGCCGGCGAAGAACAGACCGAACTGCGGCGCAGCGCGAAAATCCGCCCAGCCGGCTGCCAGTGCCGCCTTCAGATCGCTCCAGGTGATCCCGCGGTTGACCGGCACCGCCAGCACGACCGGCTTGCGCGGGGCATTGCTTGCCATCGTCCATCCCCCCAGATGCCGCGGCGATGTTGCCCGAGGCGCAGGCCCCGAACAATTAGGGATCAATGCTGAGGGCGCGCGGCCGCGTCAGTCGACGCTGGGCCGAGCGAAGCGGTGGCCGGCCGGGATCTCGCGCACGGCGGCCGGCTCCTCGCCGAACCAGCGCGCCACTTCGGCCTGGGCGGCGGCATCGAGGTGGAGGCCAAGCTTGGTGCGGCGCCACAGCACATCGGCGCTTGATTGCGCCCATTCGTTGGCCTTGAAATAGTCGAGCTCGGCTTCGAATACGCCGCCCAGGTTGCGGCCCAGCCCGCCGGCCAGTAGGTCGGCCGCCGGTGCGCCGATGGTCATGGCCAGCCGCTTGACCAGCTTGGGATCATAGTTGGACTCGCGCGCCGTCAGCTGATCGAGCCAGCGCTTGAAGGCGGCCTGGCCATTTTCGCGCCGGAGTCCATTGGGCGCGCGCTCGATGGCGCCGCCGGGCAGGGGGGCATCGGCCGTCCAGCGCTTCGATTTCGGCGCGATGCGGGCCATCACGTCTTCGGCGAGCACGCGATAGGTGGTGATCTTGCCGCCCACGATGGTCATCGCGTCCATGCCCGGATGATCAACCAGGCGGTAATCGCGGGTGGTTTCCTTGTCATCCTTGCCGCTTTCCAGGATCAGTGGGCGCACGCCGACAAAGCGGTGGACCACGTCGTCCGGCGTCAGCGGCCGCGCCAGATAGCGGTTGGCGGCGGCGAGCAGATACTCGACCTCGGCGGCGCTCACCGTTGCGTCTTCCGGCCGGCTCACATCGCCTTCGGTGGTGCCGATCAGCGAATAATCATGCTCATAGGGGATGATGAAGATGATGCGGCCATCGGGCTGCTGCAGCATGAAGGCATCGCGGCCCATGTGGACGCGGCGGGTGACGATATGGCTGCCCTGCACCAGGCGCAGCGGCGGCGCATCGTTCAACCCCATGACGCGGCGGGCGACATCCTCCGCCCATGGCCCGCCAGCGTTGATCAGGCGGCTGGCGGCGATGCTGCGGCCATCGGCCAGGCTGAGCTGCCACAGCCCGTTCACCCGTTCGGCCCGCGCCACGGGCGTGCGCGGCAGCACGGTCGCCCCGCGCGCGGCGGCGTCCTTGAGATTCTCGACCACCAGCCGGGCATCATCCACCCAGCCATCCCAATAGCGGAAGGCGGTGCGATAACGCTGGTCGAGCGCCCGGCCGGCGCGCTCGCTGCGAAGGTCGATGCGCGCTGATCCCGGCACCACCTCGCGGTGCGCGAGATGATCATAGAGGAAGGTGCCCAGCCGCAGCATCCACACGGGGCGCATGCCGTCGGCATAGGGCAGCACGAAGGCCTGCGGCCAAGTGATGTGCGGCGCGATATCGAGCAGCACCTCGCGTTCGGCCAGCGCCTTGCGGACCAGGCCAAAGGCGTAGAATTCGAGATAGCGCAGGCCGCCGTGGATCAGCTTGGTGGAGGCAGACGAGGTGGCGCCACCAACATCGCCGGCATCGATGATCGCGACGCTGAGGCCGCGGCCACTGGCATCACGGGCGATCCCGGCGCCATTGATGCCGGCGCCGATGATGGCAAGATCGAAGGGCTGGTCAGGCAGGCTCACATCTGCTTCCCTACCGGTGAAACCAGTCAGAGAAAAGCCAACATGACCGACCCGCTTCTGCTCGTGCTCGACGCCGGCACCACCTCCGCAAGGGCGATCGCCTTTTCCATGAGCGGCGACATCGTCGCCAGCGCTGGCCGCCCGATGACCCAGCATTATCCGGCAAGTGGCTGGGTGGAGCATGATGCGGCCGAGGTCCGCGACCTGTCGCGTGCCTGCCTGGAGGAGGTGGCAGCGCAGGTGGGAATCGAGCGCATCGCCGCCATCGGCATCACCAACCAGCGCGAGACCGTGTGTTTCTGGGATCGCACCACCGGCGAGCCGCTCGCCCGCGCCATCGTCTGGCAGGATCGGCGCACCGCCGATTATTGTGCCGGGTTGAAGGCGGCCGATCCGGGCCTGGAGCCGCGCGTGCAGGCAAAGACCGGCCTGCTGCTCGATCCCTATTTCTCGGCCACCAAGATGCGCTGGGCGCTCGACAACTGGCCGATGGTGGCTGACGCCGCCAAGGACGGACGGCTCGCGGTGGGCACGGTTGAATCCTGGCTGATCTGGCATCTGTCGGGCGGCAAGACGCATGTGACCGACGCCACCAACGCCAGCCGCACGCTGCTGATGGATCTGGCAAGTTGCGAATGGGACGATGAACTGATCGCCCTGTTCGGCGTGCCGAAGGCCGCGCTGCCGGCCATTGTCGATTGCGCCGGCGCACTGGCGGAAACCACATTGTTGGGCCGCACCATCACGATTAGCGGCGCCGCCGGCGACCAGCAGGCCGCCGCCATCGGCCAGGCCTGCCTGAGCGCCGGCATGCTGAAGGCGACCTATGGCACCGGCTGCTTCCTGCTCGCCCACGCCGGCACTGAGCCGCCGGTTTCGCGAAACCGCTTGCTGGCCACGGTGGCCTGGCGGCTTGGCGGCAAACCCGCCTATGCCCTGGAAGGCGCAATCTTCGTGGCGGGATCGGCCATCCAGTGGCTGCGCGACGGGCTGGGCATCATCGCCACCAGCGCCGAAAGCGAGGCGCTGGCGCAGAGCGTGCCCGACAATGGTGGCGTGAGCTTCGTGCCGGCGCTGGCGGGCCTGGGAGCGCCCTATTGGAACCCCGATGCACGCGGGGTGATCTGCGGCCTGTCGGGCGGCAGCACGCGGGCGCACGTGGTGCGCGCCGCGCTGGAAGCGCAGGGCCAGCAGACGGCGGATCTGGTCGATGCCCTGGCTGCCGATGGTGTGCCGGCGGCGATGCTGCGCGTCGATGGCGGCATGGTCGCCAACAACTGGCTGTGCCAGGACCTCGCCGACAGCCTGGGCGTGGTGGTGGAACGGCCACGCGTGATCGAAACCACAGCGATGGGCGCAGCGATGCTGGCCGGGGTTGGCGTTGGCCTGTTCAGCGATCTCGCTGGCGCTGCCGCCGCGATGGCAGCGGCCGATGTGCGCTTCCACCCTGCCACCGATGGTGCCGCCCGCACCGCCCGCCGCGCCCAGTGGCAGGCAGCCATCACCAAGGTGCTGGCGTGACCGCGATCACCGGGCTGGCGCTGGTGGCAGCGCTGGCCCTGGTGGTGGGCGGGGCCTGGTTGTGGCGTCAGCCTGGCGGCAACCGGACCAAGGCGATGCTGATGATCGTGGCCGGCGCCGTGGTGGCCTTCAACGCCTGGATCAACAGCCTGCCGGTGCCGGCCTGATCCAGCCGCCCTGTCAAAAAATCGGGCATTTTGGGCGATTCTCAGGGCAAAATCGGCACTTTCCGATCGATTTAGCGCAATTTCCTTCATTTTATGCGTCATTTCTCTTGAAATAGCGCCGCTGGTCAACAATTACAGCGATGTAATGTTCAAGGAAGGGGATCGCCTCATGCGTCTGTCGCTCATCACGGCCTCCGTGGCTCTGCTTGCCCTGTCCGCACCGGCGCTCGCCCAGCGCCATGCCGATCTCGTCTATCTGCAGCAGTTCAACGCGCGCCATAAACTGCTAGCCGCCGCAGCAGCAGACAAGCAGAAGCAAGCGAAGCAGGCGCCGGCCCGGCAGGAGCTGGCCACGGCCCCGGCGCCGGCCCGCACTGGCAACGCTGGCAACCGCTGAGCTGGAACAGCGCCGGCTTGCAACCGGCGACCGGGGTGATGCGAATGGGCCATCGTGCATCCCGCACGTCCGGAGCCCAGTCATGCGCCTTCTTCCCGTTCTTGCTGTCGCCGTTGCCGCCCTGTTCGCCGCTGGCACCGCCCAGGCGCGCAGCCCTGCCCATAACGCAATCGGGTTCTGCTGCAGCCATAGCGCCCCCTGCTGCCAGCACGACGGCTGCCCAGCCTGCGACTAATCAAAGCTTGCATCATGCTTCACCCTTCCTAGTCTGGCGGACAACGTCATTCTGGGGAGGGTGTCATGAACCGCAAAGGCCTGAAAATCGGGCTGTTGTCCGCCACTGTGCTGGTGGTCTCCAGCATGCCAGTGCTGTCCGGCGGACCGGGCAGCGGGGTGCGCGGGGTTGATGCGCAGCGGCTGATCAATGCCCGCAGCGAGCCGGACAACTGGATGACGCACGGCGGCACCTATGCCGAACAGCGCTTTGCCGATCTCACCCAGATCAATGCCGACAATGTGAAGCAGCTGGGCCTGGCCTGGTATGCCGATCTGCCCACCAACCGCGGCCAGGAATCCACGCCCATCGAAGTCGATGGCACGCTCTACACCACCACCTCATGGTCGAACGTGATGGCCTTCGATGCCGTCACCGGCAAGCTGAAGTGGCATTATGACCCCAAGGTGGACAAGGCGCGCGGGCACAGCGCCTGCTGTGATGTCGTCAATCGCGGTGTCGCGGTGTGGGGCGGGCTGGTGTTTGTCGCCGCGCTGGATGGCCGGCTGATCGCGCTGGATGCGGCCACCGGCAAGGTGAAATGGTCGACGCAGACCTTCACCGACACCGCCAAGCCCTACACCATCACCGGCGCACCGCGCGTGATGAAGGGGCTGGTGGTGATCGGCAATGGCGGTGCCGAACTGGGTGTGCGCGGCTATGTGACCGCCTATGATGCCATGACCGGCAAGAAGAAATGGCGCTTCTTCACCGTGCCGGGCAACCCGGCCGATGGCCCCGATGGCGAAGTGTCGGACAGCGTGATGGCCGGCAAGGCAGCGCCAACCTGGTTTGGCGAATATTGGAAGGGCGGCGGCGGCGGCACCGCCTGGGATACCATCGTCTACGACCAGGAACTGGACCAGCTCTATATCGGGGTTGGCAACGGATCCCCGTGGAATCACATGATCCGGTCCGACGGCAAGGGCGACAATCTCTTCCTGTCGTCGGTGCTGGCGCTGAAGCCCGATACCGGCGAATATCTCTGGCATTATCAGGGCACACCCGGCGAGACCTGGGATTATACCGCCACCCAGCCGATCATGCTGTCGACGCTGATGATCGACGGGCGCCCACGCAAGGTGCTGATGCAGGCACCGAAGAACGGCTTCTTCTATGTGATCGACCGCGCCAACGGCCAGCTGATCTCGGCCAAGAGTTTTGCGACACAGACCTGGGCGACGGGCGTCGACATGAAGACCGGCCGCCCGATCGAGGTGCCGGAAGCGCGTTTCCGCAAGGCCGGCGCGCTGGTGATGCCGTCACCGCTGGGCGCGCACAACTGGCACCCGATGAGCTATTCGCCGCGCACCGGCCTCGTCTATCTGCCGGCGCAGGAGATTCCGCAATTCTACCAGGCGCAGGAAGGCTTTCAGCATCGTGAAGGCGCCTGGAACCTGGGCATTGCCACCGATCCGGGCGGGGTTCCCGATGACCGGGCGCAGTTCAAGGCGATCAAGGCGGCGCTGAAAGGCCGGCTGATCGCCTGGGATCCGGTGGCGCAAAAGCCGGCGTGGGAAATCACCTATGATGGCCCGTGGAACGGCGGCACGCTGGCGACGGCGGGCAATCTGGTGTTCCAGGGCAATGGCGCCGGCGATTTCCAGGCGTTCAATGCCAGCACCGGCAGCAAGCTGTGGAGCTTCAAGGCGCAGACCGGCATCGTCGCGCCGGCCATCAGCTATGCCGTGAAGGGCCAGCAATATGTGGCGATCATGGTCGGCTATGGCGGCGCCTTCCCGTTGACGGCGGCCTTTGACGACCCGCGCGATGCCCGCAATGGCCGCCTGCTGGTGTTCAAGCTGGGCGGCAAGGCGGCGCTGCCACGCGCAACCGAGCCGGTGTTTGCCGCCGCCAACCCGCCGAGCGACGCGTTCACGCCGGAGCAGGTGGCGGAAGGCGGCAAGATCTACAGCGTCAATTGCGCCTTCTGCCATGGCCCGGATGCCCATGCCTCGGGGATCTTGCCCGATCTGCGGCGCTCCGGCGTGCTCACCGACGCGGCGGCGTGGAAGGCCGTGGTGCACGATGGCGCGCTCAAGGCCAATGGCATGATCGCCTTCAGCCGCTGGTACACGCCGGCGCAGGTGGAAGCCGTGCGCGCCTATGTTGGCAGCCAGGCCAAGAAGCTGCAGGCGCAGGAGGCCGCGGGCGGCAAGTGAGTTCCGGAGGGGCCGGCGCCGGCGCTGGCCCCTATTTCTTCCGGCTCAATTCCCGCATCCCGCGGTCCAGCCCTTCCAGGGTAAGCGGATACATGCGGTTGTTCATGATGTCCTTGATCATGCGGATCGACTGACCGTTTTCCCAATGCTTCTCCGGGATCGGGTTGAGCCAGATCGAAGAGTAATAGACATCGGTCATCCGGCGCAGCCACGCCTCGCCGGGCTCCTCGTTCCAATGCTCGGTGCTGCCGCCGGCATAGGTGATCTCATAGGGGCTCATCGAGGCATCGCCGACGAACACCAGTTTGTAATCATGCGGGAATTTGTGGAGGATCTCCATCATCGGCGTGCGCTCGGTCCAGCGCCGCTTGTTGTCCTTCCACACCGCCTCATAGGGGCAGTTGTGGAAATAGAAGAATTCCAGATGCTTGAACTCGGACTTGGCCGCCGAGAACAGCTCCTCGCACAGCTTGATGTGCGGATCCATCGAGCCGCCGATATCGAGCATCAGCAGCAGCTTCACCGCATTGTGGCGCTCGGGCCGCATGACGATGTCCAGCCAGCCCTGTTTGGCGGTGCCGCGGATAGTGGAATCGAGGTCCAGCTCGTCGGCCGCGCCTTCGCGTGCGAAGCGGCGCAGCCGGCGCAGGGCGACCTTGATGTTGCGGGTGCCGAGTTCGACGGTTGAATCGAGATTCTTGAATTCGCGCTTGTCCCAGACCTTCACGGCGCTCTGCTTGCGGCCGTCCTTCTGGCCGATGCGCACGCCTTCCGGGTGATCGCCGTTGGCGCCAAAGGGTGATTTGCCGGCGGTGCCGATCCACTTGTTGCCGCCCTCGTGGCGCTTCTTCTGTTCCTCCAGCCGCTTCTGGAGCGTTTCCATGAGCTTGTCCCAGCCCATCTTCTCCAGTTCGGCGCGCTCCTCCTCGGAGAGGTTCATCTCGGCCAGGGCGCGCAGCCATTCCTCCGGAATCTCGGCCTCGCCGGTCTCAAGAGTCGGCTCGATCCCCTTGAACACCTTGGCAAACACCATGTCGAAACGGTCGAGCAGGCCTTCGTCCTTCACATAGGTGGCACGGGCCAGATAATAGAAATCGGTGATCGAGAAATCGATCGCGTCGCTTTTCAGCGCCTCCAGCAGGATCAGATGCTCCTTCATGGAGGCCGGGATTTTCGCGGCGCGCAATTCTTCGAGGAAGGTGAGGAACATCGGGCGGAGCCTTGACTGAGACGCCGCGACTGTTGCCGGGAGTCGGCGGCAGCACAATGCGGAATTTTGTCAGCCGCGCAGCGCCCTGTCAGCCGGAGGCGGCCTGCCAGCGCGCCAGCTGATCGGCAAAGGCGGCCTGAAAGGCGGGTCGGGCCTCGCCCCGCGCCAGATAGGCGGCCAGTGCCGGCTGCTCGGCCAGCAGCGCCCGGCACGGCGGCCGCCGCAGCACGCAGATCATCATGATATCACCGGCGCTGAAGTCGCCCTCCAGCCAGGGCCTGTCGGCCAGCGCTGTGGCCAGGTCCGCGAGGCGGCGGCGGATACGATCGTCCAGCATCAGCAGGCGCTCGGGCGTCCACGGCCGGTCGCCTTCCAGCATGGCTGTATATTCGCGGTCCAACACCACCGGTTCCAGCGTGCTGACGGCCGCGAACATCCAGGCAATGGCGCGCGCACGGCCGTGGCGGTCCGCGGGCAGCAGGCCAGGATGATTCTCGGCGATGTGGAGCACGATGGCGCCGGATTCGAACAGGGTCAGGCCGTCGGCCTCATAGGCGGGGATCTGCCCGAACGGCTGGCGCGCCTTGTGTTCGGGCGTTTGCAACTCGGCAAATGACAGCGGGCGCAGTTCCGGCGTCACCCCCACCTCGGCCAGCGCCCAGCGCACCGCCATGTCACGCGCCAATCCGCTGCCGCGATCGGGCGAAACGGCGAAGACACTGATGATCGGGTTCATGGCGCGACCATTGTACGCGATTGTGGTTGTTCCGACCCGTGCAGACGCAAGACCAGTACGAAACTGATGATCATCAGCAGGTACCAGGCGCCCAGCTTGGCCAGCGGCACCATCGTCCACCCGCCTTCCTGCCCCGGATAAGCCCAGGTGCGCGTGAATGTGCCGATATTCTCGGCAAACCAGATGAACAAAGCGACCAGCAGCAGACCTAACAGCAAAGGCATCCGCCGCCGCGTCCGCCAGACGGTGAATTCGACCCAGGTGCGGCGCCAGATCAGCGCCGTCGCGGCAAACAACGCCAGCCGCAGATCGGGCCCGAAATGGTGGGTGAAGAAGTTCACATAGATTGCGGCGGCGAGGGCCACGGGCTGCCAGGCCGGCGGGCTGCCGGGCAGGGTGAATTCGAAGATGCGCCAGACCCGCGCGATATAGCTGCCGACGGCGGCATACATGAACCCGCTGAACAGCGGCACGCCGCCCACGCGCAGCAAGGCCGCGTCAGGGTAGGCCCAACTGCCCATCGCCGTCTTGAAGATCTCCATGAGCGTGCCGACGATGTGAAAGGCGAGGATGACCCGGGCTTCCGACCAGGTTTCCAGCCTGAAGGCGAGCATGCCGATCTGGATCAAGGCGCAGGCGATGGTCAGCGCGTCATAGCGGTGGATCGGCGCATCCTGGGGCCACCACAGGTGAGCGGCAATCAACATCGCCAGCACCAGGCCGCCGAACAGGCAGGCCCAGCCCTGTTTGAAGCCGAACAGCAGGAATTCATAACTGCCGGCAGCCAGCGGCGAGCGGAACTCCAACCGCTCCAGCCGGTCGCGCACGCCGGCAAAGCGGGTGCGCTGGGCCAGATCGGGCGGCAGATCGCTCATGCCTGCCTCTGGTGGCCTATCCGCGCAATGCCTTCAAGGTGCGATTGGGCGGGATGACGGTGTCGATGCGGCCGCCAGGGTAGAAGGCGCGGATCGGGGCCTGTTGGGGCAGGGTGGCCAGGGCCTCGGCGAGGGCCGCCACCTCCCAGTGGCCGTCGCCGGTCACCAGCCAGTCGGCGCTCCACGGTTGATAGAGTGCGACGTCCGGCCCCTCGACACCGAAGATGCGGCCGGTGAAGCGGTTGAGCGGCGAGGCGAGATAGACAATGAGCGGCGAGACATGATCGGGCAGGTGGCGATCGAAGCCGTCGGTTCTGGGCATCAACTGGTCCACGCTGGGGCTGGCCATCACCATGCGGGTGCGGGCGGCGGGCGCGATGGCATTGGCGCGGACGCCCAGCGCGGCCAGTTCCTGCGCGGCCACCACCGTCAGGGCGGCGATACCTGCCTTGGCGGCGCAATAAGGGCCGCCATCGGGCATCGGGTGCACACCCACCGGCGATGTGGTGTTGATGATGGCGCGGCCTTCCTTGCGGCCCTCACGCGCCCACAGCGCTGCGGCGTGGTGGCAGACGGCGGTGGTGCCTTTCAGGTGGACGCCGGTTTCAAGGTCAAAGTCTGCCTCGGTCAGGTCGATCAGGCTGGCCGGGCGGTTGATGCCGGCGTTGTTGACGACGATATCCAGCTCGCCGAACGCCGCCACGGCGTCAGCGATGATCGATTCTGCACCGGCCCAATCGGCGACGCTGGCGCGATTGGCCACGGCGCGCCCGCCCGATGCGGTGATTTCGGCCACCACGTCGTCGGCAGCGGACCCCTGTTTTTGATCAGGGCTGCCCCCGGTGACCGACCCGCCCAGATCGTTCACCACCACGGCCGCACCATGGGCGGCGAGCGCCAACGCATGGCAGCGGCCCAGGCCGCGGCCGCCGCCTGTCACAATCGCGACCTTGCCGGAAAGCAGTGCCATGGCTGAAATCCTCCCCACGATCGGGGGAGAGTGCGTGTGGGCGCGTTTGCCGGCAAGACAGTGCTTGTGACAGGGGGCTCGACCGGCATCGGCAATGCCGCGGCGCGCCGCTTCCTGGCCGAAGGCGCGCGCGTGATCGTGACCGGTACCAGGGCGAGCGCCGCCGACTATGCCGGCACCGATGGTGACCTCACGGGACTTGAGTATCACCGGCTGGACCAGGGCGATCTGGCGGCAGTGGCGGCCTTTGATCCGGGCGTGGAGACGCTCGATGCGCTGGTCGTCTCTGGCGCCAAGGTCGCCTACAAGCGGGCCGAGTTCACTCCCGATACCTTTGCCGATGTGCTGGCCACCAATCTCACCGGCCCGATGGCGCTGGCGATGAAGTTTCGCGCCGCGCTGGCCAAGGCCGGGGGCGCCATCGTGTTCGTCGGCTCCGTCGCCAGTTTCCGCGGCACCATCGGCCAGCCGGCCTATTCGGCCAGCAAGGGCGGCCTGCTCACGCTGACCCGCACGCTGGGCCAGGCGCTGGGCGGGGAGGGGATCAGGGTGAACCTGGTCGCGCCCGGCCTGGTGCGATCGAAGATGACCGCCATCACCTGGGAACATCCCGATCGACTGGCGGCGACCGAGCGCCAGGTGCCGCTGGGACGCATCGGCGAGCCCGACGATATCGCCGGGCCGATCCTG
This sequence comes from Sandarakinorhabdus oryzae, assembly GCF_009733735.1. Taxonomy (GTDB): domain Bacteria; phylum Pseudomonadota; class Alphaproteobacteria; order Sphingomonadales; family Sphingomonadaceae; genus Sandarakinorhabdus; species Sandarakinorhabdus oryzae. The sequence continues at coordinate 3,262 of NZ_WNJP01000035.1, read as the reverse complement.
TTTCTGGCGTCGGATGCGGCGCGCTATGTCACTGGCACCTCGCTGGTGATCGACGGAGGGCTTTCGGCATGAACGGCCTGAATGGATCGAGCTGGGCGCGCGGCCTGTCCGTGCTGGTCACCGGCGGCACGCAAGGCATCGGCCGGGCGGTGGCGGAGCAGTTCCTGCGGCTGGGTGCCAAGGTGACGGTGACCGGCACCCGCACCCGCATCGAATGCTATGACGATCCCCCCGAGGGGGTCGCCTATGTCCAGGCGGATCTCACCTGGCCCGAAGCGCGGGCGGAAGTGGCGGCGCACATCGACAATCTTGACGTGCTGGTCAACAACGCCGGCCGCGGCTCCCCGCGCGAATATGAGCAGGAAGAGTTCGAGCATGTCATCGACACCAACCTGAACGCGGTGATGGACCTCTCCGTGCGCCTGCACCCGCTCTTGAAGGCGACCAAGGGCAGCATCGTCAATGTCGGCAGCCTCGCCAGCTTCCTGGCGTTGAAGGAGACGCCGGCCTACACCGCGTCCAAGGCGGGCCTGCTTGGCCTCACCCGGGCGCTGGGCGACAAATGGGCGCCCGATGGCGTGCGGGTGAATCTGGTGGCGCCGGGCTTCATCGCCACGCGCATGACCGAAGGCGCCCGCACCAACCCGGATCGCGAGAAGAAACTGATGCGCGCCATCCCGATGCAGCGTTGGGGCGACCCCAACGAAGTGGCCAGCGCCATATTGTTCCTCGCCAGCCCGGCGGCCAGCTACATCACCGGGCAGAGCCTGGCCATCGATGGCGGGTTGATGCTGCGCTGAACGCAGAGCGGCCGTATTTGGCCTGATTCAGCTGATTTTTCCTGCCGAATCAGGCAGGACTGGGTTATTGTCAGGTCAGGGTCATGCAATTTCAGGCGGAGAGTCTGCATGGCCATGATCGAGACCAATCCTGCGGTCACACATATTCAGCAGCCGTCGTCAAAACTCTGCTGGGCAACCAGCATCCTGATGATGCGTCAGGTCATCAAGGGTTGGAATCCTGACATCACACCCGATCGCATCGTGCAGCGATCGATGATGGCAGCGTCGGGCACCAACAAGACGGCGCCTGATTTTCTCATCATCGGTGCCATGTATGATTGGCTCGGTGCGGGCAAATGGGTTAAGCGCCAACTCACCCTTGCCGAGATCAAGAACAATATCGATGCCAACCTGCCGTTCATGATTGGCATCAACTGGAATGCCGGTGGTGCACATGCAATCGTGTGCGGCGGATATGACGCCAAGGGACCCGATTGGGGACTGTTGAAGCTGTTTGATCCGCTGGCGCCATCGTCGGCCACGGTTTCGACAGACCGGATGATCGGCGGAAAATATGATCCGGATTACAAGATCGGCACGGAAAATGCCGGTGGCACCGACCGCACGGCCGGCGCCTGGACCGACAGTTTCATCATTGCCTGACGTTGCTGCCGGCCAGGGCTGCGCCAAACGACAGACAGGCCACCAGCAATCGGCTTGACGATGGCCGTGCCCTGCCGTCTGCTGGGCGGGCAGGGGGAGTGAGTCATGGCGAAGGGCACGCAGTTGGGGGCCGGGTTGTTGCTGATGGCGGGGCTGGCAGGCGCGCTCGATGCCGCACCGGCGGCTGCGGCGCCCGAAGTGGCGGAAGCCTCGATCCTCGACCTGCAGGCAGCGCTCAGCACCGGCAAGCTGACCTCGCGCCAGCTGGTCACCGCCTATCTCGCCCGCATCGCCGCCTATGACCAGGCTGGCCCGGCGCTGAACAGCATCGTCACGCTCAATCCGGCGGCATTGGCGGAGGCCGACGCGCTGGACAAGGAGCGCGCCGCCAAGGGACCGCGCGGCCCGCTGCACGGCATCCCGGTGCTGGTGAAGGACAATTACGACACGCACGACATGCCGACCACGGCTGGCGCCTTGGCGCTGGCGACGCTTCAGCCCGAACGCGACGCCTTCCAGGTGGCCAGACTGCGCGCAGCCGGCGCCATCATCCTGGGCAAGACGGCGATGCACGAACTGGCGGCCGGCACCATCACCATCTCCTCGCTCACTGGCCAGTCGCGCAATCCCTATGATCCGAACCGGTCGCCGGGCGGTTCGAGCGGCGGCACGGGGGCGGCCATCGCCGCCAGTTTCGCCGCCGCCGGCATGGGCAGCGACACCTGCGGCTCGATCCGCATTCCGTCGGCCTATCAGAATCTGTTTGGCCTGCGCTCCACGCGCGGCATGGCCAGCCGCAGCGGCGTGGTGCCATTGTCGGACACGCAGGATATCGCCGGGCCATTGGCCCGCAGTGTCACCGATCTGGCCATCATGCTGGATGCGACCGTGGGTGAAGACCCGGCCGACGCCATCACCCAGGGCGCCAATGCGCATGTGCCGAAATCCTATGCCGCCGCCTTGCAGCCCGGCGCGCTGAAGGGCGCCCGCATCGGCATCCTGCGCAGCCTGTTCGCCGTGGTGCCAGACGATGTGGACGGCAACGCCATTTATGACCGCACCATCGCGGCGCTGCGGGCGGCCGGCGCAGAGGTGGTGGAGGTGGCGTTGCCCGGCCTTGATCAGATGCTGGCCGACACCAGCGCCAGCAAATATGAATTTGCGGGCGACCTGCAGCGCTATCTGGCCAGCCACAAAGGCGCGCCGGTCGGCTCGCTGGCTGAAATCGTCAATGCCGGGCTGCACCATGACCAGCTCGACACCCGCCTGCGCCAGCCGCTGGCCAGCCCGGACCGCAATTCGGCCGACTATCGCACGCTGCTGGCCAAGCGCGTCGTGGTGCGGGCGGCGGCCGATGCGCTGCTGGCGAGGGAGCGGCTGGATGCGGTGCTCTACCCCACCGCGCTGGGCCGTCCGCCGGTGATCGGCGCTGAAAATATCGCCAGCAACTGCCAGTTCAGCGCCGCCACCGGCCTGCCGGCGCTGGCCTTCCCGGCCGGCTTCACGCCGCGTGGTCTGCCGGTGGGAATGGAATTGCTCGGCCCGGCCTTTTCCGAACCGCGCCTGCTCGCCCTGGCCTATGGCTGGGAGCAGACGGCCAGGCCGCGCCAGGCACCGTTCAGCACACCGCCGCTCGTGGCCGGCAAGCCGCCGGGCCCCATGGCTGCCACCGCGCGGCTGGCCAGCAGCAAGGCCAGCGCGACGCTGCGTCTGCGCTATGATCCGCTCACCGCGCGCCTGCATGCTGACGTGGCGGCCAGCGGCGCAGGCAAGGATGCGCCGATCGCCGTGGCGGTGCATCGCCGCCAGGGCGACGG
>NZ_WNJP01000349.1 GCF_009733735.1 Sandarakinorhabdus oryzae | reverse complement strand
ACAGGGCGGCCAGCAGCCCGCCACGCGAAAGCGGCAGGTCGGCCGCGAGGCGGACGAGCAACGCCGGCGCGCATTCGCCCGCCATGGCCAGATCCCATTCCGGTACGGCCTCGCCAGCCACCGTGCGCAACGCCCGCCAGGCCGCGTGCGACAGCGGCGGCATGGCCTGTACGCCGGGTTCGGCAGCCGGCTGCAGCGCGACGATCTTGTGCGGCAGACCGCACGGCCGGCCCCGGCCAGGGCCAAGCACCAGCAACTGGCAGGCGCGCCACGGATCGAAGCCGCCCACGGCCGGCAGCGTGGCCGTCGTCGCCCAGCCGGTGATGCGGCGTGCCTGTTCCGGCGGCTGCATATGGGCCAGCACCGTCACCAGCGCCGGCAACACGTCGCTGGCCTGCGGCACCATCAGCGCCATGTCGCGCCAGGCGATGCCGATATCGGGCCAATGCGCCTGCACCGGCAAGGGCGGCAGCAGCGGCGGCACCGGCAGCACGGTGCGGGCAAAGCCGGCACTGGCTTCGGCCGAGGGCAGCAAGGGCAGCAAGCGTTCGGCGTGGCCGTCAAGTGCGTCCATGCCAGCAGCCGACAGGATGACGCCGTGGCCGCCCTGGCGGTTGGCCTTGAGCAGCAGCGCCGGTGCGCGGCCATCACCCAGCGGCAGCAGCGCCTTGATTGGCGGCTCTCCGGCCTCGGCCCAGCCGGCCAGCGCTGCCATGATGTCATCAAGCCGCTGCCGATGCTCGGGCGCCAGTTCGGCCAGCGAGCCTGTGCTCTGCCGGCTCCAGGCCGCACCGGGCAGGCCCGGGCGCAGTTCCAGCGCAACCAGGGCGTGAACCAGCCTCATCGCAGCAGGAAAACGGCCAACGCGGCCGCCAGCGCCAAGGCGTTGAGCCCGACCAGCGCCCAGTACAGCTGGGCCGGCGGCTGCCGGTTGGCCGCCGCCTGCTCGGCCAGCGCCGCTGCCACCGCCGCCTG
>NZ_WNJP01000348.1 GCF_009733735.1 Sandarakinorhabdus oryzae | reverse complement strand
GACGGCGGCGGGATCGGGCGCCGCCGCCGGGCCAAGCCCCAGTTGCACCAGCGTCGCCGCTGTCATCGGCCACACCGCGTCGCGGCTGGCGGGCAGCCAGGCGAGGCGGCGGGGATGGGGCGTGAAGGCCTTCCCCTCCAGCCGGACCTCGCCCGGCCCGGATGACAGGCCAGCCAGCGCCTTCAACAGCGTCGTTTTGCCAGCGCCATTGGGCCCGATCACGCCGGTCAGCTGCCCGGGCTGGAGGGTGAGGCTGATCGGGGCCAGCATTGGCGGGCGGGCGAGGGCTATCGCTTCGAGCATCATCGCCCCCGCAGGATCAGCGAGAGGAAGAAGGGCGCGCCGATCAGCGCGGTGAGCACGCCCAGCCTGAGATCAAGGCCGGCCGGCAGCAGTCGCACGGCAATGTCGGCAGCGGTGAGCAGCGCGGCCCCGGCCAACGCTGACGGCCATATTGCGGCGCCGGGACGGTGGCCGACATGCGGGCGGACGAGGTGCGGCACGATCAGGCCGATGAAACCGATGCTGCCCGCCACCGCGACGCCGGCACCGGTGGCGAGGGCAATGGCGATGATGACACGGGCCTGCACCGATCCGAGGCCAACGCCGAGCGACTGCGCAACCTCCTCGCCCAGTGCCAATGCGTCGAGCGCCGGGCCGGCGCGCACCAGCAGCAACACGCCGATCCCGATCAGCGGCGCCGCCAGCGCCAGTTGCGGCAGGCTGCGATCATTCAATCCGCCCATCAGCCAGAACATCAGGTCATAAAGCGCGAACGGCGAGGGCGCGAGGCTGAGCGCCAGGTTGATGGCGACGCCGAGCAGCATCGCCACCGCCACCCCGGCCAGCACCAGGCGCGTGGTGCCGGCGCTGCGGCCCGCCAGCGCCAGCAGCAACAGCAGTGCCAGCCCGGCACCGGCCAGGCCGCCAATGGCCATGCCGATCACACCGGCCCCGAGGAAATAGCCGGCCAGCACCG
>NZ_WNJP01000347.1 GCF_009733735.1 Sandarakinorhabdus oryzae | reverse complement strand
GAAACCAGCACGCCGGCCGCGGCCAGCCCGCACAGCCAGCCCGCCAGGCCATGGTCCGCCGGCAGCAGCGCGGTGGGCTGCCCGACGCCCTGCCACAGCCAGGGCAACAGCAGCGCCAGCAGTGCGCCATAATTGAGGGTGAGCAATGTGTGGGTGATGCGCTCGCTGGCCGGCAGCTGGCGGCTGCGGTCTTCCTCCACGAAATCCCACAGGGTGATGATCAACTCGCCAACAAGCAGCGCCAGCAGACCGGCCGCCCACAGGCCGTAAGGCACGACCAGGCCCAGCGCCAGGAACAGCACGGCATAGGCCAGGTTGCGCACCCCGTGCAGCAGCAGTTCGACGCGCTGGCCGGGTCGCCACGCCAGCCGCTCCGTCAGTTCGTGGTGATAGAGCGTGTCAAAGCCGCCCATGGCCATCTGGGCGAACAGCAAGGTCCACAGCGCGTCAGTCATGGCGGGGCTCCTTCATGTCGTGGAAGCGGCTGACCTGGCGGATCACGTCGCCAAGCAGCGGGTGGTGAAGTTCGAGGCTGAACAGGAAGCTGCCATCGCCGCCGTCGACATGGTCGATGGTCAACCGGCCAGGGGCGATCAGGGCGGGCAGGCGCCAGCGGCGGGCGCCGAACTGGATGAAATAATGATCGCTGGCAAAGCGGATGCCGCCGGCGATCGGGGCGACGGTGAGGGCGATGCCAAAGCCGCCGCCCAGATATTCCTCCAGCCCGGTCGGCCCGGCAAAGCGCTTGGCGCTGTGGATCACCTGGGGAAAGCCGCGGCGCCGAGCATAGACCCGGGTCCACACTTGGCCGCCGCTGGCGCCGTCTTCCGTCACCGTCACCACCGCGGCGGTGCCGCCGCCCCGGTCCAGCGGCAGCGGTGCCCCGATGGCGCGGGCGGCCTGGGCGAGCAGCCAGCCGGCGACGCCCATGCAGCACTGCACGACATCGCCGGCATAGGTGGCCGACTGGCCGGGGCCGAGGCGCT
>NZ_WNJP01000346.1 GCF_009733735.1 Sandarakinorhabdus oryzae | reverse complement strand
CGCCGCATGATCCGGCGGCCGACGTGGCGTGCCTGGACTGGCTGGCGGATGGTGCCACCCGCTGGTCGCCGATGGCCGCCGCCGCGCCGCCGCACGGCCTGTTGATCGATATCACCGGCTGCGCCCACCTGTTCGGCGGGGAAGCCAGCCTGATCGCCGACGTGATCACCCGGCTGGAGCGGCTGGGCTTTTCCGCCCGCCACGCCATTGCCAGCACGCCGGCGGCCGCCATGGCACTGGCGCGCTTCGGCGCCAAGCGGGTCGCCGATCTGCCGCTCCTCGCCCTGTCTGATCTGGAACCGATCCGACAAGCGCTGCGCCGCGCCGGCCTGAAGCGGGTGGGCGAAGTGGCCGCCCTGCCGCGCGCCGCCATCGCGTCGCGCTTCGGTGAGCCGCTGCTGGCCGCGCTCGACGCGCTGACCGAAACCGCGCCGCAACCGCTCGATCCGCGCCTGCCGGTGGCGGAGATCGTGGCGCAGATACGCTTCGCCCAGCCCATCGCCACCACCGACGCGGTGCGCGCCACCCTAGAAAAGCTGCTGCTGCGCTGCGCCGTGCAGCTGGGCGCGCGCGGGGTGGGGGGCCGGCTGTTTGCGCTGGCACTCTACCGGGCCGATGGCCATGTCGCCCATCTCGCAGTCGAGACCGCCGAACCGCAGCGTGACGCCGCCGTGCTGCTACGCCTGTTTGATGAGCGCATCGCCGCCCTGAACGATCCGCTCGATCCCGGCTTCGGCTATGATCTCGTCCGCCTCGCCGTGCCGGTCACGCATCGGTTGGACGAACACCAGTTGGGCCTCGAAGGCGGCCAGCTCGCTGAAACCCAATTGGCCGAACTGGTCGATCGACTCACCGCCCGTCTGGGTCGCGGCCGTATCCGCCGGCTGGCGCGGGCGGACACCCACATCCCCGAGCAGGCGAGTTTCGATCTGCCCTTCACCGCCAGCGCGCCGCCGCCCTGGCCCAGCCCGCCACCCGGCGAGCCGCCCGCGCGGCCCATCCGCCTGTT
>NZ_WNJP01000345.1 GCF_009733735.1 Sandarakinorhabdus oryzae | reverse complement strand
CGTGGCGCCCATGCTCACCACCCCGGCGGTCAACCGCACCTGGTCGGGCGCCCGCGCAACGTCGGCACTGGCCGTCAGCGTCAGCGTTGCGGGCGGCGGGGGACGATCCTGGGCCGTGGCGGGGGCAGCCAGCAGGGCCGCGACCAGCAGCGGCGAGCGGGAGAGCAATCGGGGCATTTGGTGGGGCATGGGCGGGGTCCTTCTTTCCCTGTCTGGCACCGATGATGTCCCGCCACGGCGGCCGCGTCACGTGCAAAATCATGGCGCTGCGTGCGGCATCAAATCTTGGAGTGACACTCAAATTGGTCTTTTTGCTGCCATGAAACTGGAGTATGGGAAAGCTCTTGCATGCGGTGATGTATTTCGATAATACACCGTCGCAGAGGAACCATGTCAATGAACGCCCATAACAATGTGCCATCCGCCGCGGTCGCGGAGGTCTATCCCTTCCCGCCCGGTGGTGACGCCGAAGCCCCGTCCGGCCGCGGCCGCCGGCGCTGGATGAAGCCGGCGCTGATCGCGCTGGTGGTGGCGCTGGCTGGTGTCGGCGGATGGAAGGCCTTTGGCCCGTCCGCCGCCCCGCCGGTGTCGGCCGAGGACGCCAACCTGCCGGAAGTCACGGTGATCGTGCCGGGTTCGACGATGATTGCCGATGCGGTCACCGCGCCGGGCAGCATCGCGGCCAAGCGTGACGCCGCCGTGGGCGTGCAGGGTGAAGGCGGCCGCGTCGTGCGGGTCAACGTCGAACCCGGCCAGCAGGTGGCCGCTGGCCAAGTGCTGGCCCAGATCGACCGCCAGGTGCAGACTCAGGAAATCGCCCAGCTCGCCGCCAGCGTGCGTCAGGCTGAAGCCGACGCCCGCCTGGCCGAAGCCAATCTGGCCCGCGCCGAAAGCCTGGTGGCCAAGGGCTTCATCAGCCGCGCCGATATCGATCAGCGCACCGCCGCCCGCGATGGCGCCAACGCCCGCGTTGGCGTGGCGCGCGCCCAGCTGGCCGCAGCGCGTGAACGCGCAGACC
>NZ_WNJP01000344.1 GCF_009733735.1 Sandarakinorhabdus oryzae | reverse complement strand
CTGCTGGATGAGCCGTTCGCGGCGAACGGGGGGATCAACCGCCGCGAACGGCTCATCCAGCAGCAGCACGGCCGGATTGCGCGCCAGGGCGCGGGCCAGGGCAACGCGCATCTGTTCACCGCCCGACAGGCTGGAGGGCCGGCGGCGGGTCACCGCTCCCTCCATCTGCATCGCCACCAGCAGCGCCTGCGCGGCGTCGCGGTCGGGCGTGCCTTGTGCGATCATGACGTTGCCCAGCGCATCGAGGTGCGGGAACAGGCCGCCGCCCTGCAGCACCAGCCCCACCGGCCGTTGCCAGGCCGGCAGGCCGTGCCACGCCACGCCATCAACCTGCACCGTGCCACTGGTCGGAACCAGCCCGGCGATGGCCTTCAGGATGCTGGATTTGCCGGCGCCGGATGGGCCAACCAGAGCCAGCGTCTGCCCCGGCGGCACGAGAAAGGCGGCGTCCACCGCCAGCGGCCCGGCGCGGTTCAGCGAGACAGAAAGGCCCTCAGGCACGTCTACGGCCCAACAGGAACAACAGGCTGATTGCCAGCAGGCTGATGCCTAGCAGCAGCAGCGCCAGCCGGGTCGCGCCTTCCATGTCGAAGGCCTGAACCCGGTCGTAGATCGCCAGTGACAGGGTCGCCGTCTGGCCGGGAATGGCGCCGCCCACCATCAGCACCACGCCAAATTCGCCCAGCGTGTGGGCAAAGGCCAGCACGGCGCCGGTGGCAAGGCCGGGCCAGGCCAGCGGCAACTCCACCCTGGCAAAGGCCCGCAACGGCGAGAGGCCACAGCTTGCCGCGGCGGCCCGCAACTCATCGCCCACCGCTTCGAACGCGCGCTGCGCGGGCTGCACCATCAGCGGCAGGTTGACGAGCGCCGAAGCAATCAGGATGCCGGCAAAGCTGAACACCAGTTGCCCGCCGGTCAACGCCGCCCAGGCGCCGCCGATGGCACTGCCAGGCCCCAGCCCGACAAGCAGCGCCAGGCCCACCACCGTGGGCGGCAGCAGCAGCGGCAGCAGCAACAGCGCCTCTGCCAGCGGCCGGCCGCGCCAGCG
>NZ_WNJP01000343.1 GCF_009733735.1 Sandarakinorhabdus oryzae | reverse complement strand
CCGTGACGGCGGCGCTGGCCCGGCTGTGCGACGCCCACCCCGGCGGCAGCGGCGTGCAGGTGCTGGATGATGCGCCCACGGCACTGGCCGTGCGCATCGCGCTGGTGCGGCAGGCGCGGGCCAGCATCGATGCCCAATATTATATCTGGCGCGACGATGTGGCGGGCCGGCTGCTGCTCGATGAGCTGGCCGCCGCCGCGGCGCGCGGGGTGAAGGTGCGGCTGCTGCTCGATGATTTCGGCTGCGCGGCGGTGGAGCATCTGCTGGTGGCGCTGCCCGGGCTTGAGGTCCGGCTGTTCAACCCGGCCCGCCTGCGCTGGCCGCGCTGGCCCAATCTGCTGTTCGATTTTCCCCGCCTCAACCGCCGCATGCACAACAAGAGCCTGACCGTGGACGGCATCGCCACCGTGATTGGCGGCCGCAACATCGGCGATGAATATTTCGACGCCGGCCATGATGCCCTGGCCGTGGATCTCGACGTGCTCGCCATCGGCACCATTGCCGGCGAGGTGGCGGCGGATGTCCAGCGTTACTGGGACTGTCCGGCGGCAGTGCCATTGGCCAGGCTGGCGGCGCCGGCCACATCGGCCCTGGCGCCCGCAGCGGATCACCCGCGGCGACAGGCCTATCTGGCCGCAGCCGAAAGCCCCGCCACGCACGCCCTCGTCGATGAGGCGCAGGATTTCGACTGGGTGGCGGTGCGCATGCTCAGCGATCCGCCCGAGAAGATCAGCGGCCTTGCCGCGCCCGAGCGGCTGATGCTGCCGCGCGTGCTGGCGGCAATGGCAACCGCCCGGCAGCGGCTGCTGCTGGTGTCGGCCTATTTCGTGCCGACCAGGGCCGGGGCGGCGCTGCTGGGCGATCTGGCCGGCAAAGGCGTCGCGGTCGATGTGCTGACCAACAGCCTGGTTTCCAACAATGTCGTGCTCGTCCACGCCTTCTACGGGCCGTGGCGGGCGCCGTTGCTGCGCGCCGGGGTGCGGCTGTGGGAAATGCGCGGGCGGGACGGCGATCGCGCCAGCCACGGCCCGTAGAAGGCGTGGACGAGCA
>NZ_WNJP01000342.1 GCF_009733735.1 Sandarakinorhabdus oryzae | reverse complement strand
GGCCGCGCCGGTGATCAGCAACGGCAGCTGCCACGGCCCCAGCAGCGCGCCCAGCCCGGCAAGCAGCTTGGGATCGCCGCCGCCCAGCCCGTCGCGGCCGCGCAGGCGGCGATAGGCAAATCCCACCAGCCACAGCGCGGCAAAGCCCAGCCCGGCGCCCCACAGGCGCTGGACCAGCGCCAGGCCCGGCAACAGCAGCGCGAACGGAATGAATGGCAGGGTGAGCAGGTCGGGCAGCCATTGGTGCTCGGTATCCAGGATCAGCAGCGCCAGCAGCCACCAGCCGGCCAGTGCGAACAACAATCCCTCTGGCGCGGGATATCGCCACAGCAGCGCCGCCCCCACCGCAGCGGCGGCCAGTTCCACCTGCCAGTGCCGGCCCGATATGGCCTGCCGGCAATGGCGGCAACGCCCGCGCAGCGCCAGGAACGACAGCAAGGGCACCAGTTCCAGCGCGCCCAGCCTGACCCCACAATGATCACAGCGCGAACGGCCAGTGATCACCTGCCCCTGTGGCCAGCGCGCGGTGACCAGCGCGATGAAACTGCCGACCGCCAGGCCCAGCCAGCCGCCGATCACGGACCACCAGAAGGCTGGCATCAGGGGATGAGGATCTGGCGGATGGCCTGACCGCTGGCCAGCGCATCAAGCGCGTCGTTGATTTCGGCCATCGGCCGCACGCCGGAGAGCAGCTTTTCGACCGGCAAGCGCCCGGCCCGCCACAGCGCGATGTAGCGCGGGATATCGCGCGCCGGCACCGCCGACCCCATGTAGCTGCCGATCACCGTCTTGGCCTCGGCGACCAGGCTCACCGCCGGGATGGTGAAGGGATCGGCCGGATTGGGCAGGCCAACGGTGACGATGCGGCCGCCGCGCGCCGCGGTGCTATAGGCCTCGGCCAGCACCTTGCCGCTGCCCACGCTTTCGATGGCGACGCGCGGCGCGCCGTGCTGGGCGAAGGCGGCCGCCACCTCGTCGGGTGCAACGGCCGCGCGGGCGCCGAGTTCAAGCGCCAACGCGCGCTTTTCCGGCACCGGATCGATGGCGATCACCGGCT
>NZ_WNJP01000341.1 GCF_009733735.1 Sandarakinorhabdus oryzae | reverse complement strand
TACAGCTGGGCCGGCGGCTGCCGGTTGGCCGCCGCCTGCTCGGCCAGCGCCGCTGCCACCGCCGCCTGCACCAGCGCCGGCAGCCGCTCGGTCAATTGCGGTTCGACGGCCAGGATCACCTCGTCGGCGAGGCTGCGGCCAAGCTGGAGCAGTTCGGCGCGGGTGGCAGCAGCAGCGGTCTCGCTGATGGCGTCGGCCACCGGGCCGGTCAAAGCCAGGCTGCGGTCAGCCGGGTCGCTGCGGGTGATCTCGTCCACCACGAAGGCGAGCAGATCGCGGCGCAGGCGCAGCAATTCCGCGTCGGTATCATCATGGACACGCAATGCAATCATAATCAACTCCCCCACTATGGGAGAGTTAACCGAATTTTTACCAAAAATGCAAGACTCGGCTTCGGTCTGCGTTACTTGCGGGCCGTGAAGACAAAGGCTGGCGGCCAGTTGCGCGGTTCGAAGCGCACCCCCACGTCAGGATAGGCGCCGCGCAGTTCCGCCAGGAAGGCGGGCGAATATTGATAGCCGATCAGCGGCGCACCGGGATTGAGCACGCTGGCGGTGGCGGCAAGGATGCGGCCACGCACCTCGCGCGGCATGATCGAGAAGGGCAGGCTGGAAATCGCCACGTCGCAGCCGCCCGGCACATGTTCCGCAACCTGTTCGGCCGACACCGGCAGCACCAGCAGGCGTGGATCGGCGATGCTGCGCGCCAGATAGGTGGCAAAGGCCGGGTTGATCTCGAACGCGATCAGCCGGGCATCGGGGCGCATCCGGGCCAGCAGGGCGCGGGTGACGACGCCAGTGCCGGGGCCGAACTCCACGGCGGTTTCAACCTGGGTCCAATCAACGCCGGCCAGCATGCGGCTGACCAGCGGGCGCGAGGACGGGATGAGCGAGCCGATGCGGCGCGGATTGGCGAGGAACTGCCGGGCAAACAGCAGCGCCGGCCGCCTGACATTGACGTGGGGGGCGTCCATGCGGCGCGGCCGCAATCAGGCAGCGGCAGACGGACGAGCGGCAACGCGATCGCGCCAGGCCGGCAGCCAGCGCGCGGCCGCCGGCATCGGCTGCCCGAC
>NZ_WNJP01000340.1 GCF_009733735.1 Sandarakinorhabdus oryzae | reverse complement strand
GCCGGCTCGCGAACTGGCGCGCTGGGGGCGGGGCGGGGCGGCCAAGGGCGCGTGGCCGGTCGACAACATGGAAGGGCTGGCGCTCGTCCGCCGCGCCGGCAAGCCGCCTGTGCTCTATCTGGTCTCAGACGATAATTTCTCGGCGACGCAGCGCACGTTGCTGCTGCAACTGGAGATCATTTCGCCGCTGGTAGGGCCGGCTTCCGGGCAATGATCTTGATCTCGGTGATGCCGGTATCGGGCAGCAACCGGGAGACGCCGATCGCCGTCCACGCCGGGAAGGGCGGCTTGATATAGCGGTTCTTCACCGCCGCCATGGCATCGAGCTGAGTTTTCACATCGGTGTGGAAGCTGGTGATCTCCACCACATCGGCCCAGGTCACCCCGGCGCGGGCGAGGATCTTGTCGAGCCGCGCGAACGCCCGCTCATAGGCCGGGACCAGCGTGGTTTCCCCCGGCGCCACCCCGGCCACCACACCCGACAGATAGATGGTGTCGCCGGCAATGACCGCGTCGGCATAGCCATATTTTTCCTGAAAGGCGCGCTCGGCGGCGTTTTCCGCCATCAGCACGGTTTCGGGCGGCAGGGCCGCGGCCGGGGCGGCCACCGGCAACAAGAGGAGCAGGGGCAAGGCGCGCATCAGTCGTCTCCTCGATGCCACATCGACCAGAAATTGGGCGCATCGCCGTGCTGCCATTCGTTGCGCACGGCAAAGCCATGCGCCTGATAGAGGCCGACGTTGGATGGCGTGGCGGTTTCCAGATAGCAGGGCTGCCCGGCGGCGCGGGCCAGACCCTCGCGCAGCAGGGCGCCGCCCAGCCCCTGGCCCTGCGCGGCGGGTGCAACCCCGATGAACTGCAGATACCAGTGTGGGCGCCGATCATGCTGATGGTCCATGGCGCCCATCAGGCCCAGCGTGCGCGGCAGCGCGGTGCGGAACGTGCCGATCAGGCCCGGCAGGTTGGCGATCAAGCTGGTTGTGGGCAGCGCCCAGTGGCCGGGCGGCCGCCACAGCGCCGCGCCGATGATGGCGCCATCGCTGGCCAGCGCGACATGGGCCAGCGGCAGCCGGGCATCGGCGCGGGTGA
>NZ_WNJP01000034.1 GCF_009733735.1 Sandarakinorhabdus oryzae | reverse complement strand
CCACGCGCAGGGCCTGGCGCTGCCCGGCGGCGAGATCCTGTCGGCCGGGCTCGTGATCGCCGCCACCGGCAGCCGCGCGCCGGACTGGCTGGCCGGATCGGGCCTCGCCACGGCCGATGGCTTCGTCGCCGTCGATGCGACCCTGGCCAGCATCACCCACCCCAACATCTTTGCCGCTGGCGACATCATCGCCCGGCAAGACCGGCCGTTGCCGCGTTCTGGCATCCACGCCGTCAAGGCCGGGCCTGTGCTGGCTGCCAACATTGGCGCCCGGCTCTCAGGCACCGCGCTGGCCGAATATCAGCCGCCGGCCCGCAATCTTTATTTGATGTCGACCGGCGATCGCCGCGCCATCCTGTCGTGGGGGCCGTTTGGCCTTTCTGGCCGGCCAATATGGTGGCTGAAGGACCGCATCGACCGTGGCTTCATGCGCCGCCAGCAACCATGACGGAGACCGGCGCGAATAACCACTTTGCACTGGCCCCTGATTGCGGCCAACGTGTCGCACCCAGCCGGATAGGGAAACGATGAAACGCTTGGCCCTCATTGCCCTGTTCGCTGCCGCGATCGTCGCCTGGTTCCAGTTCGACCTTGGCCAGTTTCTCACGCTCGACGCGCTGAAGGCCCGCCAGGCCGACATTGCGGCGCTCTACGCCGCCAAGCCGGCGCTGGTGATCGGTGGCTATTTCGCGGTCTATGTCGCGCTCACCGCCCTCTCCTTCCCCGGCGCGGCGGTGATGACGCTGGCGGCCGGCGCGATCTTTGGCGTGGGCCTGGGCACGCTCATCGTCTCCTTCGCCTCCACCATCGGCGCGACGCTCGCCTTCATGGTCTCGCGCTATCTGTTGCGCGATTGGGTGCAGAGCCGGTTCGGGACACGCCTCGCCGCCATCAACGCCGGCATCGAGAAGGACGGCGCCTTCTACCTGTTCAGCCTGCGCCTCGTGCCGGTCTTCCCCTTCTTCGTCGTCAATCTGCTGATGGGCCTCACGCCCATTCGCACCCTCACCTATTTCTGGGTCAGCCAGGTCGGCATGTTCCTGGGCACCATCGTCTATGTGAACGCCGGCACGCAGCTGGCCGGCATCACCAGCTTGCGCGACATTGCCTCGCCCGGGCTGCTGGCCAGCTTCGCCGCGCTCGGCCTGCTGCCATGGATCGGCAAGGCGGTGATGGCGGCGATTCTGAGCCGCCGCGTCTATGCCCGCTGGCCGAAGCCCAAGCGCTTTGATCGCAACATGGTGGTGATCGGTGGCGGCGCGGCGGGCCTCGTCAGCGCCTATATCGCCGCCACGGTGAAGGCAAAGGTGACGCTGGTCGAATCCCACAAGCTGGGCGGCGATTGCCTCAATTATGGCTGCGTGCCGTCAAAAGCGCTGATCAAGTCGGCCCGCATCGCTCACCAGATGCGCCATGCCGAAACCTATGGCCTGAAACCCCAAACCCCCGATTTCGATTTCCGCGCCGTCATGGCCCGCATCCGCGGCGTCATCGCCACCATCGAGCCCAACGACAGCGTGGAGCGCTACACTGGCCTGGGGGTGGACATGGAACTGGGCCACGCCCGCATCCTCGATCCGTGGACGGTGGAGATCACCCGGCACGACGGCAGCACCCAGCGCCTGACCACGCGCAGCATCGTCATCGCGGCCGGCGCCGCGCCGCTGGTGCCGCCGCTGCCCGGCCTGACCGAGCACAACCACCTGACCAGCGACACGCTGTGGGACGCCTTTTGCGCCCTTGACGCCATCCCCCGCCGCATCATCGTGCTGGGCGGCGGCCCGATCGGCTGCGAGCTGGCCCAAGCCCTGGCCCGGCTGGGCGCGCAGGTGCAACAGGTGGAGATGGGCCCGCGCGTCTTGCCGCGCGAGGATGCGGACGTCGCAGCCATCGCCCACGCGGCGCTGGTCGCCTCGGGCGTCGAGGTGCTCACTGGCCATGCCGCGCTGCGGGTGGAGGATGGGCAGACGCTGATCGTCGCCCACGACGGCCAGGAACGCGCCCTGCCCTATGACGCGCTGATCGTCGCGGTGGGCCGCAAGGCGCGGCTGACCGGCTATGGCCTGGAGGAACTGGGAATCGAGACCGACCGCACCGTGGTGACCGACGAGTATCTCGCCACCCTCTATCCCAATATCTACGCCTGCGGCGACGTGGCGGGGCCCTACCAGTTCACGCACGTGGCCTCGCACCAGGCCTGGTATGCGGCGGTGAACGCGCTGTTCGGCCAGTTCCGCCGCTTCAAGGCCGATTATCGCGTCATCCCGTGGACGACCTTCCTCGATCCCGAGATCGCCCGCGTCGGCCTGTCGGAGGACGAGGCGAAGGCGAAGGGCATCGCGATGGAGGTGACGACCTACCAGCTGCACGAACTTGATCGCGCCATTGCCGACAGCGCGACGACCGGCTTCGTCAAAGTGCTGACCCCGCCCGGCAAGGACCGCATCCTGGGTGTCACCATCGTTGGCGATCATGCCGGCGAGCTGCTGGCCGAATATGTGCTGGCGATGAAGCACGGGCTGGGCCTCAACAAGCTGCTGGGCACCATCCACACCTATCCCACCATGGCCGAAGCCAACAAGTTCGCCGCCGGCAACTGGAAGAAGGCCCACGCCCCGCAGGGCCTGCTGGCCTGGGTCGGCCGCTATCACGCCTGGCGCCGCGGGTAAGAACGGGGCGGGTAACCATTTGCGGCGCCGCTGCGTATCTGCTGAACAAGGGTCATGATGTCCGCACGGAGCCGGGCGGGCCGTGGCGGTGAGTTGGGGGAATGAAATGAAGGGTTTGAACCGGGCGACGGCGGTGTTTCTGGCCGGCGCGGCGATGGTGGCGGTGCCAGCCCAGGCGCAGCAGGCTGGTATCCAGATTGCCGTGGTCGATGCCGCCACCGGCGCGCCGTTGGCCGGGGTGGAAGTGACCATCGACAACCCCGGTACCGGTTTCCGCCGGGTGGCGAAGAGCGATGCGCAGGGGCTGGTGCGGCTGGAGGGCCTGTCCACCGGCGGCCAGTATCGGGTGGCGGCCGCCGCCAGCGCCGATCATGATGCCGCGCCGGCACAGACCGTCGATCTGCGCAGCTATTTCGCCAGCAGCATCACGCTGCGGCTGGCACCGGTGGGGCAGACCATCACGGTGACCGGCACGCGCTCCGTGGTCGGCCTGAACGCCGTCAACGCCGAAGTCTCCGCCTCGCTGGGCCGCGAACAATTGCAGGCGCTGCCGATCGAAGGCCGCGACGTGATCGGATCGTTGATCCGGCTGCCCAACGTGGTGGCCAGCACCGGCTTCTTCCCGGAAGCGCCGTCGATCTCGATCAACGGCTCGAACGGCCTTGATTCCAACTATCTGATCGATGGTTTGGACAATAACGAGAATTTCCTCGGCGGCATCAAGTTCCCGGTGCCGCTCGGCTTCACCCGCAGCGTGACGGTGCTCGCCAACAGCTATTCAGTCGCTTATGGGCGCACCGCCAACGGCATCGTCAACTACACCACGCCATCGGGCAGCAACGAATTCCACGGCGAAGCCTATGCGCTGGTGCGCCCCGGCCGGCCGCTGGACGCCGCCTCGCCCTTCCCGCGCCGCGACCTCAGCGGCAACGCGGTGGGCGAGAGTTTCGAGCGTTACCAGGGCGGCTTCGCGCTGGGCGGGCCGATCGTGAAAGATCGCACCTTCTTCTACGTGAATTATGAATATACGCGCGATCGCAATGTGCAGGTGGTCGATGCGCCGTTGCTTGGCGCTGTGGGCAATGTCACCGGCAACAACCAGTTCCACCTCGGCTCGCTGCGGCTCGATCACCGGCTGACCGATGACTGGACGCTGTCGTTGCGCGGCAATATCGGCCGCGTCACCATCGAACGACCGGGCGGAGGCCTGGGCGGCGGCAATGCCACGCTGCCCTCGGCCGGTTCCAGCCAGCAGCGCAACTCGACGCTGGTCGCCGCGTCGGCCAGCTATGCCGGTGATGACTGGAGCTATGACGGCGCGGTGCAATACAGCGCTTTCCGCTGGGACTATGGCCGCGCCACTGCCGGACCGGGGCCACAGGTGGTGGTGCGCGATCCGTCGGGGCTGACGGCCGGCGTGATCAGCAACCCCGGTTATGTGTTCGACAGCCGCGAGGAGACCTGGCAGACGACGCACCGGCTGGGCCGGCGCCTGGGCGCGCACCGGCTGCGGCTGGGGCTGGACGTGATCAACAGCCGCTTCAGCCTGTTTGGCGGCGGCAATCCGGACGGCAATTATCTGGTTGATCTGACGGCGGGGCAACTGGCGTCGCTGCGCGCGTCGGGCAAGGGCCTGAACCTGACGGCGGGCGATGTGCTCGCACTCAACCCGGTTGTGGCCAATTATTCGGTTGAGCTGCGGCCGCAGTCGTTCGGCACCGATCAGACGCTGCTGGCGGCCTATGTGGAAGATGAATGGCAGATCAGCCCACGCCTCACCGCGACGCTGGGCGTGCGCTGGGATTATGACAGCCTGACCGCGAAGGGCGCTGGAAAGGGCGATTTCAACAATTTCGCGCCGCGCCTGGCGCTGAACTGGCGGCCGGATGCGCGCTCTGCGGTGCGGTTCGGGGCGGGGATCTTCACCGGCAAGCTCTCCTATGCGGTGATTTCGGACGCGTTGCAGCGCAACACCACGTCGGCGGGCCTGCGCAGCCAGCTGGGCCAGTTGCAGACGCGCGGGATCATTCCGGCGGGTGTAGACCTCGCCGGGCTGACCTTCGACGGCAATCTGTCCGTCTCGCCGCCCTGCACCACGGTCGCCAGCTGCCCGACGCCGGCGCAGGTGCAGGCGCTGCGCGACACCGCGACGCTGGGCGAGGCGCGCATCCTGTCGCCCACCGGCTACAAGAGCCCGTGGAGCCTGCAGCTGAGCACCGGTTACCAATATCAGGCGACCTCGACGCTCACGCTCAGTGTCGATGCCATCTACAGCCGCAGCCACAATCTGGTGCGGCTGCGCGATCTCAATGCGCCGGCGCCGTTCACGCCCAACGCCGCCGCGCTCACCCCCGCCAATATCGCCCTGTTGCAGTCGGCGCCCGACAATGCGGCGCGGGCAGCGCTGGCGCAGAGCCTGGGGCTGGTGAGGAGTGTGGCGGCTGCCGATGCCAGCCGGCCGGTGGCGCTGGTGCCCGGCGGCGCGCGGCAGATCACCGTTTCGGAAACCGCGGGCAAGTCGGAATATGTGGCGCTCATCCTGCAGGCGGTGAAGGAGCGCGGGGGCGATGATTATGGCTTCCGCTTGAGCTACACGCTGTCGCGGCTGCGCAACGATACCGACGACATCAATTTCCGCGCGGCGAACAGCAATGATTTCAGCACCGAATATGGCCCGTCCGCCAACGACCGGCGGCACGTGATCTCGGCGGTGGGGTATCTCTATCCCATCAACGGCCTGACCCTGACGCTGGCCGGGCTGTTCCAGTCGGGCCAGCCGGTGAATCTGGTGCCGGATGCGCGGATTTTCGGCACGCAGGATCTGAACGGCGATAGCGCCTCGTTCGGGGAGAATTATGTCGGCAACTCCGACCGTTACCCCGGCGCGGCCCGCAATTCGGCGCGGCTGCCGTGGTCGGCGACGGTGGATGTCGGCGTGCGCTATCTGCTGCTGAAGCGCATCGAGCTGTCGGCCGACGTGTTCAACCTGTTCAACGCCAACAACCAGTCCGGCTTTGCCAACGCGGCGACCACGTCCAACCAGGTGCAGTTCGGCGGCGGCGCGCCGTTCGTGCAAAGAAATGCCGGGCCGCCGCGCACCTTCCAGTTCGGTGCGGCGATGAAGTTCTGATATGCAGGTGCCGATGCAGCAGTTTCAGGGCTTGATCGGGCTGGCGGCCCTGCTGTTGCTGGCATGGGCGCTGTCTGAAGACCGCGGCAATCGCCCGGGCTGGCGCTGGATTGGCGGCGCGCTGCTGCTGCAACTGGCGATTGCCGTGATCGTGGTCAGGGTGCCGCCGATCTGGGAAGCGGTCGGGCTGGCCAACCAGGGCGTGGCAGCGATCGAGAAGGCGACGCTGGTGGGCTCCTCTTACATGTTCGGCTATCTCGGCGGCGCGCCCCTGCCCTTTGCCCTGGCGCCCGGCGCCCAGCCGCCGCTGATCATCGCCTTCCAGATCCTGCCGCTGATCATCGTGTTTTCGGCGCTGTCGGCGCTGCTCTGGCACTGGGGTATCTTGAAGGCGCTGGTGCGCGGGCTGAGCTGGGCCTTGCGGCGCACGCTGGGCGTGTCGGGTGTGGTCGGGCTGGGCGGCGGGGCGACCCTGTTCCTGGGCGTGGTGGAATCGCCGCTGGTGCTGCGCGCCTGGTTCGCGACGATGAGCCGATCCGATCTGTTTGCGATCATGACGATGATCATGGCGACGATCTCGGGCGCGATCCTGGTGCTATACGCCAGCACGCTGGGCAAGGTGATCCCCAATGCGGCGGGGCACCTGATCGTCGCCAGCCTGATTTCGCTGCCGGCCGCGCTCACCATTGCCCGGCTGATGGTGCCGGGCAGCCCGCAGTCCAGCGAAGCTGCCGAGCCCGACCTGGCCTATGATGGCGCCATGGATGCCGTGGTGCGCGGCGCCATGGAGGGCGTGCAGCTGATGCTGGCGGTGATCGGCATCATCATCACCATCTTCGCCCTGGTGAACCTGGTCGATCAGCTGCTCGCCCTGACCCCGCACGTGGACGGCGCGGCGCTGACGCTGCGGCGGATGCTCGGCTGGGTCTGCGCGCCGCTGATGTGGCTGATCGGCGTGCCATGGGATCAGGCGCCGGCGGCGGGCGCGCTGATGGGCACCAAGGCCATCCTGAACGAATATGTCGCCTATCTCGATCTGGCCGCCCTGCCCGCCGGCACGCTGGCGCCGCGCAGCCTGTTGATCGTCACCTATGCGCTGGCCGGCTTTGCCAATCTGGCCAGCATTGGCCTCTTGGTCTCCACCATCGCCAGCCTGTGCCCCGAGCGCCGCGCCGAAGCGGCTGGATTGGGCGTGAAAAGCTGGATCGCTGGCAATCTGGCGACGCTGATGACCGGCGCGATGATCGGCCTGGTGACGCCACTTGCTTGACGCCCGCCTCCGCCCGCTGATCGACCCGCCGTTGAACGCGGTGGGCCGCACCTTGGCCGAGTTGGGCGTGACGGCCAACGCGATCAGCGCCATCGGCATCGCGCTCGGCATCGGCGCCGGGGTGGCGCTGGCGCAGGGGCAGTTCGCGATCGGGCTGGTGCTGATCATCGTCAACCGGCTGCTCGACGGGCTGGATGGCGCCGTGGCGCGGGCCACGCAGCTGTCGGATTTTGGCGGCTATCTCGATATCGTCGGCGATTTCGTCTTCTATCTCGCCGTGCCGCTGGGCTTTGGCCTGGCGGACCCGGCCAATCTCAAGCCCGCCATGGCGCTGCTCGCCTGTTTCGGGCTGACCGGCACCAGCTTCCTCGCCTTCGCCACCATGGCCGCCAAGCGCGGGCTGGAAACCAGCGCCCACGGCCGCAAGAGCTTCTTCTACAACACCGGCTTGGCCGAAGGCACGGAGACGATCATCGTCTTCATCGCCTTCTGCCTGTTCCCCGCGCACTTCCCGATCATCGCGCTCGCCTATGCCGGCCTGTGCATCCTCACCGTCATCCAGCGCACGGCCGTCGCCTGGGTAACCTTTCGCAATTGACGCAGCCTGCAACAATCAGGCCCACCGCCGCGTAAACCCTCCAGACCCTGGTCTCGGAGTGTTTCATGCCCTTCCCCCTGCTTGCCGCCGCCGTGATTGTTGGCCAGTTCACCGCCGAAGGCCCGGTGCCGATGCCCTGGCAGGTGACGCCAGTGTCGAAGAAGGTGCCGCTCACCCAGTATCGTGTCGTGCGCATCGATGGCGTCACCGGCGTGGAAGGCAGCGCCAACCAGAGCATGGCGCTGTTGGGTCGCGCGATCGCGGTCGATCTGGCGGCCACTCCGATCCTGTGCTGGCGCTGGCGCATCGAGGCGCCGGTGGCCGGCGCCGACATGATGACGAAACAGGGCGATGACTATGCCGCGCGCGTCTATGTCGGCTTCGATATCCCTGACAGGCAGTTGGGCCTGGGCACGAAGTTCAAGCTGAGCCTGGCGCGGCGGCTGTTTTCCGGCCCCATCCCCGATGCGGCGCTGAATTATGTGTGGGATGCCAATCACCCCGTCGGCACCAGCGTGCCCAACGCCTATACCGATCGCGCGCAGATGGTGGTGATGCAGAGCGGCACCGCCAATGCCGGGCGCTGGGTGGAGCAGCGGGTGAACCTGGCCCGGGATTTCGCCCGCGCCTTCCGCGGCGTTACTGGTGCGGCCACCCTGATCGCGGTGGCGGTGGACACGGATCAGACCAAGGGCATGGCGCGCGGCTGGTTTGCCGATCTCCACTTCGTCGCCGCCGATCAGGCCTGCCGCTTCCCCGGCTGAGGGCGAATCTGTCCAAACGCCAACTTGCCGCACTGCACAAAAGCGGCAACCATGGCGGGATGATCGAGACCTACCGCCAGCGCCTGGGCGAACTTCACGCCCGCACCGCCGAAACGCCGCTGTTCAACCCGGTGTTCCAGCTGGGCCACGAGATCAGCCGCGCGCTGGAAACCGGCGCGGTGACGCTGGCCGGGCTGGCCGGGGTGATTGCCGAACTGGGCCGCGAAGGGCTGCAGGCCCGGGCCGATCGGCTGGCGCGCTTGCTGGGCAGCATGGATGATGCCGCCAACATCGCCGCCTTCCGCGCCCAGGTCGAAGCCTCGGCCACGGGCGATTTCGCCGCCTTCAAGGCGCACTGGGAAGCGCCGCTGCTGCACGTGGTGTTCACCGCGCACCCCACCTTCCTGCTCACGCCCGCCGAATATGCCGCCGTCGCCGAGGCAACGGTGAGCGGCGCCCCGGTGGCCATCGCCCCGGTCGAAACCCGGCCCGCCCCCAGCCTGGTGGAGGAGCATGAGGCGGTGCTCGCCGCCATCACCCGTGCACTGGCCGCGCGTGACCGTCTGCACGCCGAAGTGCTGGCCGTCGCCGCCCGCGCCTTCCCCGATCAGTGGCAGGCGCTCACGCCCTGCCTGTTCCGCGTCGCGACCTGGGTCGGTTACGACATGGATGGCCGCACCGATATCGGCTGGGCGACCAGCATCGGCTTTCGGGCGCAGGAAAAGGCCGCGCGGCTGGCGCTGCTCGCTGCCGAGGCGGCACGGCTGGGCGAAGCGGCGCTGGCAGACCGTCTGTCCCGCGCCGGCACCCATGCCGCTGGCCAGGCCCAGCTGTTTGCCGGCGATACCGAGGATGCCGCTGCACTCTCCGCCATCGCCAACCAGGTGACGGCCCCGCACCCCGATGCGCTCACCAGCCTGGCCGAGCCCATCGCTGCCCTGCGTGCTGCTGCCGCCGCACTGCCCGCTGACCAGGCCCGCCGCCATCTCGTGCTGGCCGCCGCCATGGCGGCCGATGGCCTCGGCATGGGCTGGATCCATTTCCGCGTGAACGCCGCGCAATTGCACAACGCCATCCGCCGCCGCATCGATCCCGAAGGCCATCTCGACATGGGCAGCGGCCAGGCGCTGATCCGGCTGCGCGACCTGCTCGCCAAGGTGAAGCCGCTGCGCTCCAACTTTGCAGCGCTGGCGGTCGAGAGCACCACGGCCGTGCGCCAATATCTCGCCATGGCGGCAATCCTGAAGCACATCGATGCCGACACGCCGATCCGCCTGCTCATCGCCGAATGCGAGCAGCCGCAGACCGTGCTGGCCGCGCTCTATTTTGCCCGGCTGTTCGGCATCGCCGACAAGGTGGACGTGTCGCCGCTGTTCGAGACGGAGACAGCACTGGAGCATGGTGGCCGTTTCCTGGACGCGCTGCTCGCCGAGCCGGCCTATCGCGACCATGCCCGCCGCCGCGGCCGGGTGGCGATCCAGACCGGCTTTTCCGACGCCGGGCGCTTCGTGGGCCAGGTGCCGGCGGCCCTGGCCATCGAACGGCTGCAGGGCCGGCTGGCGCGCGCCATGGCAGCCAATGGCCTCGCCGATGTCGCCGCGCTGATCTTCAACACCCACGGCGAATCCATGGGCCGCGGCGCCCACCCGGCCAGCTTCACCGATCGCCTGGCCTGGCCGATGAGCCGCTGGGCCCGCGCGCAGTTCGCCAAGGCCGGCATCCGCGTGGAGGCCGAAGCCAGTTTCCAGGGCGGCGATGGCTTCCTGTTCTTCGGCCACGACGCGCTGGCGCTGGCGACGCTGGCCCGCATTGCCGAGATCACGCCAACACTGGCCGCGGGCGGGGCCGACGACCCTTTTTACACCCGCACCGATCTCAGCCTCGATTATTACCGCATGATCCGCCGCCACCAGCGCGCCCTGTTCGAAGCCCGGCCCTATGCCCGCGCTATCACCGCCTTCGGCCTGGGCCTGATTCCCGTCACCGGTTCCCGCCGGCTGAAACGGCAGAGCGACATCGGCAGCGATCGCGATGCCTCGCTGCGTTCCATCCGCGCCATCCCGCACAACGCCATCCTGCAGCAGCTGGGCTATCCGGTGAACGTGCTGGCCGGCGTCGGCACCGCCGGCGAGGATGCGCAGGAGGCGCTCGCCGCGCTGCTGGCCGGTTCGGCGCGCGGGCGGCAATTGCTGGCGCTGGTTGAGGCTTCCAATGCCATTGCCAGCATCAAGACGCTGGCCGCCTATGGCGAGCTGTTCAACAGCGCCTATTGGGCCACCCGCCCCTATCGCGGCACCGAGGAAGCGCTGGCCCGGCCCTGCCTGGCGCTGGCCGAGAAGCTGGTGGAGGATGATCGCTCCGGCCAGTTCCGCCGCCTCGCCTCATCCTTGCGGGTCGATAATATCAAGCTCAGGCAGTTGCTGGCGCATCTGCCGGCGCCGGTGACCCGGGATGACGGCACCGAGGCAACGCGGCGCACCCTGGGCGTGCTGCACGCGGTGCGGCTGGCCCTGATGCAGCATCTGTTCCTGCGCGCCGTCGATATCCCGGCCTTTTCGCGCCGCAACGACATCAGCCGCGACGACGTGCTCGACATGATCCTGTCGCTCAGGACGGACGAGGCGCTGGACCAGCTGCGCCGGGCCTTCCCGGTGGCGGCGCCCGATATCGGCGATTATCGCATGGACGAGGCGACCGACTGGCCGGAGGATGATGCCCAGGCCTATGCCGGCATCCAGCGCCGCTTCATCGAGCCGATTGCGACGACGGCGCGGCTGATCCCGTTAATCAGCATTGCAATTGCCAATCATTTCGGGGCTTATGGGTGAGAGAGCCGAGTGGTGGGCGCGACAGGGATTGAACCTGTGACCCCTGCCGTGTGAAAGCAGTGCTCTACCGCTGAGCTACGCGCCCACTCGGGAGCGGCGGATTAGGCGAGATGGGCGGCGCTGTAAAGCCCCGCCCACCCGGTCTCCGCAGATTTTTAGTGCCGTACCGCCGGTTCGCTGGTCACCGCGGCTGGCGGCATGGCGGCCTTTTCGTCGGCCTCGGTCCATTCGATCGGCACCAGCGGCTGGGTCAGCGCCAGCGCCAGCACTTCATCGACATGGGCCACCGGCACGATCTTCATCCCCTGCTTCACATTGTCGGGGATTTCGGCGAGGTCCTTCTCGTTCTCCGCCGGGATCAGCACGGTGGTGATGCCGCCGCGCAGCGCCGCCAGCAGTTTCTCCTTCAGGCCGCCGATCGGCAGCACGCGGCCACGCAGGGTCACTTCCCCGGTCATCGCCACATCGCGCCGCACCGGCACGCCGGTCAGGGTCGAGATGATGGCGGTGACCATGGCGATGCCGGCCGACGGACCATCCTTGGGCGTCGCGCCTTCCGGCACGTGCACGTGGATGTCCTTCTTCTCGAACACACTCGGCTTGATGCCATAATGCGTGGCCCGCGCCCGCACAAAGCTCAGCGCTGCCGAGATCGATTCGGTCATCACGCTGCCCAACTTGCCGGTGGTCTTGATATTGCCCTTGCCGGGGCTGGTGACGGCTTCGATGGTCAAGAGGTCACCGCCCACTTCGGTCCAGGCCAGGCCCGTCACGGCACCGATCTGGTCCTCGCTGTCAGCGAGGCCATAGCGGAATTTGCGCACGCCCGAGAAGTCGGCGAGGTTTTCGGCCGAGACGGTGACGCTGGTTTCCTTGCCTTCCAGGATACGGCGCAGCGCCTTGCGCGCCAGCTTGGCGATCTCGCGCTCCAGCTTCCGCACGCCGGCTTCACGGGTGTAATAGCGGATCAGATCACGGATCGCGTCGTCGGTGACCGTGAACTCCTCCTTCTTCAGCCCGTGCGCCTCATACTGCTTCTCGATCAGGTGGCGCTTGGCAATCTCCAGCTTCTCATCCTCGGTGTAACCCGACAGGCTGATGATCTCCATGCGGTCCAGCAGCGGCTGGGGCATGTTGTAGCTGTTGGCCGTCGTCACGAACATCACGTCCGACAGGTCGTAATCGACCTCCAGATAATGGTCGTTGAACGCCTTGTTCTGTTCGGGATCGAGCACCTCCAGCAGCGCCGATGAAGGGTCGCCGCGGAAATCCTGGCCCAGCTTGTCGATTTCATCCAAAAGGAACAAGGGGTTGGACGTGCCAGCCTTCTTCAGATTCTGGATGATCTTGCCGGGCATGGAGCCGATGTAGGTGCGGCGGTGGCCGCGGATTTCGGCTTCATCGCGCACGCCGCCCAGACTGTGGCGGATGAACTCGCGCCCGGTCGCCTTGGCGATGCTGCGGCCCAGCGAGGTCTTGCCGACACCAGGGGGGCCGACGAGGCACAGGATTGGCCCCTTCAGCTTGTTGGTGCGGGCCTGCACGGCCAGATATTCGACGATCCGGTCCTTGACCTTTTCTAGGCCATAATGATCGGCATCGAGCACGGCTTGCGCTGCGACAATGTCCTTCTTCACCTTGGAGCGCTTGCCCCACGGCAGCCCGAGCAGCGTGTCGAGATAGTTGCGCACGACGGTAGCTTCCGCCGACTGCGGCGCCATCGCCTTGAACTTCTTGAGTTCGGCCAAGGCCTTTTCGCGTGCTTCCTTCGACAGCTTGGTCTTCTTGATCTTCTCCTCGAACTCGGCGGCTTCGTCCTTTTCCTCGTCGGCCTCGCCCAGCTCGCGCTGGATCGCCTTCATCTGTTCGTTGAGATAATATTCGCGCTGGGTCTTCTCCATCTGCCGCTTGACGCGGTTGCGGATCTTCTTCTCGACCTGCAGCACACCCATCTCGCCTTCCATGAAGGCGAAGATCTTCTCGAGGCGCATGCCCACGTCCGGCTCGGCGAGCAGGGCCTGCTTGTCGGCGATCTTCAGGCCGAGGTTGGCGGCAACCGTGTCGGCAAAGCGGCCGGGTTCTTCCACCGCCGCGATCTGGCTGGCGACTTCGGGGGCGACCTTGCGGTTCAGCTTCACGAACTGTTCGAACTGGCTCTGGGCCGAGCGCAGCAGGGCGGCGACTTCGGTCTCGCTGCGCTCCACATCCGGGCGCTCGGCGACTTCGGCCATCAGGTGCGGGCCGCTGGCATCAAGATTGACCAGGCTGGCGCGGCCCTGGCCTTCGACCAGCACCTTCACCGTGCCATCCGGCAGCTTCAGCAGCTGCAGCACCGTGGCCAGCGTGCCGACGTCATAAAGCTCATCGGCGCCGGGGTCTTCATCGCCGGGATTCTTCTGCGACAGCAGGAACACGGTGCGGCCATCGGCCATCGCGGCTTCGAGTGCGGCCACCGATTTTTCGCGGCCGACGAACAGCGGCACGATCATTTGCGGGAACACCACGATATCGCGCAGGGGCAACACGGGCAGGGTCTGATTGGTCATATCGTCTCCGTCGCGGGGCATGGAGCCTCGCCTTGTCCCGGCTGATATGGGTAGCGCCCGCAGTGGGTGCAATGGCAGAATCAGCGCGAGACTGTCGCAGATGATGCAAGACCCGTGCCGGGCCGAACAGGGGCTTCAAGCGCGCAGGACGCCCTTATCCACAAGTGCGGCAATGGCGGCAGGGTCATAACCCAGCGCGGCAAGGATCTGCCGGCCGTGCTCACCCAGATGCGGGGCGGGTCCGACGGGGTCCAGCGGCTGGCCAAAGCGCGCCGGCGGCCGGGCCTGGCGCACGCGGCCAACCTTCTCGCTGTGCGCGACCTCGATGCAGATGCGGTTGTGCTGCACTTGGGCATCGTTCGGCACATCGGCAAGCGGCACCACCGGGCCGCCGACGGCGCCCTGTTCGACAAAGCCTTCCATCAGCTCGGCGCGGGTGCGCTTGGCGATCTCGGCGGAGACTTGCGGCGCCCATTCGCGCTGGTGCTTGATGCGCCCGGCCGACGAGCGGAAGCGTTCATCGGTGGCAAGGTCCTCGCGGCCCAGGCTGCGGGTGAGCGCGACGAACTCGGCATCCTGCAGCGCGCCGATCGCCACCTGGCCATCGGCCGCCTTCCACAGCCGCATCTGGGCGCCATATTCGGGCCAGGTCGCCGGCGCATCATCGAGGAAGGCGAGATTGTACATGCTGTCGGGCCAGTTGAAGGCGACGGCGGCATCGAGCATGGCGACCTCGATGCGTTCGCCCTGCCCGTCTCTATTGACTCCGCCCGCCCGTTCGCGGCGGAACAGCGCGGCGGTGATCGCCTGCGCGGCGGTGAGCGCTGTCACCTTGTCGGCCACCAGATGGCGCACCAGGCCGGGCGTGCCTTCCTTGTCGACCTGGGTGGCCGCGATGCCGGACACGGCCTGGATAACCGGATCATAGACGCGGATATTCTGATACGGGCCATCGGGGCCAAAGCCGGTGATGCTGCAATAAATGAGGCGCGGGTTGATCGCCTGCAGGCGATCCCAGCCAAGCCCCAATCGGGCGAGCACGCCGGGCCGGAAATTCTCGACAAGAACGTCGGCGGTGGCGACCAGCCGTTCCAGCACGGCAATGCCCTCAGGCGATTTTAGATCAAGGCACAGGCCCTGCTTGCCGCGGTTGACGGCGATGAACATGCTGGACAGATCGGCCTTCTTCGGCCCCAGCCCGCGCACCGGATCGCCGCCGGGGCTTTCGACCTTGATGACCTCGGCACCCTGATCGCCCAGCATCTGGCAGGCCATCGGGCCAGAGACGATCTGCGAGCAATCGATGATGCGGATGCCGGCTAATGGTCCACTCATCGCGCTGCCTTCAATCGTTGATGTTGATGTGGCGATTGTCTTTCAGGAACAGCAGCATGATCACCAGCCCCACCGCCACCACGACGATCGTGTACCACAGGCCGGCAAACACATCGCCGGTTGAAACCACGATGTATTGCGAGATGACCGGCAGGAAGCCGCCGAAATAGCCAGTGCCGATGTGATAGGGCACGCTCATCGAGGTGTAGCGCACGCGGGCCGGGAACATCTCCACCAGCACGGCGGCAATCGGCGCGTAGGTCCAGCCACTCAGCAGCCCGATCGCCATCACCGCCAGAATCAGCTTCCAGGCGACGATGCGTTCGGGATCGGCCTTCTCCGGCCAGCCGGCGGCATTCAGCGCCGCGCTCCATTTTTCCTTGTCGAAGCCCTCCAGCCGGGCGCCAGCGACACTGAGCGCCAGCACCGGCGCGTCGGCCTTGGCATAGGAAACGCCGCGCTTGGTCAGCCATTCCAGCGCCTTGCCGCACTCGGCCTCCTGCTTGAGGAAGATATTGTATTCGCACGCCGGCAATTCGACCGTAACCGGCGCTGCCGCCATGGCTTCGGACAGCGCCGGGTTGGCGCCGCTGGCCATCAGGTGGAATATCGGGAACAGCGCCGCCAGCGTGATGGCAAAGCCGACGCTGAGCACCTGCTTGCGCCCGAACCGATCCGACAATCCGCCGAACCAGATATAAGCAGGCGCGGAGACCAGGATGCCCACCGCCAGATAGAGCAGCGCCTCCCGCTCAGGCAGCCGCGCCGTGTTCTGCAGGAAATAGAGCGTGCCGAACTGGCTGGTGTAGAAGATGACGGTAAAGCCCGCCGACACCGCCAGGGCCACCAGCAGCCGGCCCTTGTTGCCCGGCGCGGCCAGCGCATCCTTGAAGGGGTTCTTCGAGGTGGTGCCGGCCGATTTCATCTTCTGGAACACCGGGCTTTCCGACAATTTCAGTCGCACCCAGATCGAGATGCCGAGCAGCAGCATCGACATCAGGAACGGCACCCGCCAGCCCCAGGCGTTGAATTGGTCTTCCGGGATCAGCGCCTTGGTGCCCAGCACCACCGCCAGCGTGAGCATGAAGCCGCCGGCCGCCGCCGCCTGGATCCAGCTGGTATAGGCGCCGCGCTTGCCGGGCGGGGCGTGTTCGGCGACGTAAATCGCCGCCCCGCCATATTCGCCGCCCAGCGCCAGCCCCTGCAGCGTGCGCAGCACCAGCAGCAGGATGGGCGCGGCAATGCCGGCCTGTTCGAAGGTGGGCAACAGGCCGATCGCCGCCGTCGCCCCGCCCATCATCGCGATGGTGATCAGGAAGGTGTATTTGCGCCCGACCTTGTCCCCGAACCAGCCGAACACCAGCGCGCCCAGCGGCCGGAAGAAGAAGCCGATGGCAAAGGCGAACAGGCTGAACAGCAGTTCCGTGGTAGGGTTGCCGGTGGCGAAGAACAATTTGCCGAGCAGGCTGGCGAGGATGCCGTAGAGGAAGAAATCATACCATTCGAACACGGTGCCCAGGCTGCTCGCCACGATCACCAGCCGATCCCGCTTGGGATCGATCACGTCGTCCACTGCTGCTGCATCCACGCCCAAAACCTGGCCTCCCCGCCTGTTTCTTGGGCCTTGGCATAGCGGATGCGGCGAAGGTTGCAACGGGGGGGGCGATGGGAGGAGCGGCTGGAGACAGGATTGCCGCCGCCGAGCGCTGGTGTATCCTTGCCGTCATGAGCCATCTTGACTTGAGCTTCGCTGGCCTGATCGCGTTTCTGGCCATCGGATCGCTCCTGGCCTGGACCCCGATTTTCGGGATTGCCTATTGGCGCCGACAATTTGGTGGAGACTTCAAAGACTATCTCAAGGCTTATCTTGGCGTGAGCGCGATGAGCATAGCAGTGTTTTTGCTGATGTCTTTTGTCGAGCATCTTGACCGGATATGAGAGCAACACTGTACAGCCTTGCATTGATGTTGGCTGGCCCGCCCGCGGTGCTGCTTGCCTGGGCGCACTGGCTGCGATCCGGGCCACTTGGTTCGGAAACAGGCGAAATTGTCGCCATGGTGGCCGCCGTTGTTGTTGGTCTGACGGGCTTGGCATTCGCGCCCTGGCCGCGTGCCACGAAGGAAAAGATTGGCGTTGCCTACGCAATTGCTGCGGTGCTCCTGTTGCCTCTGGCGACCCTCCTTGCCGTCTGCACCACGGGCGACTGCCTCTGAACGCCGTGCCGAATTGACCACCTGCCCGCGCCCATGCATGGCTGGCGCCCATGAAATTTGACGCGATAATCATCGGCGGCGGCCACAATGGCCTGGTCACCGCCTTCTACCTCGCCCGCGCGGGCCTGAAGGTGCATATCTGCGAGGCGCGCGACATTGTGGGCGGGGCGTGCGTGACCGAGGAGTTTGCGCCGGGGTTCCGCAATTCGACGGCGAGCTACACCGTGTCCTTGCTGCAGGACAAGGTCGCCAGCGACATGAACCTGGCCGAGCATGGACTGAAGATCGTGCTGCGGCCCTTGAACAATTTCCTGCCGCTGGACGGCGATTATTTGAAGGTCGGCCCCGGTGTGACCGAAGCCGAAGTGGCGCGCTTCAGCCCGAAGGATGCCGCGGCGCTTGCCCCCTATGATGCGCGGCTGGAGGTGCTGGCCGATCAGATGCGGCGGCTGGCGCTGAAGACGCCGCCGGCACGGGGCCTGAAGGGCATGACGGCGCTGATCAACCAGGGCTGGCCGCTGATGGGGCTGAAACCCGAGGAACACCGCGACCTGTTCACCCTGTTCACCCGGTCGGCGCGCGAATTCCTGGATGGCTGGTTCGAAAGCGATCCGATCAAGGCGGTGCTGGGCTTTGACTCGATCGTCGGCCACTTCGCCAGCCCTGACACGCCGGGTTCGGCCTATGTCCTCCTCCACCACGTCTTTGGCCAGGTGAACGGTGTGAAGGGCGCCTGGGGCCACGCCATCGGCGGCATGGGCGCCATCACCCAGGCGATGGCCGCTGCCGTCAGCGAAAAGGGCGTGTCCATCGGGCTGGAAGAGCGCGTGGCCAAGGTGAACGTGGCGGGCGGCAAGGCCTGCGGCGTGACGCTGGAGGATGGCCGCGAGCTCGAAGCTTCCATCGTGGCCAGCAATGCCGGCCCGGCGCTGCTGTTCCGCCAGCTGGTGGACCGGTCCGAACTGCCGGCGGAATTTGCCCGTTCGATGGATGGCTATGCCACCGGCTCCGGCACCTTCCGCATGAATGTCGCGCTGTCGGAACTGCCGGAGTTCAGCGTGCTGCCCGGCCGTGGGCCGCATCACGGCGCCGGCATCATCATGGCGCCGTCACTGGATTACATGGACCGCGCCTATACCGGCGCCAAGGCCTATGGCTGGTCCGCCAAACCGATCGTCGAGATGCTGATCCCCTCGACGCTGGACGACACGCTGGCGCCGCCGGGCTGCCATGTCGCCAGCCTGTTCTGCCAGCAGTTCGCGCCGAAACTGCCCGATGGCCAGAGCTGGGATGATGTGCGCGACAAGGTGGCGGACCTGATCATCGATACGGTGACGGCGCACGCCCCCAATTTCAAACGCAGCGTCATCGCCCGCCAGATCCACTCGCCCCTGGACCTGGAACGCAAGTTCGGCCTGATTGGTGGCGACATCTTCCACGGCCGCATCAGCCTGGATCAATTGTGGGCGGCGCGCCCGGTGCTGGGCCACGGCGATCACCGCATGCCGATCAAGGGCCTGTATCTGTGCGGCAGCGGCGCTCATCCCGGCGGCGGCGTCACCGGTGCCCCCGGCCACAACGCGGCGCGCGAGATCCTGGCGGACCGTCGCTTCGCCTTCGGCCGCGCCTGAGGCTCAGGCGCGCTTGCGGCTGTAGAGGTAAACGGGCGCGCCGACAGCGACGAGGCCCAGGCACCACAGGTTCGGTTCCAGCCCGGCGGCATAGAGCGCGAAGATCGAATAGAGGATGCCGGCGATGCCAACCAGCCGCAGCACGCCGCCCAGCAGTTTCACCGCCGCCATCGCCACGGCCAGATAGCCGATCAGCATCGCCGAGGTGGCGACCAGGATGGTGAATTCGAACAGGCCAGCCAGGTTGCGATCGGTGTTCATCAGCACCAGCACCGCCGCCAGCGCGCCCGACAGGATCAGGCCTGGTGCGGGCGCGCCCGCCTTGTTGAGCCGGGCATAGCGCGGCGGAAACTGGCCCGCCAAGGCCAGTGCGCGCGGCAGTTCGGCGACGGTGAGGGTGAGGCCGTTGACTGTGCCCAGCGCCGAGATGGCGGCAAACAGCCCGATCAGCGTCGCCGCACCGTTGCCGATGAAGGGCGCGGCGAAATCGGCAAAGGGCGCGTTGCTGCTGGCCAGCGCCTTGGCCGGCACCAGCGCGATCATCGCGGCGGAAATCGCCATATAGAGCACACCGGCAAGCAGCGGCCCCAGAACTGTGGCCAGCGGCACGGTGAATTCGGGCCGCCTGATCTTGTCGGCCGGCACGGTGGCGCTTTCAAACGCCAGAAAGGCCCACATGGTGAGCGTGACCGAGGTGATGACGCCATCGGCATGCATGCCAAGGCTTGGGAGTGGCCCCGGCGGATTGACCACGGCCGCGCTGCCCTTGGTGCCCAACAGCCAGGCCGCGATGGCGAGCACGGCGACCAGCGGGATCAGCTTCAGGATGGTGGTGGCCTGCTGCACGAAGCTGGCCGCCGGTGCGCCCGCCAGGTTGATGACGGTGACCAGCACCAGCACCGCGGCGGCGGCGAAGGCGCTGAGCACCGGATCGGTGGCCAGCCCCGGCAGGATCACCGTGAGGTTGGAGACGACTGCGACGGCCAGCGCCGCATTGCCGACCCAGACGCCAATCCAGTAGCTCCACGCCGCGACATAGCTCACCTCGGCGCCAAAGGCGGTTTCGACATAGGCATGCGGGCCGCACTGGCCGGGCATCTGGCGCGACAGCATGGCATAGCAGCCGGCCAGCGCCAGCGTGCCGACCAGTGCGATCACCCAGCCGCCCATTGCCGACCAACCATATGGCGCCAGCGTCGCCGGCAGCAGGAACACGCCGGAACCGACCATGTTGCCGACCACCAGGGCCAGGGCGGCCGCCAGGCCGAGTTCTCGTCTGATGTCGGTCATGCGCCCCCCGTTCGCACTGTTGCTGCCCGCTGGCTGCCCGCCCGTCAATGCATAGCTATTCTGTCTGCCAAATCCGGGCGTAGCCGCCTAAAGTGCGACCATGACGACTCTCCATCCCACGCTCGCCCGCGTTACCGACCGCATCATCGAAAAGAGCCGCGACAGCCGGCGCCGCTATCTCGCCCATATCGCGCAGGAGCGTGACAATGGCATGGGCCGCGAACGGCTTGGCTGTTCCAACCTGGCCCATGGCTTTGCCGCCGCCCTGGAGGACCAGGCGACGATCAAGGCCGGCGCCCGGGTGAATATCGGCATCGTCACCGCCTTCAACGACATGCTGTCCGCCCACCAGCCTTACGGAACCTATCCGCCGCAGTTGAAGCTGTTTGCCCGCGAGGTCGGTGCGACGGCGCAGGTGGCCGGCGGCGTGCCGGCGATGTGCGATGGCGTGACGCAAGGCCAGGTCGGCATGGAGCTGTCGCTGTTCAGCCGAGACACGATCGCGCTGGCCACCGCGGTGGCGCTCTCGCACGGCATGTTCGAGGCGGTTGCCCTGCTCGGCATCTGCGACAAGATCGTGCCGGGTCTGCTGATCGGCGCGCTGCGCTTTGGCCATCTGCCGATGCTGTTCGTGCCGGCCGGGCCGATGCCGACCGGCCTGCCCAACAAGGAAAAGCAGCGCATCCGGCAATTGGCGGCCGAGGGCAAGGCCAGCCGCGCCGATCTGCTGGAGGCCGAAAGCGCGAGTTACCACAGCCCCGGCACCTGCACCTTCTATGGCACGGCGAACAGCAACCAGATGATGATGGAGGTGATGGGCCTGCACGTGCCCGGCGCCGCCTTCGTCAATCCGGGCACGGGCTTGCGCAACGCCATGAACCGGGCGGCGATGCACCGGCTGGCCAGCATTGCACTGAAGCAGCCCGACGAGCGGCCGCTTGGGCAGTGCGTGGACGAGCGCGCCATCGTCAATGCCATGGTCGGCCTGCTGGCCACCGGCGGTTCGACCAACCATGCCATCCACTTGCCGGCGATCGCGCG
This sequence comes from Sandarakinorhabdus oryzae, assembly GCF_009733735.1. GTDB lineage: Bacteria > Pseudomonadota > Alphaproteobacteria > Sphingomonadales > Sphingomonadaceae > Sandarakinorhabdus > Sandarakinorhabdus oryzae. Next base: position 1,699 of record NZ_WNJP01000034.1, on the reverse strand, counting down.
GGCGGCGGGCGTGCTGATCGACTGGCAGGATTTCGATGAACTGTCGGGCGCCGTGCCGCTGATCGCGCGGGTGTACCCCGGCGGCGCCGCAGACGTGAACCAGTTCCATGCGGCCGGCGGCATGGCCTTCACAATCCGCACGCTCTTGGAGGCCGGCCTGCTGCATGGTGACATCACCACCGCCGGCGGCCAGAGCCTGGCCGATTATGCCCGTGATCCGGTGATGGAGGATGGCCAACTGGCCTGGCAAGACGTGCCGGAAAGCCGGGACGAGACCATCCTGCGCTCTGTCGCCAATCCGTTCCGCGTCGATGGCGGCATGCGGCTGGTGAAGGGCAATCTGGGCCGCGCCATCTTCAAGACCAGCGCGGTGGACGAGGAGCGCTGGACGATCGAGGCGCCTGCCCGGGTGTTCAGCGACCAGGAGAGCGTGCAGGCCGCCTTCAAACTTGGCGAGCTGGATCGCGACGTGGTGGTGGTGGTGCGCGGCCAGGGGCCACAAGCCAATGGCATGCCCGAACTGCACAAGCTCACCCCGCCGCTGGGCGTGCTGCAGGATCGCGGGTTCAAGGTGGCGCTGGTCACCGATGGCCGCATGTCGGGCGCATCGGGCAAGGTGCCGGCGGCCATCCACCTGTGCCCGGAAGCCATGTCGGGGGGGCCGATCGCCCGCGTCCGCGACGGCGACGTGATCCGCCTGTGTGCGCGCAACGGCCAACTCGATGTGCTGGTGGATGCCGCCGAATTCGCCGCCCGCCCGGCGGCAGTGACCGGCATGACCGCCGACGGCACGGCCCGCGAGCTTTTCGCCTTCTTCCGCACGGGCAGCGACGATGCGGAGGCCGGGGCCTCGGCGATGCTGAAGGCCGCGGGATTGTAGAAACGAAAACGGCCGGGGTGTCGCCACCCCGGCCGCTTCATCATCGGGAAGACCCGATTACTTGGCCTGGGCCAGGTAGGCGGTCATGCGCTTGGTGGCCAGCGGCGACAGCTTCACGGCCTTGGCGGCAGCGAGGTTGGCCGACGGGCCGTTGCCGACCTGCACCAGGGCGACCATGCCCATCGAGAAGTGCGGCAGGCACTTGATGCCATACAGGCCCGGCTTGCCGACCTTCAGCACGAAATCCTTGCCCATCACGCCCTTCTGTTCGGCTTCACCGGCCGGCAGGAAGCCCGGGATGGTCTGGGCGTTGTGGCCCGGGTTGGCGGCGACGAACTTCACGGTGTCGCCAGGGGCAGCCTTGATGAAGCCCGGTTCGAAAACCATGGCGCCTTCCTTGCCCTTGTTCAGCATCTTGACAGTGATTTCCTTGGCGGCAGCCGGAGCGGCGATCACCAGGGCAGCGGCGACAAAGCCCAGAACCTTCATCTTCTTCCTCCTCGTGCCGGCACGATCGCCGGCTGGTTGATGCACGCCCCGGACCGAAACGCCGGATCGCTTGGCCGCGCTCCTTACGCGCGCACCGATAGGCACTCAAGATGGGAACTTGCGACCAATCGTCCAAATCCCGCTTGATGAATCGAGATTAATGAAGCGCGGCTTGCGCCAGTCTGAACGGATCAGAGGGAGGCGATGATGCCTTCGGCCGGATCGATGCGCCCGGCCACCAGATCGGCCCAGGCCTGGCCCACCGCCACCGGGCCGGACACGCGCGCCACCCGCAGCCAGCCCAGCGTTGCCGCGAAGCGGCCCCAGGCC
>NZ_WNJP01000339.1 GCF_009733735.1 Sandarakinorhabdus oryzae | reverse complement strand
GCTGATGGCCAGGTGGCGGTGCGGCGGCTGCCGCGCAAGGGCTGGCCAGTGGTGCTGGCCAGCGGCGTGGGTGCCAGCGCGGCGCTGGCCGTGCTGCTGGCGCAGACCGATGCGGCGGCGCCAATCCCCGATGGCACGGTGGCGGGCTGGAGCCTGGTGGCGCAATTGCTGACCAACTTGCGCATGCTGGAAAGCTGGCCGCTGTGGGTGGGCATCAATATCGTTTCCATCGCGCTTTATGCCAGCCAGTCGCTGTGGATCACGGCCCTGCTTTATCTCGCCTTCCTCGTCGGCGCACTCTGGAGCTGGCGGCTGTGGTGGGCGGCCCAAGCCCAGACAGACCCGCAGGAGCGCTGACTCATGCCGGGGCGCAGCGTGCATGTCTGCTTTGCCGGCGTTGAATCGACCGGCAAGACGCGCCTGGCCGAGCGACTGGCGCGGCGCATGGGCGCAGCGCTTATGCCGGAATATGGCCGCGAATATGCCGAGACGATCGGCACCGACTTCACGGCCGAAGCCTTGCGCTCCATCGCGCGCACGCATGAACAGCGGCGCCAGGTACTGCTGGCGACCCGGCCGCGACTGCTGATCGAGGATACCGACGTGGTGATGACCGCGGCCTGGTTTCGCATGCTGCACGGCCGCCGCGATCCTGAACTGTCGGCGATGGCGGCCAATGCCGACCTCTATCTGCTGTTTGCGCCGGACACGCCGTGGGTGGCGGACGGCACCCGCCAGTTTGTCGGCCGCGACCGCCTCCAGTTCCAGGCCATCATCGAGGACGAACTGGCCTCCCGCGATATCGAGCCCGTGCTGATCATGGGCAGCTGGCAACAACGCGAGCGCCAGGCCACCGCCGCCATCACCCGCCGGCTGGACAGCGTGCCCCAGGCCGCGTCATAGGGGCGGCCATGGCAAACATATTTCTCACCGGCGCATCGCGCGGCATTGGTGCTGCGGCGCGCGCGCATCTGGAACGGGCCGGCCACCTTGTCATCGGCCAATCGACGGCCGGCGGCGACGGGCTGATCGCCGCCGATTTCGCGCAGCCCCGCGCCGCCGACGCCGTGTGGGCCGAGGCGCTGGAGCGCG
>NZ_WNJP01000338.1 GCF_009733735.1 Sandarakinorhabdus oryzae | reverse complement strand
GCTGGCGCCGGTGGCCAGCACGCGCAGCGGCGGCTCGGCGGCCAGCGCCGCCGCCACGCCTTCACGGTGCAGCAGCACATCGCTGATCACGATGAGCGTGATCGGCAGGGCCGGCGCGGTGCGCGCCCCCCGTTCATCAACAACAGACGCCACCGCGCCGGGATCGTGCAGCATGATGCCACCCTTCCGTTCGACGCCGACGTACCCTCGCATGCTGAGCCATGGCCGATGCGCGCTGCCGGTCCCCAAACCGGGCCACCGGCCCTGCCGATGGCACGCGCCACACCCGCCTGGTGCAACGTTGGCAATTTCCACCCACCCATTGCCTGGCCTGACTGACCCGACAATTTTCGACTGCGCAACCCGCGATGGTCCGGGCAGCCAATGGGCGGCCTGGCCATGGTTTTTCTGGATGAACAAAACTATCGCACTTTCGTTGGTGACGCAATTCATCGCCCGCCATTCCGAAGGATGGGCCGTGCACTTGCCGCGATGGTGGAGGCCGGCATGGGCCAAATGGTCCATGACTGGGCCTGTTCTGCCCGCATCTTCGCTGTTGTCGCCCGCAGCCATGCCGCTTCTGCCCGGCGACTCGCAGGCGCTGCATGGCTGCCAAACGGTCTCCCTGCCAACAGGCCGATGGCGTGCCGGCCCGGCCTGGCCCAGCCTTGCGCCCAGCTGCAGCCACAGCCGGGAGAGACATGTTGGCGGTCATCCGCATCCAGTTGGGCAATCTGCCGCCGCTGCTCGCCGACATGGTGGTGGCGCTGCTCGGCGGGCCCGCGGCGGCGGAAGTGGTGGGGCGCAGCGGCGAAGGCGAGGACCCGATCGCTGCCGCCCGCGCGGCCGCGGCCGACCTGGTGGTGGTGACCCGCCCCGAACCCGGCGAGCCGTTGCTGGCCATGCTCGATGTCGATCAACTGGCCGTGCTGGCGCTGCCGGCGGCCGGCGACGGCAGCACCGATACCGGCCGCCTGCTGCAGCTGGGCGGCAGCGACATCAGGCTGGATCGCGGCGTGCTGGGCCGGCTGGCGGCGCGCCTGTCGCACTCGGCGGGGGCGGCGGGCTGATGGCCCGTCATCAGGCCATCGCCGCCGCGGGCGC
>NZ_WNJP01000337.1 GCF_009733735.1 Sandarakinorhabdus oryzae | reverse complement strand
CGCCGCCGATGCCGCCGCCTGGGCCGAGGCCGCGGTGCGCCCCGAAGCCGGCAGCATCGCCCTGGTCTATCACAGCATCGCCCATCAATATTTCCCGCCGGCAACACAGGCCCGGCTGGCCACGCACATGGCGGCGGCGGGCGCTGCCGCGCGGCCCGACGCGCCGCTGGCCTGGCTTCGTTATGAGATGGATGATCCAGCCGCGCCCCAGATGCCGACCCTGCGGTTGACGCTGTGGCGTGGTGGCGCGCCGGAAGAGCAACTGCTCGCCCGCGCCCATCCGCACGGCGCCAGCGTGGCCTGGTTGGCCTGATGCGCCTCGTGCTTGCCTCGGCCAGCCCGCGTCGGCTCGATCTGCTGGCGCGGCTGGGCGTGGTGCCCGACGCTGTCGACCCGGCGGATATCGACGAGGCCGTGACGGCCGGCGAGATCCCGCGTGAACATGCCCGGCGGCTGGCGCGCGAGAAGGCGCAACTGGTGGCGGCGCGCCAGCCCGGCACCATCGTGCTGGGCGCTGATACGGTCGTCGCCGTCGGCCGCCGCATCCTGCCCAAGGCCGAGGACGAGGCGACGGCGCGGGCCTGCCTGGCGCTGCTGTCGGGCCGGCGCCACCGCGTGCTGACGGCAGTTGCATTGGTGCACGCGAACGGGACGTTGCGGGAGCGCATGAGCGAGTCTGTGGTGACGTTCCAGCGCCTGACCCCGGCCGACATTGATTGGTTGATCGGCCGCGGCGATTGGCGCGGCAAGGCCGGCGGCTATGCCATCCAGGGCGCGGCCGAGGCCTTTGTGCGCGCCCTGTCGGGCAGTTTCTCGGGCGTGGTCGGCCTGCCGTTGAACGAAACGCGTCTGCTGCTGGCGGCCGCCGGCTGGCGGGCATGAGCGCCCTGGTCGAGGCGGCCCCCGGCGCCACCCGCGCGCTGGTGCTGGATGGGGAGACAGTACTCGAAGCCCATTTCGCCCGCGCCGATGAGCCGCTTCCGGTGGGCCTGGTCGCGCCAGCCCGCCTGGTCAGCCGCGCCGGGGCGCGCGGGGTGGTGGCCATCGCCGGGCAGGAGGCGCTCCTCGAACCGGCGCCGGCCGATTGGCATGAGGGCCAGACCCG
>NZ_WNJP01000336.1 GCF_009733735.1 Sandarakinorhabdus oryzae | reverse complement strand
CGAGCGGCGCCGGCGCGGCGGCGACCGGCGGCACATCGGCGCCGAGCTGGGTCAGCGCGCGGGCGTGGGCGTCATACTGGGCCTGCAGGCGGGCCAGGTGCACCGGATCATCGCCGTTGCGGGCGATGGCATCGGCCAGCAGTTCGGCGCCGGCCACCATCTTGGCGATCTGGCGCTGCTTGCGGGTTTCGAGCTGGCGCGGCGCGAGGATGAACAGATAGGCCACCGGGGCGGAAAGGGTGATGTAGGTCATCACGATCATGATGATCGTCACGCTGTTGTTGGCCAGCATTGTCGTGCTCCAGAAGGGTGAAGGGGCCGTCTGCCCATGGTGCGACGCCGCATGGCATCGCGGCGACGCGAACGCCAGCCCAATACGGCCAATGGTTTGGCAGCGGGCGATTTTGCCGCACTGCACGATAAGGGCAAAGAAAAAGGGGCGACAGCCTTTACGGCCGCCGCCCCTTTTGTTCAGCTGAACCGGTCGATCAGATCGACTGCAGGTTCACCGCGGCCTGCTTGCCACGACGGTCTTCTTCCAGCTCGAACGAGACGCGCTGGCCTTCGTTCAGATTGGCGAAGCCGGCGCGTTCCACGGCCGAAATGTGCACGAAGGCATCCGGCGCGCCATCGTCGCGCTGGATGAAGCCGAAGCCCTTGGTGCCGTTGAAGAACTTCACAGTGCCTTCCACGCGCTCACCCGTCGTCATCGGGGTGCGCTCGCGCGACGGGCGGCGTTCGAAATCGCCACCGGCGCGCGGTTCGCGCGGTTCACGCGGGGCGCGTTCCTCGACCGGCAGCGGTTCGCCTTCGATCTTGAGGTCGGTCGCCGAAACGCGGCCGTTGCGTTCCGTCAGGGTGAATTCCAGCGGCTGGCCATCGGCAAGGCCGGTCAGGCCAGCGGCTTCCACCGCCGAGATGTGCACGAACACGTCTTCACCGCCATCTTCACGGACAACGAAGCCGAAGCCCTTTTGCGCGTTGAAGAACTTGACCGTGCCGCGACCGGTGCCGATCACGATGCCGGGCGACATTTCCCGGCGCGGGCCACCGCCGCCGAAACCGCCGCCGCCGCCACCGCCGAAACGGCCACCGCCGCCACCGCCGCCACCGCCGAAGCGATCACCG
>NZ_WNJP01000335.1 GCF_009733735.1 Sandarakinorhabdus oryzae | reverse complement strand
TCCAGCCGCACCTCCACGCCCAGCCCGGCCAGCGCCCGGGCGGCGGCGGCCGAAAGCGCCGGCGGCAGCGCCTTCAGCAGCCGGTCGCCGCTGTCCACCAGCACGACACGCACGCAGTTGCGGGTGATATGGGGGAAGTCGCGCTCGGCAACATGGCGAGTCAGTTCGGCGATGGCGCCGGCCAGCTCGACCCCGGTGGGGCCGCCGCCGACCACCACGAAGGTGAGATGCTCGGCCCGGGTCTCGCGCTGTTCGGCGCGCATCGTCTCTGCCCGCTCCAGCGCCAGCAGCAGTTCCCGGCGCACGCGGATGGCATCGTCGATGGTCTTGATCCCCGGCGCATGCGCCGCCCATTCCGGATTGCGAAAATAGCCGTGGCGGGCGCCGCTGGCCACCACCAACTGGGCAAAGCGCTGCGCGCCACCGCTGGCCAGGCGCACCGTCCGGGTCTGCCGGTCGATGCCCACCACCGTGTCCATCAGCACGCTCACGCTGGGCAAGGGGCGCAGGATGGTGCGGATCGGGGCCGCGATATCAGCCGCCGACAGCCCGGCGGTCGCCACCTGATACAGCAAGGGCTGGAACAGGTGGTGGTTCTGCCGATCGATCACCACGGTTGCAACGCCAGCCGCGCCCAGCACGCGCGCGGCGGCCAGACCGGCAAAGCCGGCGCCGATGATCACCACCGGGTCCTGGCCCGCTCTGTCTGTCCCCGCCATGATTGCCCGTTCGGACGGGCCGGCCCCGGCGTTACACCTGGCCCTGGCGCAAGGCCGCGGCCATGACGCCGATCGCGCCTGCTCTGGAAGCCGAATCCCGGCGCCTTGTCGCCTATGCCGCGGCCTATGATGCGCTGGTCGCGCAACTGGCCGCGCGCGGCGCCGGCCGCCGAGCGCCACGGGTGGGACAGCGCTTTCCCGGTTTCGCGCTGCCCGATGCCGCCGGGCGGTTTCACACGCTGGCAGAGCTGCAAGCCGATGGCCGTCCACTGGTGATCAGCTTCCACCGCGGCCTGTGGTGTCCGTGGTGCCGGGTGGAAAGCGCCGGCTGGGGCGATGCCGCGGCCGCACTTGCCGCCGCCGGTGGCCGGCTGGTCACCATCTCGCCCGAACTGGCCGGCGGCGCAGCGGCGCTGGCG
>NZ_WNJP01000334.1 GCF_009733735.1 Sandarakinorhabdus oryzae | reverse complement strand
CGCGGGCCTGCCACCCTGGCGGATGCGCTGGCCGGGGCGCCGGGGGTGGTGGCCGGGCCAGCACCGGGCAATGGCACGGCCGCGCTGATTGTCGATCACGGCCGCGCCCAGCCGGGCCTGGTGATAGGTCGCACTGCGCTGCCCGGGGTGACGCCGCTGCTGCCCGGGTTGTTCGACAGCGATCTGCTGCTGGTGGCACCGGCCGGCGGGCTTGGCGAGGCAGCGGGCGCGGTGACCTTGTCGCTGCGGCGGCCCGGCGAGAAACTGGCCGGGATGGGCGAATTTGCCGCCGGCGCCTTTGGCAGCCGCCGGGTGCTGGGCCGCATCGATCTGCCGATGGGCAGCGGTGTGCGGCTGGGGCTGGGCGGGCAGTTGCAGCATGATCTGGGCTGGCTGGCCAACAGCACCACGGGCGAACGGCTGAACCGCGGCCAGCGCGCCGGCCTGTCAGCCACACTCGACATCGATCTGGCGCCGGCGCTCACCCTGGCCGTGACCAGCCTCTATGCCCGCAGCCAGGCCGGCAATCTGCCGGCCTTCGCCTGTGATCCGGCGGCGCCTGCGCGCTGTGATGGCCGCTATGCCAGCACCGGCCAGTTGGCCAACCCGCCGCGCCCGTTCACGCCGCGCTGGGGGCCGATCTCGGCTGATCTGGCCGAAGAGCCATTGGGCCAGCGCGCCGATTTGACCCTGAACGACGTCAGGCTGGCCTGGGCCAGCACGCGCGTCCGGCTCGAACTGGGCGCCGGCTTCGCCCACCAGACCGGGCGCCAGGGGCTGGATCTGGCCGATGGCCGGCGACTGGCGGACTTGGCCACTCCGGCTGGCCTGGCAAGCGGCGGCTATGGCCTGATCGCGCGCACGCAAGAGGATCGCCAGGGCCTTGATCTGGTGGGTACGGCCGATCTTGGCCTGCTGACCCTGCGCGCCGGAGCCAGCTACAGCGACGCCGTCAGCCGGCGCACGGCGGCCGACACGGTTGCCGGAACGGTGATCGCCGATCGCCGCCTGGCCCAGCACGACAGCCGCCGCATGGTCTTTGGCCAGGCCCGGCTGGAACCCGGTGGCGGCCTGGCGCTGGAGGCCGGGGTGCGCGTGCTGCGCCAGACGCTGCGGCTGGAGGTGGAAGACCGCCGCCCCGGTTGCGATCCCT
>NZ_WNJP01000333.1 GCF_009733735.1 Sandarakinorhabdus oryzae | reverse complement strand
GCCAGCGACACCAGCCGCACCGCGACCAGCCCGGCCAGCGCCGGCACCAGCCATGGCGCGCGGCCCGATCCCGCACTGGGCCCCGGCATCAGCCCGGCGACCAGCACCAGCGCCAGGAACAGCGGCATGCGATCGGCGACATAGCCGCTGCCAAACAGCGCCGGCGGCATCACAACCACCAGCAGGGCCGCCGCCACCACGGCCGGCACCGCCAGCGCCGAAAAGGCCAGCGCCCGGCGGCGGGCGGCCAGCAGCAGGACAGCGCAGAGCACCGCCAGCCACAGCGCGTCAGCCGGATAGGACGGGCCTTCTGCCACCCGCACAATCGCCTCCAGCCGCTGCAGGCCCAGTTCGCGCAGTCGATCGAACAGTGCGCCCTGGGTCCGCAGCCGGGCCAGGCTTTCATCGGCGTTGGTGATGCCACCCGCTGCCATTACCGTGCGCGATTGCAGGAACAGCAGCGCCGGCAGCACCGCCTGCACCGCGCACATGCCCAGCCGCGTCGCCAGATCGGCCCGGTGCCGCCCCGGCTGCACCCGCCAATGGCCAATTTCCAGGGCGCCGATGAGGACCCCGTAAAGGCCAAAGGCCAAGGCGTGGCAGAAGAAGATTGCCACCGCCAGCAGCAGCGCCACGCCCAACCGCAGCACCGGCTGATCCCGCCGCGCCAGCCACCAGGCCGCCGCCAGCAAGGCCAGGCCCATACCCCCCAGGAAATTGGCAAATCCCCAGTTGAGGATCCAGCTGTAGAGCAGGGGGATCGTCAGCAAAAGCGGCGGCCAGCTGGTCTGCCCGGTGATGGCGCGGTTGAGCGCGGCCGTGCCGGCGAACAGCAGCAGCAGGATCAGGGCAGCCACCAGGTGCGGCAGCAGCGACACCGGCACCACCTGCAACAACGCGACGCCCACCACATCGAGGCCGATGTTGGGCAGCACAGCCCAGGCCGGGGCATAGTTGGCCGCCAGCGCCGGGCTGTTGTCGACACCAGCCAGCACCACCAGCCGCGCGATATGGTTGTAGAAATCGATCAGCGGCAGCACCGGGCTCACCGCCAACGGCAGCATGGCCGCCGCCAGCAGCGCCACCAGCAGCGGCAGGCGCACGGCGCGCGGCGTGGTGGCCGCTGCCTTTGCGGCCGGCGCTGCCCCGTTCA
>NZ_WNJP01000332.1 GCF_009733735.1 Sandarakinorhabdus oryzae | reverse complement strand
CCGCTCGTTGGGATTGCGCGCCAAGAGCGCCTGCGCCAGCGCGCGGGCATCGTCCATGCGCCCCTGCTCCACCGCGGCCGCAATGCCGACGCGCAGCGCCTCCAGGCTGGCGCGGGTGCGGGCCAGCGATCGCTGCACCCAGACCCGCGCTGCTTCCAGGTCACCGGCCTGGAAACAGGCCATGGCGCGGCCGGCGTGGATGCCGATATCGGTGGGATCGGCGCGCGACAGCCGCTCGGCCTCGTCGAAATCGGCGAGCGCGCCGGGGCTGTCACCATGGTGGATGCGCACCCAGGCGCGTGACAGCCAGGGAAAGGCGAAATGCGGCTGCCGTTGCAGCGCCCGCTCGATCATGGTGAAGGCGCCATCAAAATCCTGGCTCAGCAGCAGATACATCAGCCCGCCGATGGACTGCACCATCACGTCATCGGGCGCGCTGTAGACGGCATGCTGGGCCAGCTTGGCATAGCGCGCGGCAATCTCCGGGCTGGTGATGCGCCCGGTCTGGATCGCGGCCCACGGCAGATAGGCACCGGCGAGGCCATGATCCGGGTCCATGGCCAGCGCCTGTTCCAGATAGCGTTCCACGGCCGGGAAATCGCCATCGCCCATCATGTGGGCCAGCGCGCGCAGGAACAGCGCGTTGGCATTGGCCGGCGGGCGTTCCTGGGCCTCGGCGGCGCGGGCGAAGCGGATGCGCGCTTCCAGCGCCGCGACGATGGCCGCGGTCAGATCCTCTTCCAGCGCGAACAGATCGTCACCCTCGCGGCTGACCTCGTCGCTCCACAGGATATTGCCGGCCGGATCGGTGAGCCGGCAGCGCAGCCGCACGCGCGGCCCCGATTGCACCAGGCTGCCCGACACGACATGCGCATCGCCCGCCGCCGTTTCCTGCAACACCCGCAGATTGCCAAAGCGGGCGAGGCCGTCGACCAGGCCAGCCTGCACCATGCGCGCCAGCGGTTCGGCCAGCGCCGGGTGGCCGATGGCCGAGAAGGCCTGCACGAACACGCTGGCGATCACGCCCGAAGCTTCGGCGTCCGGCTCGGGCGCGGACACAGGCGGCGGGGCGGCCAGCCGGGTGGCGGCGGCCACATCGGCGGCGGCGGAGGCTGACACCTCGCCCACCAGCCGCCGGGCGGCGCTGGTCGCCTGCGCGGCTTC
>NZ_WNJP01000331.1 GCF_009733735.1 Sandarakinorhabdus oryzae | reverse complement strand
GCGGCCAGCAATGCCGCCATGCCGCGCGCCATCAGCCGCAGCACCATCAGATGCGCCGCCAGCCGGCCGATCGGCGCGCGTGCCGCCACTGCGTCCGCGGGCAGCGCGGCCACCAGCTCCTCGGCCAGCACCAGCGTTGACAGAAAGCGTTCAGGGCCGGAGCGTTCATAGGCCAGCTCGCTCATCACCTGGGCCCAGCCATTGCCTTCACTGCCCACCAGCGCATCGGCGGGGACGAACACGTCGTCGAAATGCACCTCGTTGAAATGATGCGCGCCCATCAGGTCGATGATCGGGCGCACCGTCAGGCCGGGCGAGTCCATCGGCACCAGCAACTGGCTCAGCCCTTCATGGCGCTGGCCCCCACCCGTCCGGCACAGCAACAGCATGGCGTGGGCCTTGTGGGCATAGGTGGTCCACAGTTTGGTGCCCGTGACCCGCCAGCCTCCCGCCACCGGCCGCGCCCGCGTGGTGAGTGCGGCCAGGTCCGAGCCCGCGCCCGGCTCGCTCATGCCGATACAGGCATATAGCTCGCCGCGCGCGATGGCCGGCAGAGTGGCCCGCTGTTGTTCCGGCGTGCCGAATTTCAGCAGCAGCGGCCCGGTCTGGCGATCGGCGATCCAGTGGGCGGCCACCGGCGCTCCGGCGGCCAGCAGCTCCTCGATCACCACCAGCCGGTCAAGCGCACTGCGTTCATGGCCGCCGAGCGCCTTTGGCCAGGTCATGCCCAGCCAGCCGCGCTGGCCCAGCTTGCGGCTGAAATCCGGATCATGGCCATTCCAGCTGTGGGCGCGCACCTCCGGCGGCAGCGCGGCCAGCTCGCTGGCCAGAAAGGCCCGCACCTCGTGGCGCAAGGCCGCGCGGTCCGCCGTTTCGGAGACCAGCGGGAAGCGGAAGCGGTCGCCGCTGGTGGCGCTGTCGACCAGGTCCATCACCGGCTCGTCGGTGGCCACGGCCCACAGGCTGCCGCGCGCCAGCACGTCTTCGCCCAGGCGCGCCTGACAGTCATGCTCGCTGCCGGCGGCATCGCGCTGCTGCCACAGCGCCCGGGTGAACAGGGAAAGCCGATGCTCGGCCGTCACGCCGATGGCGCCGTGCAGTTGATGGGCCAGCGCCGCGACGATGCCGGCGGCTTCGCTGGCGCGGGCCTTGGCGGCGGCCACCAGCTGCCAGCG
>NZ_WNJP01000330.1 GCF_009733735.1 Sandarakinorhabdus oryzae | reverse complement strand
GCCGGCCCCCCGCGGCGCTTGCCGTCATCCGCCTGTCCGGCCCCGCAGCCTTTGCCGCCGTGCGCACCCTCGCCGGCCGCCTGCCGTCGCCACGCCGGCTCAGCCTGTGCCGGCTCACCGATCCCGCAAGCGGCACGCTGCTCGATGAAGCCCTTGTCGCCATCTTCCCCGGCCCCGCCAGTGCCAGCGGCGAAGACCTGGCCGAATTCCATCTGCACGGCGGCCCCGCGGTCATCGCCGGCGTGCTCGCCGCCCTCACTGGCCAACCCGGCATCCGCCTCGCCGAACCCGGCGAATACACCCGCCGCGCCTTCGCCAATGGCCGCATGGACCTCGCCCAAGTCGAAGGCCTTGCCGATCTCGTCGCCGCCGAAACCGCCAGCCAGCGCGACCAGGCCCTGGCCCTGGCCGGCGGCGCGCTGGGCCGCCTTGCCGATCACTGGCGCGACCGCTGCCTGACCGTGCTGGCCGAAGCCGAAGCCGGCCTCGATTTCGCCGAAGACGAAGCCGATGTCGCCGCCCGTCTCGACGAGGCCGCCCGCCACCAGCTCCTCGCGATGGCCGACGCGCTTGGACAACTCATCGCCGACTCCGCCCGCGCCGCGCGCATCCGCGACGGCCTCAGCATCGCCGTCACCGGGCCACCAAATGTCGGAAAATCCAGCTTGGTCAATGCCTTGGCCATGCGCGATGCTGCCATCGTCACCCCCATCGCCGGCACCACGCGTGACGCCATCGAAGTGCCCGTCGATCTCGGCGGGGTCGCGGCCGTCCTCATCGACACCGCCGGCTTGCGCGACACCAGCGACCCCATCGAAGCCGAAGGTATTGCCCGCGCCCGCCGCCGCGCCGCCAGCGCCGATCTGGTCATCAGCGTCACCAGCGCCGATGCGCCGGACTGGGCCCCACCACCCGCCGACGGCCCACCCCACCTGCTCCTGCTCAACAAGGCCGATCTCGCCCTGCCGCCCCTGCCGCCCGGCGCCCTCGCCATCTCCGCCACCGCCGGTACCGGTCTCCCCGCCTTGCGTGCCTGGCTCACCAACTGGGCGCAAACCACCACCCGCCCCGGCGAACCCGCCCTCCTCGCCCACGCCCGCCACCGCGCTGCCTTCGCCGACGCCGAAACCGCCCTGCGCGAAGCCGCCCACGCCCCCGAACCCGTCCTGCGCGCCGAG
>NZ_WNJP01000033.1 GCF_009733735.1 Sandarakinorhabdus oryzae | reverse complement strand
GGGCTTGGCTGCCGGTGCAGCCGGCGCAGCAGCAGCCGGAGCAGCCGGCGCGGCGGCGTCCGCGACCACCGGAGCCGGGGCAGCGGCCGGAGCCTCACCCTTCAGCGCCGGATAGTCCTTCAGCATCTTGTATCCACCCAGTGGCTTGTTGACGCCCTGGTGGCAGGTGGCGCAGTTGACCTTCAGCGGGTCACCGTGCGGGCCGCGGCGGTTGCCATACAGGCCCTTGCCGTTCTGCGGCCACACATCACCCAGCGCGCTGATGTAGTTGTTGTTCACATCGCGCACCATGCGGATGCCATACCAGGCATTCACACGCTGCGGGCGGCTGTCTTCCCACTTCGCGAAGTTGTTGCTGTTGTGGCAGAAGGTGCAGTTGACGCCCAGGCCCTGGCTCATGTGCATCATGAGACCATAGGTCTTCTCGGTCTGCTGGATCGCGGCATGGCTGGCCGCCGTCGGGAAGGCCTTGCCCCCCACGCGGATGCTTTCCTTGCCGGCCAGATAATCCGTGAACGGATCATAGTTCAGCGAGGCCCAGGCCACCGTCTGCGACGGGGTGTTGCCGCCCCGCTTGTTGCCGGTGATGGTCTTGGGATCCGGCGCCGCCGTCGACCAATTGTTGACCGGCACCGGGTTGCCGCGGTGGCAGGTCCAGCAGGTGACGCCGGCATTCGCCTGATCAGCCACTTCACCATAATTGCTGGCAAAGTGCGGGCGCCAGTTGGCGTTGATGTTGCGGGTCATCTGCAACATCTTGCGGGCCACGACCTTGGTGTATTTCTCATCCGAGGCCATGTTTTCCGGGTTGTGGCAGTAGGTGCAGCCGGCGTCCTTGATGTTGGAGCCGTCCGGCGCGATCCAGGTCGTCATCGCCTGCATCAGATAGTTGAACTCGTCCACCGAGACATTGCCCAGCACCTGGACATTCTCGTAAGCCGTGCTCGCCTTCTGGCCGCCGATCATTTCCGCCGTCAGCTCATAGGGCGGGGCAGGCACTTCGCCCACCTTCGCCTTGCTGTCGGGATCATGGATCTGCACCATCGCGGTGCCGCGATAGCCGACCTGTTCCTGTTCCTTCTTGCCGAGTTCACAGCCTGCCAGCAGCAGCGCCGGCAGAGCGATGGCAACAAGCTTGTTCAACCTGTTCATTGCGGTGCTCCCGGAAGAGAGGCGGGATCAACGACACCGGTGGCCGGATATTCCAGCGCGAAACCGTGCTGTACAGCCCAGAGATACCAGTTGTCGACGACCGTGCCGGTGAGCAGGATGCCGATGCCGCCGGTCAGCGTCGTCAGCACCGCAAACCACCAGGCCCAGCGGTGGATCGATTCCATCGTGGCGTTCCAGCCCATCGTCCAGCGCCAGAACAGCGCAGCGCGCTCCGAGGCGGTGCCGCGATCGGTGATCTGTTCGATTTCGCGTTCACCGCCGTAACGGCCCACCGCCAGGATGGTCGCGCCGTGCATGGCGAACAGCAGCGTCGAACCATAGAGGAAGGCGATACTGAGCGCGTGGAACGGGTTGTAGAACAGGTTTCCGTAGCGGATCGAGAAGGCCGCGGTCCAATCGAGGTGCGGGAAGATGCCGAACGGCACCGCTTCGGCCCAGCTGCCCATCATCATCGGGCGGATGAAGCCGAGCACCAGATAGAGCCAGATCGCCGAGGCAAAGGCCCAGGCCACGTGCGTGCCCATGCCGAGTTCCTTGGCGCGCACATAGGTGCGGGCCCACCACAGCAGGATCGAGGCGGTGAGGAAGCCCCCGGCCGCGATCCACCAGCCACCTTCGGCCAACGGCACGTTGAAGGTGAAGCCATATTTGGCCGACGGCGGTTCCAGGCTGAGCCAGAAGAACTGCCGGACGAACTGGATCGGGTTCCAGTTCACCGAAGCGGCCATGTTGAGACCCATGATCTCGATGGCGATGAAACCGCAGAGCAGCGAGGCGAGACCCAGCTTGCCGAGGTAGACGGGGCCAATCTGGGCGCCGCCCAGCTTGCCCATCAGCCACGACGTGCCGAACGGGCCAAAGCGGGCGTCGTTGTTGGGACCCAGCGGCACGCCGGCTTCAAGCTCACCCCTGAGCTGAACCTGCGTGAAGATGTTCTGATAAGCCATGGTGCGTGTCCGTCCTCAACGCCAGATCGGCAGGTTGAGCCACCAGGTCCACCATTCCGGCCAGCCACGCGACCAGAAGGGACCCGAGATGATGATGCACACCGCGCTCCAGAAGCCGGCATTCATCGCCAGCAGCAGGCCCACACGGTGGATGCCCAGCGTGCCGACCGAATAGCCGATCAGATCGCGGAAGAACGTGTCTTCATATTCCGGCGACTTCACCGTTTCGCCCTTGGCCGGGTTGACCGCCGACAGCACCAGCGCCCCGTGCAAGCCGAGCGCGAGCGTGGTGGTGAAGAAGAAGCTCACCGCCAGCATGTGCGCCGGGTTGTAGTGGAAGTGCAGATATTGATAGCCGGTGTTCGACACCCAATCGAGGTGCGGGAAGATGCCGTAAGGGAAGCCATAGCCCCAGGCGCCCATCAGCAGCGGCCGGAACACGACCAGCGTTGCATAGGCGAAGATGGCCATGCCGAAGGCAGCTGGCACGTGGTAACCGATGCCGAGCTTGCGGCAGATTTCCACTTCGCGCAGCGCCCAGCTGATGAAGGCGCCCAACGCGCAGATCGTGATGATCTGCCAGAGCCCGCCTTCGCGCAGCGGCGCGAATTTCAGGCCATAGCTGATGTCTGGCGGCGCGATATCGATCAGCCACGGGTTCCAGGTGGGGCCGATGGCGGCACCATAGATGATCAGCGCCGTACCCAGGGCAGCGAAGAAGATGGTCGTGACCCCGAAGAATCCGACGTAGAAAGGCCCAATCCAGAAGTCGAAGAGGTCGCCGCCGATCAGCGTGCCTCCGCGAACCCGATATTTTCGTTCAAAACTCAACACTGCCATGGCGCACCTCCCCCAAGTTGCCGCCGATCAGAGACCAGCGGAACGGGCCCGTTGCAAGGGTGTGGATGGGCGGGCGGCGGAACCGGCCCGCCCATCGCACGCTTGACCGGAATTGCCCGGGCAGCCTGACGGACGTCAGGCGGCCTGGCTGGCTTCCGTGATGGCCGCAGTCGCCTTCGGCTCGGCGCCGTCCAACCAATTGTAGCGGTCGGTGCTGAGCAGGATGAAGTGGATCAGGATGGCCAGCGTGAACAGGAAGACCGCCAGGGCGGTCAGGATGCGCTGCGGGTTGAAAGTCTGCCAGATCTTCCACATTGTCGTCGCTCCTTAAGCCCGGGGCGCAGCGACGCTGGAAGCGTCGGCAGCCTGGATCTGGTGGATTTCCGTGGCCGCGAAAGCGCGCTTGGAACCCAGCCACGGACGCCACACCCAAACCAGCCAGTGGGCGATCACAGCCACGATCACGAAGAACGCCATCGAGACGACGAAGCCCCGGTGGAACTCCTTCGCTTCAGCGTCGGTCAGGTAGGTACCCGGACCAATCTTGTTGTCACTCATGCCTTTTCCTCCGATGGTTCCGCCGCACGGGGCCGTTATGGCCTCGCCCGACCGGCGGCTTCGCGGCGTAGGATGATTCCACCGCAAAGCTGTTGAGACTCGTAAGGGATAACCCCTATTGAGCCAATTCCTTCCCTTGCATCCATGGCAAGTTTGTAATGGTTTGAAAAGAGCCTAATGCGACCCATCGTCACGCCGCCTGCGCTGCGTAAAGACGGGCGGCCGCATGCAGCCGATCCACGGTCACGATCTTCTCGCCAGCATCGCGCGCGGCCCGCTCGGCGGCATCGCGCAAGCGCTTGGCGGCCGAGATGCGGACCAGCACCGGTTCCTTGTCGACCATGCGGTCCAGCTCGGAGCGCGCATCGTCTTCCCAGGTCACCGCTTCGAGCAGGCGTGACGGCGTCGCGTCGGCCTTGTCCATCATGGTGGACAGCGGCAGGATGAAGAACAGCGCATCGAACAGCGCGTTGCACACCTCCTGCATGATCCAGGTGCAGCCGGCATAACCCATGAACGGCGTGCCGGTGTGGCGCCGGATGGCCGCGCCGGGGAAGCTGGCGTTGATGTAGATCGAGCGACTGCCCGTCTCGGCCATGTACATGCGTTCGTTGTAGCTGCCGAAAACGATCAGGGGGCTTGAAGAGGCGATGGCTTGTTTCACCGCTTCGTTATCGGGCTTCACACCAGCGTTACGCTGGAAGGAAAACACGCAGGGCATCCCCATGTCGTCTTCAAGGAAGACCTTCATACCACGGGCGTAGGTTTCCGTCGCCACAATACCGAAGCTGGCAGTGGCAAAGAAATCCTGGGTGACCGAGCGCCACAGATCCCACAAGGGCTTGATCGTGGTGTGCTTTTCCTTTTCGATGAACGGCTCCGGGTC
This sequence comes from Sandarakinorhabdus oryzae, assembly GCF_009733735.1. GTDB lineage: Bacteria > Pseudomonadota > Alphaproteobacteria > Sphingomonadales > Sphingomonadaceae > Sandarakinorhabdus > Sandarakinorhabdus oryzae. The sequence continues at coordinate 19,297 of NZ_WNJP01000033.1, read as the reverse complement.
CACCCCGGTCAGCTCACCCAGTTTGCGCAGGAAGGCCGTGGTGCTGTTCAACCCGATCGGTGCCTGCAGATAGGGACGCTCCAGCGTCTCGCACAGGTTGCGGCCCCATTCGCGGTACATGCACACGTTGACCGAGGCATCGGCGAGGCGGCGGATGTCGGCCAGGTGGGTGCCCAGCGGGAACACCATGTTCACTTCGCAGCCCACGCCTTCGATCAGGCGGCGGATTTCCGCCAGGTCTGACGGCATGTTGAAGGTGCCATATTGCGGCCCGATGATGTTGACGAGCGGCTTCTCGCCCTCCTTGCGCACCTTGGGCGCCGGCATCTTCTTGGGCCCGAATTCCTTCCACAGCCAGGTCAATGCGCGATCAGCAGACTGCCACTGATCCTCGTCGATGGTGCGCGGCAGGAAGCGGACAATGCTGGTGCCTTCCGGCGTCACGCCGCCGCCGATCATCTCGGCGATGGAGCCGGTAACGACGACCGACGGCAGCGCCGGGTCGAGCGTGCCCCAGGCCCGCTTCATGGCGCCTTCGGTGCCGGTCTTGCCCAGCTCTTCCTCGCCCAGGCCGGTAACGACGATGGGCAGTTCGTGTGGCGGCAGGCCGTCGGTATAGTGCAGCACCGAGGTGACCGGCAGGTTTTCGCAGCCCACCGGGCCGTCGATGACCACCTGCAGGCCCTTCACCGAGGTGAAGCTGTAGACGGCGCCCCAGTAGCCGCCTGCGCGATCATGGTCCAAAACCAGCATGGCTCAGGTCCCGATCGCTTCGCTCGCCTTGGCGGCGGCGATCATCTTGCCAGCGAACTTCTTCTTGAACTCCGGCCGGTCCTGCGGAACGTCTTCCCAGATGCCGGCAGCATGGCCTTCGCCAACGCCCTGGAAAAAGTCCTTCATCATGTCGAAGCGGCCCTTGTTGCCGAGCGCGCCGTTGATCACCTGGGCCAGGCTGCCTGCGCCCGCCGGCCCCATCAGCGGCCGCGCCGAGATGAGGTTGGTGAAATAGAGGCCGGGAATGGCCCTGGTCTTGGCATGCTGCACCACCGGGGTGGTGCCGATCGACAGATCGGGGTGATATTCCTCCACCGCCGCGATGTCCTGTTCCAGGCTGGCACGATACTGGATGCGCACGCCCTTGGCCTCCAGCCACTCGCGATCGGGATCCGACCATTTGGTGCGCGGGCAGGCGGTGCCCACATACGGCACATCGGCACCGGATTCGATCAGCAGGCGGGCCACCAGGAGCTCCGAGCCTTCATAGCCCGACACGGTGATGCGGCCCTTGATCGGCTTGGCCGACAGCGCGCCGGTGATCGCCGGCAGCCACTTGTTCTGCGCGGCGGCAACCTTGTCGGCCGGCAGGCCGAAGGCATCACCAATCGCAGCAAGCCAGGCGGCGGTGCCATCGCGGCCAACCGGGGCCGAACCAACGATGGTGCGGCCGGCAGCTTCGAACTCGCGCACGGCCGCGGTGTAGAACGGGTGGATGGCCGCCACCACCGGCGAGGCCAGCGCGGCATAAAGCTCACGCCACTCGCGGGTCGGCACCACCGGTCCGGCCGTGAGCCCCATCGGTTCCAGCAGCATCGAGATGCCCACCGGATCGGCCGGGAACATTTCGCCGAGCAAGGTCACCGTCGGCTTGTCCGGCATCACGGCGGGCGCCGCGACCGGGCCGGCCATGATTTCCTCGCGGGCATATTTCAGCATCGCGCCGGCCAGCACGTCCTTGGCTTCGGCATGGGTCGGCACGCCAAAGCCCGGCACATCGATGCCGATGATGCGCACGCCATTGATCGATTCCGGCAGCAGCTGCAGCGGCACGCCCGACGCGGTCGGCACGCACAAGTTGGTCACCACGATCGTGTCATACTTGGCCGGGTCGGCCATGTCGTGCACGGCGTCGCGGATATCCTCGAACAGCTTGCCGGTGACCAGCGTTTCCGAATTGAACGGCACATAGCCCACGGTGCGCCGCGCGCCATAGAAGTGGGAGGTGAAGGTGAGGCCATAGACGCAACAGGCCGAGCCCGACAGGATGGTTGCGGTGCGGCGCATGCGCAGGCCAACGCGCAGCGAGCCGAACGCCGGACACATGGACTGCGGCTGGTCGTGCGGGCCCTTGGGATAATCGGCCGCGTAGCGTTCCAGCACCTCCGACTTGCCCGCCTTGGCCGCCGCTTCGCGCATGGTATCGGCGCCGGCGTGGCAGCCAGCGCCTTCTGCAGGAGGATTGGCAGCCGGCGGAACCGCAAGCTCTTCAGACATTGTCGTACACCACTTCCAGGCTCGGCTTCGTCTCATAGACGCCGCCGCGCATGTCGGCCTGGGTCGCCGGCTTCAGGGTGAAATTGCCACCGGTGTCTTCCGGCTTGAACAGGCCGAGCAGGCCGTCCTGATCGAGCGGGGTCGGCCGCACCGGCGGCGCGGTTTCCACCGCCTGCGCCAGTTCGGCGAACAGCGGGCCCCACTGGCTGTCGGGCGTGCCGATGATCTGGTAATTGGCGGATTTCTTGCGGATATCCTCATGCGCCGGGATGCTGACCAGCACCGGGATGCCGACGGCCTTGGCAAAGGCCTGGGCCTCGCCCGAACCATCATCCTTGTTGATCAGGATGCCGGCGACGCCAACATTGCCACCCATCTTGCGGAAATATTCCACCGCTTTGCAGACATTGTTGGCGACATAGAGCGACTGCAGGTCGTTCGAGCCGACCACGATCACCTTCTGACACATGTCGCGGGCGATCGGCAGGCCGAAGCCGCCGCACACCACGTCGCCCAGGAAATCGAGCAGCACATAATCGAAGCCCCAATCGTGGAAGCCCAGCTTCTCGATGGTTTCAAAGCCATGGATGATGCCGCGACCACCGCAGCCACGGCCCACTTCCGGGCCGCCCAGTTCCATGGCGAACACGCCGTCGCGCTGGAAGCAGACATCCTCGATGCTGAGCTCTTCGCCCGACAGCTTCTTCTTCGAGCTGGTCTCGATGATGGTCGGGGTGGCCTTGCCGCCAAACAGCAGGCTGGTGGTGTCGCTCTTGGGATCGCAACCGATCAGCAGCACGCGCTTGCCCTGCTGCGCCATCATGTACGAGAGGTTGGCGAGCGCGAAGCTCTTGCCCGAACCGCCCTTGCCATAGATGGCGATGATCTGGGTTTCCTTGGTCACCGGGCCGGTGTGCACCGGATCAGGCTCGATCGCGGCCTCCTCACGAAGCGCTGCGACCTGGTCGAGAAGTTGATTGATGCTCATGCGATATCTCTCCAGTCGAAGACCATCTTGAGACAATTGGGGTCCGAGAAGGCCAGACCATAAGCGGTCGGCGCCTCCGTGGCCGGAACCTTGTGCGTCACAAGGCCCTCGAGTGACAGCCTACCGCTGCCCACCATGGCGAGACATGTCGCCAGGTCGTCAGGCTGGAACTCTGTGGCGATGCGAATGCGCGCCTCCCGCCGGAACGCAGGCGCGAAGTTGAACGACAGCGGCTCGCTGTAGAAGCCGGCCAACACGATCTCGCCCCCGCGCGCCATGTGCATGACGGCCTGGTCGATGATGCGGTGGTCACCGCTGGCGTCGTAGATCGAGCGGTAATCCCGCCGCTCGTCGGTCTCGGGTTTGATCACCCGATAACCTTCTGCACCCGCCATGCGGGCATCATTGATTTCCCACACCGTCGGTTCGACACCGGCGGCCAGCGCGAGGCGCGCCAGCAGGCGGCCGAGCACGCCATGGCCAATGATCAGATCCGGCATTTCGCCGCCCACCACCGCATGCTGGGCGGTGGCGGCCAGGCTCATCAGCACGGCCTTTTCGTGGAGCTCGGCAGGCAGCGGGATCACCCGCGCCGCACCCGTGATCAGCGTCTTGGCCTGGCCGCCAAACAGCCCGCGCGCGCCTTCAAACTTGGATGATCCGGGCACGAAAACGGTCTTGCCGATCATGCCCTGCTGGTTGGCGCCGGCGTCCACCACCGTGCCCACGGCTTCATATCCGGGAACCAACGGATAGCCCATGCCGGGGAACATCGGCATGGAGCCATTGTACATCAGCTTTTCCGTGCCCATGGAAATGCCCGACCAGTTGATCGACACCACCACGTCATCGGCTTCCGGCGGCGTGAGCGTGAGCTGGCGCAACGCGACGCGCTCAGGCTCCTCCACCACAACGGCCAATGCTTCCATTCATTCAACCCCTCAGGCGCTGCCGGTCGTGCCCCCCGGCCTGCCCTCATTTTGCGGCAATCTATCCGCTGCCTGTCGCGGCTGTAAAGCGCACTTGACGGTTATGAAAGCAAAAAATTGGACAGGGATCGTCCACTTTGCGTCTTGACGAATCTGCCGAAAATGGCCTGCGGCGATTCCGGCCTCAGCGCTCGGCCACGATCAGCCGGGTGACCATCGGCAGCGCCGTGCCAACCTCGCGGGCGCTGGCGAATCCGGCCTCTGCCAGCAGTGCCAGATAGGCTGCCGGGGTGCGCGGGCGGCCAGACCCCATCGCCCACAGATAAAGGCCGAAATAGGCATCGCCCATCACCTCGGCCCCCGGCGTGCCGGCCATGGGTTCGGCGATCAACAGGCGGCCACCCGGCGGCAGCGCGGCATGCGCCTTTTTCAGCAGCGCCCGTACCACGGCGTCATCATGATCATGGCAGATGCGCACCAGGGAAATCACGTCGGCGCCCTGGGGCAGCGGATCATCGCGGAAGCTGCCGCCGCGCACCGACACGTGTGACAGGCCGCGCCCCGCCAGCTTGGCCTTCGCCCCGTCGACAACAGCCGGCAGATCAAACAGGATCAAGCTCAGCCGCGGATGGCGTTGCGCCACTTCGGCCAGAAAGGCGCCGTGGCCGCCACCCACATCCATCAGGCACTGGTGACGGCTGAAATCATAGGCGTCGAGCACCTGTTCGGCGACCATCGGCTGGCTAGCCGCCATTAGCGCTGAATAAGGCGCCACCGCCCCCTCGCCGCCGCCCTGCCAACTCGCCGCATCGGCGGCCGCCGGATCGCCGCGGCCGGCCGCCGGCGCGTAGGTCCAGAATGCCGCCAGTCTGCCCTGCCCGCGCCCGCCTTTCAGCATGGCCAGCGGATCGGCGAGATCATCGTAGAACAGCTTGTGGTGCTCGATCATCGCCAGCGCACCCTGGTTGCTGGACAGTGCGGCGCCGCGCTGGCCCAGTACCCACAGATCGGGCGCCGCCAGCTCGACCAGATCAATCGCCTTCGCCGCACCAAGCAGCCGCTGCATCGCCTCGAGAGACAAGCCCGCGCCCTGCGCCAGCTCACCCGTGCTCGCCGGCCCTTCGCTCAGCCGGCGGATCACCCCGGCATCCACCGTCGCCGTGAGCGCCTTGGTCTGCACGAAGCCGGTGATCACCACGAACATGGCGTTGGCGTGATAGCGCGCCGTGCGCCGCATCAATGGGTTACGCATGGCAAAACGCTGGAACGCCGGGTTGGCCAGCACCCGGTTGCGGGCGTTCAGCCAGCGCAATTTCCAGCTGTTCGAGGCGGATGTGTCGGCCATGCGCTCCATCGGCAAGTGTCAAATCGGCTGGACAGTTGCCGCCCGCAAGGCCAATCATGCCCCCCGCTGACGGGTGTAATGCCCACATGTTAACGACTGATGATTCGGAAGAGCGATTTGGCAGGCCCAGACAGCGTTGTCATCATCGGAGCCGGCATGGGCGGTCTTTCCGCTGCCGTGCTGCTGGCCGCGCGCGGTGTGCCGGTGACCGTGGTGGAGCGCATGGGCGCGCCCGGTGGCAAATTGCGCACGGTTGATGTCAGCGGTGTCCCGGTTGATGCGGGCCCCACCGTCTTCACCCACCGCCCGGTGTTCGAGCGCATCTTTGCCGATGCCGGCACCAGCCTCGACGCGCATCTGACGCTCCACAAATCCGACCGGCTCGCCCGCCATGCCTGGCAGGATGGCACCAGTCTCGACCTGTGGGCCGATCACGCCCGCAGCCGCGAGGCCGTTGCCGCCTTCGCTGGACCGCGCGAGGCCGAGGGCTGGACGCGCTTCCAGGCCGAGGCGGCCCGCATCTGGTCCACACTGGAAACCCGCTTCATGGAAAGCCCGGCGATGGGCCCGCTGGGCCTGACGCTGAAATACGCCCCCTTCCACCTGCACGAGATGTTCGCGATCAACCCGTTCGCGACCCTGTGGGACACGTTGGGCAAATATTTCCGCGATCCGCGTCTGCACCAGCTCTATGGCCGCTATGCCACCTACACCGGCGCCGATCCCTTTCAGGCCACCGCCACGCTGATGCTGATCGCCCATCTGGAGGCGCGCGGCGTCTGGCTGGTGGAGGGCGGCATGCACGAAGTCGCCCGCCAGATGGCGCTGCTGGCCGAACGGCTGGGCGCCAAGTTCCACTACAACGCGCATGTGGCGGAGATTCTGGTGCGCGGCGGCCGCGCTGCCGGGGTGAGGCTCGCCAGCGGCGAGGAGATCCCCGCCCGCGATGTGCTGTCCAACAGCGACATCTCGGCGCTGGCCGATGGCCGCTTCGGCGCCGCCGCGTCGCACGCCGTCACTGGCGTCAAACCCCACGAACGCTCGCTCTCTGCCCTGGTCACCATGATGACGGCGGAGTGCAGCGGCTTCGCGATGGACCGGCACAACGTGTTCTTCTCCACCGATTATGCCGCCGAATTCCGGCAGATTTTTGGGGAATCCCGCCTGCCGGTCGAACCCAGCATCTATATCTGCGCGCAGGATCGTGGCATCGGGCCTCCACCCGATGGCCCCGAACGCCTGCAACTGATCGTCAACGCCCCACCCACGGGTGACGGCACCCCACCCACGCCAGAGGAGATGGAACAATGTCAGACAGCAACGCTGGCGGTCCTCGCCCGGTGCGGGCTGACGCTGAAACCGAAGGCAATGGTGCCGGTGGGGCCAGCGATGTTCGAGGCGCTTTTCCCTTCGAGCGGTGGGGCCCTTTATGGTCGGGCCTCGCACGGGTGGCAGGCCAGCTTCCGCCGGCCTGGCAGCAAGACGAAGCTGCCCGGGCTGTGGGTCGCGAGTGGTTCGGCGCACCCGGGCGCGGGCGTGCCGATGGCGGCCTTGTCCGGCCGCTTGGCGAGCGCAGCGATCCTTCAGGCCCGCGCTTCGACCAGGACGTTCCTGCCGGTGGCTACCGCTGGTGGTATGTCGACGCCGAAAGCGACTGCGGCAAATACGGGCTGACCATCATCGCCTTCATCGGCTCGGTCTTCTCCCCCTATTACAAGGCCGCCGGCCGCCAGGCGCCGGAAGACCATGTCAGCCTCAACGTCGCCCTCTATGGCCCGCGCGCGCGCCGCTGGACGATGACGGAGCGCGGCCAGGGCGCCCTGTTTCGCGATCGCACCACCCTGCGCATCGGCCCCAGCCAGGTGCGCTGGGACGGCGAGACACTGGTGATCGACATCGAGGAAATGGGCGCCGTCTTCCCGCTGAAGGCCCGCGGCCAGGTGCGCGTCACCCCGCAAGTTTATGGCCAGCGCCGCTTCCGCCTCGATCCCGGCGGCAAGCATGTGTGGGAGCCGATCGGCCCCTGTGCCCGGGTGGAAGCCAATTTCACCGATCCGGCGATCCGCTGGACCGGCACCGGCTATCTCGATGCCAACCACGGCAGTGAATCGCTGGAAGACGGCTTTGCCGACTGGCAGTGGAGCCGCGCCCACCTGAAGGATGGCTCCACCGCGGTGATGTACGAAGGCCAGCTGAAAGACGGCGCCGATTTCGGCATGGCCCTGCGCATCGCGCCCGATGGCCAGGCCGAAGTGATGGAAATGCCCGCCCCGGTGGTGCTGCCCAAGACCGCCTGGCGCCTTGACCGCATGACCCGCGCCGACGCCGGCTACACGGCGCGCGTGCGCGCCACCTGGGAGGACACCCCCTTCTACAGCCGCACCGCCCTCTCCACCCGCCTGTGGGGGGAAGACGTGGTGGCCGTGCACGAATCCTTGAACATGCGGCGGTTTGATACGGGTGCGGTGCAGTGGATGCTGCCGTGGCGGATGCCGCGGAAGGTGTGAGGGGGGGGAAGGCGTCAACGCCGCCATCGTCGTCCCCCCTGCCCCCAAGCAAGCTACCCCGTAAGTAACATCCCCATATGTCGCCTTGAGCAGCATCATCCTTTAAATACTTGTAAATTTGGCAATGATAGTTGAAACGGAACTGGTGCCGATCCGACTAGCGGCGCTGAGAGGACGGGATAGGTGAGTGGATCAAAGCCTCGGCAGGTACCTGCGCTAACTGTCAATCAATGGTTGCCGGACTGGGACAAGATTGACTTCGACGCAGGAGAACGTCGCGCTAAACCTGAAAAGCATTTCTACTTGATCTCACTACCCGCACGAGAGTTACGGAGTTTATCCGGCATTGTTCGCCGTGTCGCGAAGGATGCGGCTCCGCGAACCGAAGACCTTGGCATTCAGCGTCAGCACGATCCCGAACGCTCAGAAGAGATTGGTCGCTTTGTCGAGTTTGGTTTTCCTTGGTCAACGCTAAGCGAGGCAAAGCGCGCTAGCGCCGAGTTTAATGATCTGCGTAAGCCAGGCTGGCTGCCGACGGCCATTGTACTCAACATCCTAACGAAGGGCGCTGAACGTAACGGTAACACTGTGGCGGACGCGGACCTTGCCTCAATCGTGCAAGTCAATGGACAACCTCATCTCCAACTTCCTTATCAAGATTGGAGCTCTGATTGGGAACCCACCCAACTCCCGCCGTTCGAAGTGATCGACGGCCAACACCGCCTTTGGGCGTTTGAAGGCGCATCGAAGCTTGAGAATTTTCAGCTGCCGGTCGTGGCTTTCGTGGGCCTCGACATCAGTTGGCAGGCCTATCTGTTCTGGACGATCAACATCAAGCCCAAGCGGATCAATCCCAGCCTTGCTTTTGATCTTTATCCGCTGCTGCGCAATGAGGACTGGCTGGACCGAGCTGAGGGTCACATGATCTACCGGGAAACCCGGGCGCAGGAACTCACCGAAATTCTGTGGTCCTACCCGGAAAGCCCTTGGTACGACCGAATCAACATGTTGGGCGAGCGACAAAACCGGTGGGTGACTCAAAGCGCCTGGATCAAGTCGTTGACCGCTAGCTTCATTAGATCTTGGGATCGCCGTTCGGGCACAAGCGGTGGGCTGTTCGGCGGCCGGTCGAAAAACGAGGGTGAAGTGCTAGGCTGGAGCCGCGCACAGCAGGCCGCGTTCCTGATTTTCGCTTGGCGCAAGTTCGCGAGCTCGGTCGCCGCGTCAAAAGACGCATGGGCCGAGGGTCTACGCCGTCCGTCGAAGGTGGGCGGCGAAAAGGTGCAGCGTCCCGATGATGTGAAAGCAGGCGACGATTTGGCCTTTTTCGGCGCTTACTCACTGATCACAACAGATCAGGGCGTGCGCGGTTTCCTGCATGTGATCAACGACCTTTGCTATCAGCGGGCGAGCGCGCTTAAACTGAACACTTGGCGGCCCGACGAGCAGGCCAGCGCCAATCCAATCGCCGCCGTAGAGATTGCACTAAGGAGTCTGGAAGCCCAAGAATTTACGAACTTCGTCACTTCTATCTGTAACGCACTGGCCTCTTTTGATTGGCGGACAAGTTCTACCCCAGATCTCGAAGAGCCGAAGCGGCGCGCTAAGCTCGTTTTTCGCGGAAGTGGCGGTTACAAGGAGTTGCGAACCCAACTCCTTGAGCACTTGTCATCGTCAGGTGGCGATGTCGGCGAGGCTTCCAAGCGATTGCTCGGCCGGATATGACATTGGCGCTCCACGCCCTCGATAAGGCAGCAATCAGCGCTCTTATGCGCTCGCAGATGGAGTTGACGACTGCGGGCCTTAAGCTGCATCTCAAACGCTCAGCCTGGATCGGCAAGTCAAACCACTACAGGCAAGATGTCGTCGCTAAGCTGAAGGTGGCATCGCCTGCCACTGTCCAGCACCAGCGGAATCTCGCCCAGTACATTGCCGCTAGCGCCGCACTCCATTCAAATGACGGCTGGAGTTACCTAGGCCGATCTGTAGCGTGCCTCCTCGCGGGTGACACACATCGCGCTCTGCATCTCGCCTACTATGCCGAATTGCGCGCCGCGATGTCGCTACTGGCGAGCGCCGGGATCGGCATCTTTAGCAACCGGCATTATGTAGTCTCGGCAGCCAATCAGACTAGCAAGCTGCGAATCGAAATTGGCACACACGTAGCTGCCTGGCTGGCGCTTGAGGAATGGTCACAACTGCCTGCCTCCGGTGCTTTGTTTGGTCGGTTAATCCGGCCAGAAGGCCGTACCCTCGACGAGTGGTTTCATGCGCAGGGCGGCGCTGTTACGCTGGCTCCACAGGCAAAGGCTTGGTTCATGCAATGGGGCATGGACCTTGCATTGGCAACGAAAGACCGTGATGCGCGCAACGACTCAAGTTATCGGCCAGACGGCATTCCACAAACTGGAAAAATGAACCCCAAAGTGGGATTCCAGTTCGTCCGCGACATGTGGAGTACGCTTGAGCCAAGTGCGACCTCTAGCTTCGAGAATATCGACCGTCATATCCTGCGGATTGCGATGGAACGATATTACCAGGGCTTAACCGGGAAGCCCGCAAGCGCTGCCGATCCCGCCTTTGTCGCGTTGGTGGATGCGGCGGTATCGGCACAGAGCCTAGCCACCAGCACCGAAGACCGCCTGAAGAGGTTCTTACTGCGAAGAATCGCGGCCGATGATCCGCTGATCTTCCGCTATTCAGGAACGCGCCCGGGCGCACCTGAGACCGATGCCTTTGCGGTAATGGCGCGCGCGGTTCTGCTGCTGCGCGTCGCGACAGGCTCTGCGCACGATTTGCTTCACCAAGCTGGATTCAATGCGGCGGCGCTCTCGTTCTGGTGGCAAAAGCTTGGTGAGGCGCGCGGCCTTTGGAAACCCGGCGCTCCGCCGGTAGCTCTTGCTGATCTGTGGGCCGACATTGAAGATGGCCTACGCGAAGTGGAAGAAATCGAAGTTGACGATCCTGCGAGCTTCGAGACGATGAGCGGAGTTGCTTATGGAGCTTTCGGTCGACTCCACGTTCTGGCTAGCCATGAGCGAGTCGGCCTTTGGGGCCTTTGTCCGACATGAGCGAAACGGCGCTGTCCCTCGATGGAGCGCAAGTACCTGCACTGGCGCCATTCCTCAAATGGGCCGGAGGAAAGCGCTGGTTTGCCGATCGATACGTCCACCTGATCCCGCGCAACTATGGCCGTTATGTCGAGCCGTTTGTCGGAAGTGGGGCGATGTTTTTCGCACTAAGTCCAAGCCAGGCGCTCCTGTCGGACCTGAATCCGGATTTGATTAACTGCTACCGTGCAATTCGCGCAGCGCCGGATGCCATCGCTAAGCGCCTAGCTGAGCATCACCGGCTCCACAGCAAGCGGCACTACTATGATACGAGGGCAGCAAAGCCTGACGATCCCATCGAACGTGCCGCATGGTTCATCTACTTGAACCGAACTTGCTGGAATGGCCTGTATCGGGTAAATCGAAAAAACGAATTCAACGTACCGATGGGCACCAAAACCAGCGTCCTGCTACCAAGCGATGACTTTCAGGTTACAAGCCGGACCTTGTCTGTTGCAGAGATTTTGCATCAGGATTTTGAAGTAACACTGGATGCTGCGGAGGATGGCGATTTCGTCTTCGTGGACCCGCCCTATACCGTGAAACATAATCTCAACGGTTTCATCAAATATAACGACAAGATCTTCTCATGGGCAGACCAAGTTCGGCTGCGCGATGCAGTTGTCCGCGCAGCGGCCCGCGGCGCTCGAATATTGGTTACGAATGCCAACCATGCCTCAATCCGTGAACTATATGATGGCATAGGCCGACAATTGGTTGTCGGACGCGCAAGCGTGCTCGCCGCCAGCGCGGCGCACCGTGTTCAAACGGAAGAGCTCGTAATTCAAACGTGGCTAGAGGCGCGCTTGGACGACGTATCGAAGCAGTGCCAGCTCGCTACAAACGACTGCCTCTCAAATGAAGAGCTTCAGACGACAGGCAACTCTCGTCCGATTTGATTAGAAACCGACCGATCCGCCAGCGACCGAAACCCTGACGTCAATCGGCGTCATCCTCTTCATCCCCCTTCCTCTCCCGCAGCGTCCACAGCTGCCAGCCGGCGAAGGCGAGGACAGCAAGCAAGCTGACCCCGCCTTCGATCAGGCCGTAAACTTCAACCGGGATCTCCATCTCAACGCCGGATGGGGCCATCCGGCCCATAGAGCGGGAACGGCGGGCGCTTGGGTGTGGGCGGCGGGTTCTTGGCCAGGGCGTCCAGGGCCAGCGCCACCGCCTTTTCCAGTTGCGGGTCGCCGCCGGCCATCACGGCGGCCGGGTCCTGGTCCACCTCCACGTCGGGCGGCACGCCGTGGTTTTCCACCGCCCATTCGCCGGCCGGGGAGAAGAAGCCGACGTTGGGGCTGGTGAGCTGGCCGCCGTCCATCAGCGGCGGGATACCGCCGATGCCGACGAGGCCGCCCCAGGTGCGTTTGCCCACCAGTGGCCCCAGTTTGAAATCGCGGAACATCCACGGCAGCATGTCCCCGCCGGAGGCTGAGCCTTCGTTGATCAGCATCACCTTGGGCCCCAGCACGCTCGCCGCCGGGGTGCGATCGATGCGGCCATAGCGCGGTTGCCACCAGCTGATCAGGCGGCGGTTCATCACCTCGATGAAATAATCCGCCGCCTGGCCGCCGCCGTTCCAGCGATCATCGATCACCATGCCCTGGCGATCGGTCTGCGCGAAATAATAGCGGTTGAAGCTGGTGAAGCCGCCGCCGCCGGTGTTGGGCAGATAGACATAGCCGAGCTTGCCGCCCGACAGCTTGTCGACGCGGCGACGGTTGTCCTCGATCCAGGTGAGGTTCCTGAGGCGCGCTTCGCTGGCGATCGGCACCACGGTCACATCACGGGCCGGCTGGCCGGCGCGGGCGATGGAGAGGGTGACGGCCTGATCGGCGGTGCCTTCCAGATACTTCTGGATATCCTCGGCGGCGCTCACCGTCTGGCCGTTGATGGCGGTGATGCAATCGCCGGCCTTCACGTCCAGGCCCGGCTGCGCCAGCGGGGCCTTGATGTCCGGCGTCCAGGTGCCGCCATCGTGGATGCGGGCGATGCACCAGCGGTTATCGCGGATCGCGTAATCGGCGCCCAACAGCCCGCCGGGGATCTTCTTCGCCGCCGGGATGGCGCCGCCGCCGCCGCGCAGGTGGCCGATGGAGAAGCCGGTGAGCGCTTCGTGGAAGAGATAGTTGAGATCCCCGCGGGACTGGATGCCGGGCAGCCAGGCGGCGAGCGCCTTTTCGGCGGCATCGACGTTGTAGCCGTGGAAATTGGGATCATAGAAATAAGCGCGCTGCACCCGCCAGACTTCGCGATACATCTGCGCCCATTCCGCCGCCGGATAGACGCGCACCATCAGGCTTTCGGTCTTCAGCTTCACATCCGGATCGCTGGGCTTGAACGGCTTGGCGCCATCGGCGACCAGCCAGGCCTTGCCGGTGTTCACCAGCAACTTGTTGCCATCGGCGGACAGGCTGAAGCTCTGCGCACCGTCAAACAGCGTCTCGGTCTTCTTGCCCTCCAACTGCCAGCGCAGCAGCGTCGCGCCGGGCGGGCCGTCGCCATCGATGTCGAGCGGTTCGTTGGCCTTCAGCACCCACAGCACGCCGCCCTTGCCGGCGACAAGGTTGCGATAATCGGCAGCCGGCAGCGGCAGCGCGACCATGCGGCGGGCGATCTGATCGAGCGACAGGCTGGCGAGATCAATCTTCGTCGCCGGGGTGGCGGGCGCGGCGGCGGGTTTCTTCGCGTCGGCCTTCTTGTCTGGCGCAGCAGGCGGCGGTGGGGCCTTTTCGTCACCCAGTTCCGGCGCCAGCGGCGAGGGCGTGCCGGCGGTCAGCGCGAGGGCATAGATGCTGCTCGTCGGCCGGTAATGATCGGTCGACATGTCGAGCGGATAGATGGTTGCCCCGGCGTTGTTGGAGGCGAGGAAATAGAGATATTTGCCGTCGCGATCGAAGGCCGGATCGCTGGCCATGGCCATCGCATCGGTGATCTGGGTGGCCTTGCCGGTGGCGACCTCGTGCAGCATCAGCACCGGGAAGTGATTGCCGGAGACGCGGGCATAGACGAACCACTGGCTGTCGGGCGACCAGGCCATACCGCGTGCGCCGTTGGCAAAGCCGCCAAACTCGTCGGGCGGGCCGGCGGCGACCAGCTTGCCCGTCGCCAGATCGAGGATCCAGGTGTTGAGGCGATTGTCCTGAAAGGCGATGCGCTTGCCATCGGGGGACCAGAGCGGGTTGAAATAATAGGCCGGCTCGGCCGCCAGCGCATATTTCTTCACGGCCTTGCCGGCGCCCTGCTGCGACGCGACGTGCAGGGCATAAAGGCCGCTTTCGTCGCTGAAATAGGCGATGGACTGGCCATCCGGGCTCCAGGCCGGGCTGCGCTCCATGGTGCCGGGCGTGGCGGTGATGGTGCGAGTGATGCCGTCCTTCACGGCGAGGCTGAGGATCTCGCCATGGGCTTCCACCGCGGCGCGGATGCCGGTGGGGGAGACGCTGACGGACTGCACCTCCGCGCCGACGTTGGTCACGCGTGGGCGCACATCGGGCATGTCGCCATCCAGATCGATGCTGACGGCCTTGGGTTCTTCGCCTGGCATGAGCGTGAAGATGGTGCCGAGCCGGTCGAACACCAGCGTGGTGCCGTCGGTGGACAGGCTGCGGATGTCCGGGCCGGTGTTCTGCCAGACGAGGCTGGTCTGACCGGAGGCGGGATCGAAGCGATAGACGCTGATCGGCCCCTTGCGGCCCGACAGGAAATAGACCTGGCCGCCGAGCCATACCGGCGAGAAATCCGCCCCACCCTGCTGCGGCACCTTGGTGGTGGCGAGGCCGTTCAGCTGGGTAATCCACACCGCACCAGCCAGGCCGCCGCGGTAATTGCCCCAGGCGGTGTAGCGGGTGTGGGCGAAGGAGAAACCCTGTTCCTGCGGGGTGTAGGCGATCGCCTTGCCATCGGGGGACAGCGCGCCCAAATGGGCCATCGGCAGCGGCAGCACGCTGGCAGCACCGCCGCCGGCGTTCACCTGCCACAGCCGGACGTAGCGGCTGGCCGAATCGCGGTTGGAGCGGAAGATGATCTTGGTCCCATCCGGGCTCCAGCCCACGGCATTGTCCGCCGCCGGGTGATAGGTCAGCCGCTTGGGCACGCCGCCGGCCACCGGCACGGTGAACACATCGGTGTTGCCATCATATTCGCCGGTAAAGGCGATGGTCTGGCCATCCGGCGAGAAGCTGGGCGCCTGTTCGATACCGACGCCGGTGGTGAGCCGCACGGCCTTGCCGCCGGCGCGGGGGGAAACCCAGAGATCACCGCCCGACACGAAGGCAATGTGGGTGGCGCTCAACACCGGTTGCTGCAGCAGGCGCTGCGGGCTGGCGGCCTGGGCCGATGAAGCCGTCATCAGCGCCGCCGCGCCCGCGCCCATCCAGCGAAGCCTGTTCGTCATGTTTCCCCCGGGAAGTTTCAGATATGGCCCGAAGGTTGGCAGCCTGTGTTGCGCGCGTCAATCACCACCAGGGCACGCCAGGCGGCATGTCGGCGCTGGCCTTGCCGGGAAAGGCCGGCGCGCGTTTTTCGAGGAAGGCGGCGACACCCTCCTTCACGTCTGGCCCGCCGCCGAGCGCGATGTTCCAGGCGGCGTCCACCGCCAGCGCGTCGTCCGGGCCGGCGGTGCTGCCCAGCCGCCACAGCATGGCGCGTGCGAGCGCAATGGCGACGGGCGCGGTGCCTTCGCTGAATTCCGCCGCGATGGCGCGGGCGCGGGGCAGCAACTGGTCGGACGGCACCACCTCGCTCACCAGCCCGCCGGCCAGCGCTTCCGATGCGTCGAAAATGCGGCCCGACAGGCACCAGCGCAGCGCCTGCGGCAGGCCCACCAGCCGCGGCAGGAACCAGGCGCTGCCGGCTTCCGGTACCAGGCCGCGGCGGGCGAAGACGAAACCGATGCGCGCGCCCTCCGCTGCGATGCGCACGTCGCACGGCAGGGTGAGGGTTATGCCGACGCCCACAGCCGGGCCGTTGATGGCAGCGATGATCGGCTTCTTCGATTCGAACAGGGCGTGGATGAAACTGTCCTGCCGCCCGCGCCGTTCCTCGCGCGCGCCGAAATTGCCCGCGCCGTCGCCCGCCATGTCGAAACTTTCAGCACCAGCCGACACGTCCGCCCCGGCGCAGAAGGCGCGGCCCGCCCCGGTGATGATGATGGCGCGAATGGTGTCGTCGTCACTCGCGGCGCGCACGGCGCGGGCCAGCGCCCGGCCCATGGCATCAGTGTAGGCGTTCAGCTTCTCGGGGCGATCCAGCGTGATTGTCATCACCCCGGCTTCGTTGCTGACAGTCAGTCCGTCTTGCGCCATCATCGCCTCCCCAGTCGGAGTGATGCTGCGCTGACCAAGGGGGAGCAGCAACGACTGCTTTGGGGAGGGACCATGCTGCGCCTGCGCCAGATTGCGATGGTTGCGCCAGACCTGGCGCCGGTGGAGGCCGAGGTTGGCCGCATCGTTGTCGCCGATGTCTGCTACCGCGATCCCGGCGTCGGCAAATATGGCCTCCACAACGCGCTATGGGCGCTGGGCGGCACCTTCCTGGAGGCGCTGGCGCCGTTGCAGCCTGGCACGACGGCCGGCCGCTACATCGAGCGGCGCGGTGGGGCGACCGGCTATATGGTCATCCTCGACACCGACGATCTGGGCCCGGTGCGCGCCCGGCTGGCGGCGCTGAACGTGCGCATCGTCGAGGATCTGACGGTGGGCGACGATCATCTCCACGCCACTGCATTGCACCTGCACCCGCGCGATACCGGAGGCTGCCTGCTTTCCATCGATTATCACGGGCCCGATGGCGCCATGCTGGGCAGCTACAGGTGGGCCGGTGCCGATTGGCACCGCCATGCCAGCGCCGATCTCGCCATCAGTGGCGCGGTGATGACCTGCGATGACCCGGCCGCCACCGCCGCGCGCTGGGGCGCCATCCTTGATCGGCCGGCCACGCGCCGCGGCGACGGCTGGCGCATCCCGCTCGATAATGGCGCGCTGGATTTCATCCCCAACACCAGCCCCGCCGGCGAAGGCCTTGCGGCCATCCGCGTGCGCGGCCTCGACACCCCGGCCCGCACCTGCGGCCTCGATTTCCTGCCGGAGACTGACCAATGAGCTATGACAGTGGCACCGAAGACCTGCAGGCCAGCGTGGCCGATGGCGTGCTGACCCTCACCCTCAACCGCCCGGCCGCGCGCAATGCGTTGTCACGCGCCATGCTGGACGGACTGGCGCGGCTGCTGGGCGAGGCGGAGGCCGATGCGCACATCGGCGCCATCGTCGTCACCGGCGCCGGCGGCGCATTCTGTGCCGGCGGCGACGTGAAGGGCATGGCGGCGCGCAATGCCAGCGGCGAGCCCGTGCCCATCGACCAGGCCATCGCCCGCCAGCGCCGCAATCAGCGCGAGATTTCCGGCCGGCTGCACGCCATGCCCAAGCCCACCATCGCTGCCATCCCCGGCGCGGCGGCCGGCGCCGGCCTTTCCATCGCGCTGGCCTGCGATCTGCGCGTGATGGCGGACACAGCGTTCATGACCACCGCCTTCGCCAAAGTCGGCTTCTCCGGCGATTACGGCGGCACTTATTTCCTCACCCGCCTGGTTGGCGCGGCCAAGGCGCGGGAGATGTATTTTCTCTCCGACCGGGTCGATGCCGCCGAAGCGCTGCGGCTGGGCCTGACCAATCGTGTGGTGCCGGCGGACGCGCTGCTGGCGGAGGCCCAGGCGCTGGCCGCGCGGTTGGCCGCGGGTCCGCGCGTAGCGCTGGCCTACATGAAGGAAAATCTCAACCGCGCCTTTTCCGGCGGCGACATGGATGATTGCCTCGATCTGGAAGCCACCCACCATGTCCATTGCGGCCTGACCGAGGACCACAAGGACGCAGCCAAGGCGTTCGTGGAGAAACGCGCGCCGGTGTTCCGGGGGCGCTAGCCCAGCACCCCAACAGCACGCGCGAACTGCTCCACCAATTGCGCGTGCCGCTCCGGCGCTTCCTCGTGCGCCAGGTGGCCCAGGCCCGGCAGGCCGTAATGCTCCACCCGGGTGCCGCGGGCGGCGAGGCGGCGGGCGACGGTGGTAGAGGTGCTGGGCGGCACCGTCTTGTCGCGTTCGCCATGCAGCAGCAGCACCGGGCAATGGATCTGGGCGATGGTGCGCTCGATCGTGTCGAGATCCCAATGCGCCATCAGCGCCAGCGCGCCGCCGGTGTGGGCCGGGCTGCGGAACAGCCGCTCGTAATAGGCAATTTGTTCGCGACTGGAGTGCGATCCCGTCCAGCGCTTCAGCAGGTCGGGCATCGACTGGAAGCGGGTGGTGAAGCTGAAGAAGGCCGGCATGAACGGGTTGACGAACAGCGCTTTGGCCAGGCCCGGATAGGCCTTGCCCATGCCCTCGAACGGCAGCAGCGCGCCGCCCAGCGCCACGATGGCCTGCGGCTGCACATGGCCGCGCGCGGTGAGCATGAAGGCGATGGCGGCGCCGACACTGTGGCCCAGCAACATCGCCGGCTGCACGCCCAGTTCGGCCAGCAGCGCCGCCAGCGCCTTCGCCACATTGTCGGGATCGGGCGCGTTCAGTTTCTGGGTGAATCCATGGCCGGGCAGATCGGGGATGATCAGGCGGAAATGGGGCTCAAGCAGCGGGGCCAGATCGGCAAAGCTGTGCGTCGTCGCCCCGGTGCCGTGGATCAGAAGCAGTGGCGGCGCATCGGCTGGCCCAGTGATCTGCACGTGCCATTTCAGGCCACCGGCAGTGACGAACCGGCTCCAATCCTGATGCGGCACGTGATGGCCATCGATATCCCAGCGCATCACAGGCTTCCCCCACTCGCCGCCTTCACGGCCGCCACCACCGATCTGGCATCGACACGCGGCAGTGTCACCAGCCGGGCGCCCATGGCGGTGGCCAGTTCGGCCCCCTGCGGGCGCGGACGCGGGCTGCAATCGATGAACACGCATGCGATGCCGGCCCCGCGATAGGCGCGGGCCGAGGCCAGCGCCGCGTCCTGCGGGCTTTGCGTGGCGCTGCCGCCGACATTGGCGCGGCCATCGGTGAGCACCACCACCAGCGGCGAGCGGCCCTTGGCCTTCTCGCCTTCCGCCACCTTGCGAGCCAGATCGAGCCCGGCGGCGAGCGGCGTGCCGCCCCCGCCGGCGAGGCC
>NZ_WNJP01000329.1 GCF_009733735.1 Sandarakinorhabdus oryzae | reverse complement strand
GGTGGCGCGCGCTTCGGCGGCGACGGCTGCCAGCGGGCTGGCCGGGTAGGCCGCCAGTCGCGCGGTCACCAGTGGCGCGGCGAACGAGGTGCCGCGCACCGCCGCATAGCCGCCATCCATCAACGCCGCCGCCATATCGGCTCCCGGCGCGGCAAAATCGACATGCGCCGCCCGACCGGCCTCGGGCAACAGCCGGTCCTTGCCGTCCACCGCCGTCACCGCGACAACGCCGGCATAAGACGCCGGATACATCGGCGGTGCGGCCGGGCCATCATTGCCCACCGCCGCCACCACCAACGCGCCTTTCGCCTGTACGGCGGCGACGGCGCGGGCGATCAGCAGGTTGGGCGGGCCGACCAGGCTGATGTTGATCACGCGCGCGCCGCGCGCCGCCAGCCAATCGATGGCATTGGCAATGGCGATGGCCGAGCCATTGCCGCTGACGCCGCCATAGACATCGGCCACCAGCAATACCGCGCCGCGCGCCGCGCCGGTGAAATTGGCCGCCTGGCCCACCAACAGCGAGGCCACCGCGGTGCCGTGGCCGGTGGCCTTGACTGCGCCGGCAAAGCCGCGCTGTTCGATGCGGGCCGTGGCCAGCGCCGGGTGCGCCGCGACCCCGCCGTCGATCATGCCGATACTGGCGCCAGTGGCACTTGCAGCGGGGATCGCGGCGGCGGGCATTGCCTGCAGGCCGGCGCCGGCGGGTTCATAGACATGGTTGTAATCCGCCTCCACGCCAGGCGCGGCGGCGCGCACGGCGGCCAGCGCCTTGTCAAGCTTGAGCTTTGCGGGTGGGCGTAGGATGATCACGTCGCCAGCGCCGCCAGCCGTCTCGCGCTTCACCACGGAAAAGCCCTGCGCGGTCAATTGCGCCAGGGCAGCATCGGGCAGGCCCAGCACCAGCAGTTCGCCGCGTCGCACCGGGTTGCCTTGCGGATCGCTTTCCAGCAGTTCGCGATTGTCGCGCACCATCTGGCGCAAACGCTCGCGCCGCAGATCGAGCAGGGTGCGGGCATCGCCGATGATGGTGCCGCCGCCGATGCCTGAACCAAGATCGGCGATGCCAAGCGGTCCGCCCAGCATCGGCAGCGTTGCCGGCACCGCGCCGGCCAGCGAGCCGTTGCCGGGCAAGGCGCCGCCCAGCGCAGGCGCGATTGGGCCGGTCACCTGGCCCGGCAGCTG
>NZ_WNJP01000328.1 GCF_009733735.1 Sandarakinorhabdus oryzae | reverse complement strand
CGGCGCCTGGTCTGCCGTCTGCCAGCGGGCGCGCAGCGCATCGGCCGTCTCGCCTGACAGGGCGCCCGGCGGGCCAAAGGTGGCGGCCCACGCCGCCTTCAGGCTGCGGGCGCGGGCGAGATCGCGCGCGATGCCCACCCATTCATGCACCGCCACCCACAAGGGGTTGAAGGTGCCGAGGTTGCGGATGATGCCATAGCGCACCGGTTCGTCGGCACGCTCGGCTTCGAAGGTGCCGAACATCTTGTCCCAGATGATGAACACGCCGGCATAGTTGCGATCGAGATAGCGCGGGTTGGTGCCATGGTGGACGCGGTGGTGCGAAGGCGTGTTCATCACCGCTTCGAACCAGCGCGGCATCTTCCCGATCACCTCGGTGTGGATCCAGAATTGGTAGATCAGGTTGATGCCGCCGCAAAAGGCCACGAGCTCCAGCGGAAAACCGATGAAAAACAACGGTAATTTGATGATGAAGGTGAGGCCGAACAGCCCGGTCCAGGTCTGCCGCAGCGCCGTCGACAGATTATAATGCTGCGACGAATGGTGGATCACATGCGCCGCCCAGGCCCAGCGGATGCGGTGGCCGGCGCGGTGGATCCAGTAATAGGCAAAATCATCGGCGACAAAGCACAGTACCACGCTCCACCAGGCCAGCGGAATGTCGAACAGCCGGTGCTGCCACAGCCACAGCGCGAGGCCGGTGACGCTGCCAGCCAGCAGCGCGCCCGTGATGGTGTTGCCCAGGCCCATCACCAGGCTGGTGCCGGTGTCGCGCCAGTCATAATCGCCGCGCCAGCCCAGCCGCACTGCCACCAGCTCGATGATCACGCAGGCGACAAACATCGGGATGGCCATGGCCAACGGATCGGTGTGGATGATGGCCTGCCAATTCATAGCCGGGCCGCCCAGCGCGCCGCTGTCGCTTCGCCAAGATCGAGGCTGGTTTCGGGGAACATCACTTCATCCGGCCGCACGCGCAGCACCGCCCCGGCCCGCCCGACGATGGGCGCCTTCAACGGCCGCACCACGAAACGATCGCCCAGCGGCCGCACCAGCGCCACCCGCCCATCGCGCCCTGCCACCAGCGCACCAGCGCCATCGCGGCTGAGTGCGGTTTCGGCCGGCGCAAAGCCGGGCAGCGCATCAGCCACCAGCCGGGCGGCGAGATCGGCGCTGGCCAGCACAGG
>NZ_WNJP01000327.1 GCF_009733735.1 Sandarakinorhabdus oryzae | reverse complement strand
CAGGCGGGCGAGCGGCACGGCCTCCTCTGCCAGCCGCACCGCCAGTCGCGCCGGCAGATCGAACAGGCCGGCGCCCAGCGGCACCGGCGGCTGCACCGGCACCGGATCAGGCGGCGCGGCGAGGCGGATGCTGCCGACAACACTTGTCTCTGGGCTTGTCTCTGGCGCCACCGTCACCAGCACATCCAGCGTGATATGCGGTCGGCGCCGGCCTGCGGGCCACAGGCGATGGGCGAGACCCTGCAACTGTTCGCCAAGCAGGCTGGCATGACGGGCGGTGGTGACGCCCGAAACCTGCGCCACCGGCCGCGCCAGATCACCGCCCAGCCGCAGCGTCGCCAACAGCGCGCCCAGTTCAGGCGCAATATCGGGCGCACCCGGCGGCAGACCGCGACCGGGATGCACGCTCACCTCCACGCCCAGCGTGCGGGTCAATTCATCCTCGATGGCCAGGATCAGCGGCTCGAACGGCGCATCATCGCCATCGTCGGGCGGCGCTTCGGCCGGGCGCGGGCGCCATGTGTCCACCTGCGCGGTCGGCGGCGGGGCTTCGGTGCGGATCAGCAACTCGCTCATTGCACCACCAATGACGTGAAGAACACCTCCTCCACCCCGCCCGGCTCGCCGCGCGATTTCAGCGTGGCGTTGATCACGGCCTTCAGCCGCTCGCGCAGCGCGTCCTTGGCCCTGGCGCTTTCGATGTCGCTTTCCCGCACCTCGCCCAACGCTGCCAGCACGGCCGACACCAGTGCCGGCTGGTGCTTGCCGATCGCCGCCACCGCGTCGGGCCCGCCATAGGTGGAGAGCGAGATCTTGACCTGCAGATAGCGGCCGGAATCGGCCAGATTGCTGGTGAAGGCGTTCTCGATCGGGACATATTCCAGCGGACCGGCCGGCACTGCAGCCGCAGCGGCCGGCGCATGGCCACTGCCCTGGCTCCATGCCAGACCAACGCCCGGCGCGAATTTCAGCACAGCGATGGCCGCACCGCCGCCGCCCGCTGCCGCGCCCAGCACGCAGGCCAGCAACGGGACCAGCAGGGCCGGCGCGCGTTTCGTCTTGGGCTTGTCTTTCACTTTGGGGTCGGCTTCGGCCATGGCGTGATCCTCAGGCAAATCGGTCGATGGTCAGGGCGGGGCGGGCGGTGGTGGCGCGGCCAGACAGGCGGCGGACGGCGGCAATCGGGGCCTCTGCCGGCGCGCGCG
>NZ_WNJP01000326.1 GCF_009733735.1 Sandarakinorhabdus oryzae | reverse complement strand
AGCAGCGGCTGGGCCCAGAAGTCGCTGACGTCGCGCCAGCCGCCGGCGGGGCGGGAAGCGATGATATCGCGGGCGGTGGCCAGCGGCACGCTGGCGATGGCGGCCAGCACCGGCGCGTCGGCGGGCACCAGGCTGTTGATGTTGGGGCGCGAGAGCTCGGTTTCCGGCAGGGCGCACAGATACGGCGCGGCACGGGCATAGATGGCCGGCGTCACCCCGGCGATGGCTCGCCATTCGCTCACTTCGGCCAGCAGCGTGCCGGCGGTGCGATAGGGCGTTGCAGCGCGGGCATATGTCGGATCCTCGGCGCCACCGGAGCCGGGCATCTGGTCCACGTCCACCCAGTCGGCCGTGGCGGCGGCGATGCGCTGGGCTTCGGCCTGCGGCACGTCGAGCAGGCTGAGCAGGCGGGCCAGTTGCTCGACGCCAAGCGGACGTGTGACGGCCAGAGCGGCCGGCCCCATGGCAACGCTGTTGAGGTTGAAGCAATTGCCGCCGGGCTGCAGCGTCACGTTGGCCGGGCCGGCCGGTGTTGGCAGCACGAAGGGCCGGGCCGGCAGCTGTGGCAGTGGCAATCGGGCCAGGATCATGGTTTCCCCGGCAAGCGCAGCGCCGCGCGCGGCTTCGAGGTTGGCGATGGTGATGCCGAGATGGCGGGCCAGGCGCAGCCGGTCGAACAGGCTGGTGGAAAGCGCCGCCATCACGCCGACCAGCACCAGCACGTTGATCAGGGCGGCGCCCTGTTCGCTCCGGTGAAGCGGGCGCCTCATGCGCCCGGCCCCATGATGACGACCTGGCGGACATGGCCGAATTGCGGGCCATCCAGCGTCAATTCCAGCGCGCGCGGCAATTGGCCGGACTGGCCGCTCCAGCCCTCCTGCCATCCCTGCGCGGTGAGCACCCGCAGCTTCGCCGAGACGCCCCTGGCCAGCACGGCGGCCTGGGTGGCGGGCATGCCATCGACCATGGCGGCCGAACGGCGGACGAGCGCATTGCCATCGATCAGCCATTCCACCCGCTGCAGTGAGGCGCGGGGCGCCGCGCCCGGATTGGCCCAGCCGCGCCGCACCAGCGTGAACAGGCTGCCGTTGCCACTGCTGAAGGCCGGTTGTGGTTGCCCTTCGCCGCTGCGCCACGGCCGAGGTGCCGCCTGCCCGGCATCGGCCACGAGCAGCGCCCGCAGCCGGACGAGATCGCCGCTGCCGGTCACCAGCGCCTGGG
>NZ_WNJP01000325.1 GCF_009733735.1 Sandarakinorhabdus oryzae | reverse complement strand
GCCCGCGCGCCGGCCGCCAGCGCGCCGACCAGCACGGCGATGCCGGCCGCCACGGTAACGCTGGCCGCAGCGCGGATGGCGGCGGACAACTGGCCCAACAAGGTTTGCACCTGGGCGATCACGTCCTTCACCCGCACCACCGACGCGGTGGGGAATCGCGCCGTGAGCGCACGGGCCACGGCGCGTTCCTGGGCCGGCGCCACCTGCACCGTTGCCATCCAGCCGTGCGGCGCCTGTTCCAGCGTGCCCGGCGCGAACAGGATCGCAAAGTTGAAGCCCAGCGACTGCCAGTCGATCTTGCGCGTATTGGCGATGCGGGCGGTGATATCGACGCCCAGCACGGAGACGCCGATGGAATCGCCGATCTTGAGCCCAAGTGCCTTGGCGGCATCATCGTCGATCGACACCAGCGGCGGCCCGGCATAATCGCGCGGCCACCATTTGCCCGACACCAGTTTGTTGGCTTCAGGAAAATCAGCCGCGTAAGAGAGACCGCGATCACCGCGCAGGATCCACACCTCCGGCCCGGCCTTGATCTGTTCGGCCGGCACGCCGTTCACGGCCGTCACTGGGCCGCGCAAACTGGGCACGATCACCGTGCGCGCGCCCGGCGCCGCTGCAGATACGGTGGCGGCAAATTCCGCCTTCTGATCGTTGGGAATGTCGAGCACGAAGAAACTCGGCGCTTTGGTGGGGATAGTGCGGTTGATCTGGCTCGCCAGATTGCCTTCGATGGTGGCCAACGTGGCGAACAGGGTGAGGCCGAGGCCGAGCGCGACCACCAGGTTGCGTGTCGGCGCGCCGGGGCGGTGGAGATTGGCCAGCGCCAGCCGCGCCAGCGTGCCCTTGGGCCGGGGCGCGCGCGCCGCCAATATCTTGACCAGCGCCGCCAGCGCCCACAGCACGGCGATGAGCCCGATGGCGCCGGCCAGGAAGCCCATGACGAACATCTGCTGATCGGCCAGCATCACCACCAGCACCAGCACCGAAACGCCGGCCGCCGCGATGATGGCCAGCGTGGCGGCATCAGGCCGCGCGCGCTGTTCGGTCAGGCTCCTGAGCAGGCGCGCCGCCGGCATGCGTGCGCCTTCGGCCAGCGGCCACAGGGCGAAGGCCAAAGCGATGGCCAGGCCATACCAGGCCGCCTGCGCCAGCGCGCCCCATTGCAAGCCGGTGGCCGGCGGCACTGGCAGGCTGGCGGCAGCAATCTGCGCCACGGCGGCCGGCGTGGCGGCGCCGATG
>NZ_WNJP01000324.1 GCF_009733735.1 Sandarakinorhabdus oryzae | reverse complement strand
TTCGCGGCCCTGCCGGTCGAGCAGCACGGCCTCGCTGCCCGGCTGCGCGGCCAGGCTGGCAAAGGCCGGAACCGGCGCCGGCTGGGTGCGCCAGACCAGCAGCCCCAGCAGCGCCAGCAACAGCAGTGGCAGCGCCCGCGATCGCTTCATTTCGCGCCGGCGACCACCAGCGTGCTGCCCGGCAGCAGGGCGTTGATATCGGGCGCATACATGGCTTCGGCACGGGTCGGCGGCAGGGTGAAGCGGCCGCTGCTGCCCAGCCGGATGCGATATTCGATGGTGGTGGGCGCGGCGCCCAGCTGCTGCCAATAGGCGCGATAATGCCCGGTGCGGCGCTCCACCCAGTCGGGATATTGGCCGCTCTCGTCTCCGCCACCGGCCAGCAGTTCGGACCGGCCACCGAGGCCACCACCTAAGATGGTCGCGCCCGCCGGCACCGGATCGGTGAGCGCCACCCAGGCCGTTTGCGCGCGGGCAGTGATGGTCAGGCGCACCGCCAGCACGTCGCCCCGGCTCCAGCGGCCGGGCACCGCCTGGCGGATGGGGACGATCTGGCGGCGCAAGGCGAGGCCGTTGGCGACCGCTTTGGTCGCCGGCACGGCGGCGCTGAGCGACACCATCGCCCACGGCTGACCGCTGCCAGCATGGCTGATCGTCAGTGGCGCAGTGGCGGCGGGCAGGTGAACGGGGACCGGGTTGGGCCAGCTTGCCACTTGCCGCGCCGCGCCCAGCGATACCGTGGTGCGACCGCTCACCGTCGCCTTCTCGAACCGCGTCGCAAAGCCGGCCAGCGCCAGCCGGCCCAGCGCATTGGCGGGCGTCGTGTCCCAATGGCCGTGTTGCTGGCCCTGCACCAGGGCGCGGGCCAGGCGCGGGGCGTCGCTGGCCCAGGCCGGATAATCGTTGGCCACCAGCAGCAGCCGCGCTGTGGCGGCATCACGGCCGGCCATCAGGCTCCACTCGTCATCGGGCCCAGTGAAGCGCATCACGCTGCCGCGATCATCCAGCCGGGCGCGCAGCCGGGCCAGCACTTGCGCCGCCGCGGGGCCATTGCCGCTCGCCAACAGCACGGCGCGCCAATCGAGCAGCGCCGTCGGCCCCCATTGATCGGGCGTTGCGTTGAAACCGGCCAACATGCGGCCCACCGCTTCGCCTTCACCCGCAAGCGCGGCCAGCGCGGCGAGCCGGTCACCGGCCACCCGGCCTTCGGCAATCGGGCGCAGGCCCGCCACCAGCCGCGCCCGCTCCGGTGCCGGCAGTGGCC
>NZ_WNJP01000323.1 GCF_009733735.1 Sandarakinorhabdus oryzae | reverse complement strand
GCGCAATGGCAGTGGCGCGGCAGATGCTGCTCGCCGATCTGGCGGCCCCGGCCGCCGCCCTGCCACCGCCGCCAGCCGATGACGAGGCGGCGGCATGATCGACCTCGCCAGCCCCGCCGCCGCGCTGTCGGGCGCGCAGAAATGCGCCATCCTGCTGCTCGTGCTGGAAGAAGCGCAGGCTGCCGAGATGCTGTCGGGCATGTCGCCGGCCGAGGTGCAGCAGGTGGGCGAGGCGATGCTGACGGTGGCAGAGATCGACCCGCTCGCCATCGATCATGTGCTCGACGAATTTCTGGCCCGAACGGCCCAGGTGGCGGCGCTCGACAGCCAGGGCCGCCAGGTGCGCCAGCGGCTGGGCAAGGCGCTGGGCACGCCGCGGGCGGAATCGATCATCGAGAAGATCGGCCCCCCGGCGGCCGGCCGGCGCTTTGCCGTGCTCGATTGGGTGGACGGGCCGGCGCTGGCCAAGCTGATCGCCGATGAGCATCCGCAGGCGATTGCAGTTGTGCTCGCCCACCAGGGCGAAGAACGCGCGGCGCAGACGCTGGATGCGCTGCCCGAACATCTGCAGCCCGACGTGGCCGCCCGGCTGGCCACCCTGGGCCCGGTCAACATCCATGACCTGGCCGCGCTGGAAGCCGACATTGAAGCCAAGCTGAAAGGCATCGGCACCAATCGCGACCAGACGCGCCTGGCAGGCACCGATTTCACCGCCGCCGTCATCAAGAAGGCACGCGGCCGCGGCGCGCTGCTGGAAACGCTGATGGCGCTGAACGCCGAGCTCGCCGCCGAGCTGGAGGCGCAACAGTTCATCTTCGCTGATCTCATCGGTCTCAGCCAGAAGGACCTGCAACTGGTGCTGCGCGAAGTCGATCCGGCGCTGCTGGCGGTGGCGCTGAAGGGCGCCGATGCCCCGCTGAAGGATTTCATCTTTGGCGCCATGTCCAAGCGCGCCGCCGCCCAGATGCAGGATGAACTGGCCGAGCGCGGGCCAATGAAACGGTCCGAAGTCGATGCCGCGCAGCGCGACATCTGCCGCACCGTGCGCCGCCTGGGCGACAGCGGCGCCCTGACCCTGCCCACATCTGCGGAGGCGATGCTGTGACCGCCCATGATCCCAGGCTCCACGACAGCCGCATGGCGGCGCTGCTGGCCGGCGTCTCCCCCGATCTGCGCGCCGGTGCGCCGGGGCTGGCGCGGCTGCTGTCGAGCCTGATGCCGGCCGAGCCGACGCCGCCCGCAGCGCAACCGGATGTTGCGGCCCTGGTGGCCGGGGCGCG
>NZ_WNJP01000322.1 GCF_009733735.1 Sandarakinorhabdus oryzae | reverse complement strand
CATCGCCTAGCGGCGCGGCGCGCGCGGCCGGCGCAGCGGCCCGGTCATCATCTGGGGCCCTGGCATTGGCGGCAACTGGAGCGGTGGCGGCGGTTCCGGCTGGGGTGGCGGCGGTGGTGGCGGCTTCGGCGGCTTTTCGGGCGGTGGCGGCAGCTTCGGCGGCGGCGGCGCGTCAGGAGGCTGGTGATGCTGTTCAACGACGCCGATCGCACCCGCATTGCCGCTGCCATTGCGGCGGCGGAGGCCAACACGTCGGGCGAGATCGTGGTGATCATCAACACCCGCCCGCACCGCTATGCCGCGACCATGCTGGCCAGCGCCGTGCTGGCCGCCTTCACGCTGCCCTTCCTGGCCGTGCTGGCCGGGTGGACGCCGTCCCTGCTGTTCCCGGATTGGGACGCGATCGACGCCGCCACCCGCGAAGCGCATGGCATCGAGGGGTTTGCCGCGGTGCAGGCGATGCTGTTCGTCGCTGTGCTGGCGCTGGTTGGCTGGCTGCGGCTGGATCGGGTGCTGACCCCGTCCGGCCTGCGCCGGGACCGGGTGCACCATGCTGCGATGATGCAGTTCCGCGCCCGCGGCCTGACCTCGACGCTGGGCCGCACCGGTGTCCTGCTCTATCTCGACGAGCCCGAGCATGTCGCCGAAGTGATCGCCGACGAAGCGGTGTTCACCCGTATCGCCGCCGATGAATGGGGCGAGACGATCGCGGCGCTGGTGGCTGGCATCAAGTCTGGCCGTGCCGCTGACGGGCTGGTGACGGCGATCGAGCGTGCGGGCGCCGTGCTGGCGGCGCACCTGCCGCCATTGCCCGACGATGTGAACGAATTGCCCGACGGGCTTATCGAGCTGTAGCGAGCCGCACTGCGGCCAGGCTGGTGGCCAGCGCACCCAGGCTGGCTGTGGGCCGCATGATGGCGCCAGCGGTGAGCTTGAGCGCCAGCGCCAGATGGCCGGGGCCGAGCGCGCGTACCACGTCGGGAGTGGCCAGCCGCTCAAGATCAGGCGCAGCCGGGCCACCCATGCGACCGGCGACGATGGCCGGCAGCGCCGGGTGATCGGGCTGCAGTTCGGCAATGCGAGCGACCAGATCGCTGGCCAACGGCCCGCGGGCGCCGGGGTGGCCGGGCAAGGCGGCGGCAAGGGCAACCAGCCATTCCAGTGGCAGCGCCCGCAGCCCGTGGGCGGGACGCGACAGCGCATCCAGCCCATCCAGCATGGCGGCAGCCGGCACCATGTCGATCAGCGCGCGGTCCACGCCGGACGCGCCGTCCGCCGCCAGCCAGCCCGCCAGCAGCG
>NZ_WNJP01000321.1 GCF_009733735.1 Sandarakinorhabdus oryzae | reverse complement strand
GGCAGGCGTCAGCCGGGCGCCATCGGCGCGGCGATCGACCAGACGCAGCTTCAGCGCCGCCTCCAGCCCGTCGAGCCGGCGCGCCGCGGTGGAAATGGCGATGCCACGGGCCCGCGCCGCCGCGCTGATTGAGCCGAGTCGGCTGACCGCCGCCAGCAACGCCATGTCATCCAGTTCCATCGCAAGCCTTCCATAATCGCAACGCTGGTTTGCAGCATCTTGTATGGCGCAGAGCCGGCACGCAAGCCTAGCCTGTCTCCATCACAAGAGGAGACCCGCCATGTTGCCCAGGCTCATCCCCGCTGCCGCCCTCGCGTTCGGCATGCTCGCTGCCACCCCCGCCGTCGCCGCCCCGGTGGCCGTGCTCGTTGCCGTGCCGGTGCCGGCTGGCCTGCCGCGCGCCCAGCTGGAACAGGCTTTTGCCGCCAGCGTGGGCGACTACAAGGGCAAGCCCGGCCTCATTCGCAAATATTACACCATCGGCGATGATGGCCGCGCCGGCGGCATCTATCTGTGGGAAAGCCGCGCCGCCGCCGAGGCCTGGTACAACGATGCCTGGCGCGCCGGCGTGCTCAAGCGCTGGGGCAGCCCGGCCAGCGTCAGCTATTTCGACGTGCCGATCGTCGTCGACAACGGGAAATGAGGCGATGAAGGCCCTGCATTTCCTGAAGCCCGGCGCCTTCGAATGGCGGGACCAGCCGGCGCTAGCCCTCGCCGCCGACACGGATGCCATCGTCCGCCCGCTGGTGGTGGCGCGCTGCGATCTCGATCTCTACATCGCCACCGGCGTGGTGAAATTCCAAGGCCCGTTCGCCTTTGGCCATGAATGCGTGGCCGAGGTGATCGATGCCGGCCCGGCCGCCGGGGTGGTGCCGGGTAGCCGAGTGATCGTGCCGTTCCAGCTGAGCTGCGGCCGCTGCGACAGTTGCCGGCGGGGCTATACCGGCAGCTGCGAGGCCTACCCGCCACTGGCTGCCTTTGGCCTCGCCGGGGCGCCACGCCCTGATTATGGCGGCGCCCTCGCTGATCGGATGCGGGTGCCCTTTGCCGATCACATGCTGGTGCCGCTGCCTGATCGCCTCGATCCGGTGGCGGTGGCGAGCGCGTGTGACAATATCGTCGATGGCTGGCGCGGCGTTGGCCCGCAGCTGGCGGCCCGACCCGGCGCCAGCGTGCTGGTGATCGGCGGCCTGGCGCAGAGTGTCGGTCTCTATGCTGCCGGCTGCGCGGTGGCGGCCGGCGCAGGCCGCGTGCTCTATCTGGATGACGACGCCGATCGCCGGGCGCGGGCGGCCGCACTGGGCG
>NZ_WNJP01000320.1 GCF_009733735.1 Sandarakinorhabdus oryzae | reverse complement strand
CGATGGCGCGGCGGCCACGGCCACCGCCGCGCGCCTGGCCGAACTGGGCGGGGTGGAGGGCGCGCTGGCGATGATCCGCGATCCGCGCGCCCACGCGCTGATCCAGTCGCTGATCCCCAAGACCGCCTAATCCAGCCCCCAGGCGACGAGCGCCGGGTTGGTGATGATCTGCCGCATCGCCGGGCCCAACAGCCGCCGGCGGGCAGCGCGCCACTGGTCTCGCGCCGGGCCAAAATCGGCCGCCACCTTCGCGGCGTCGAGGCCGCCCAGCTTGCCCCAGTGCAGGCTGTAGGGGATGCCAGCGCCATCCAGCGCGGCGCGCACGGCGGCCGCCGCCATCGGCCCGACCGGCGACAGGCTGGTGCCGAGGCCATCAAGGTTGATCACCACATTCGTCCCAAAGCGGGTGAAGGCCAGACCACCGGCGGCGCCATCCACGGGGCGCAGCGTGAAGACGAAATGGCGCGGCAATCCGGCGACGGCGGCCAGCGCGGCCTGCACCGCTTCGGCCACGCGCGCCCGCGGCACGGCAAAGGCGGCGTTGTAGAGCGGGGCAAGCGGGCGGTGCGGACCGTTCAATTCCCCCCAATTGCCCCAGCGCTCGCCGATCGCGCACGGCCGGAACTGGGCGCGCAGCAGCGCAGCGACATCGATATCGGCACCCAAGTCGGGCGGCGCGGCAGCGGCCTCCGGCGCCTCCGCCGGGCCAGCCCGCCCAAGGCAATTGAGCGGCTGGTTGAGATGGAGATCATCAAGCGCGCATTGGCCGCCATCATGCGCGTCGCGCTTGAAATAGAGCGTGTGCATCGCCGGCTGGGTGAAGGGCGCGGCCGGATCCAGCGTCACTTCCATGAAATAGGGATCATCGTCATGGCCCTGCGCCCGCGCCAGCGCCCGCCAGTCACCGGCCGCCAGCAGGCCGAGCCAGTCGGGACTGACGGGCGCCAGCGCGGCCAGCACATCGCAGACGAACAGCGGTACGGTGTCGATCAACGCGGCATTGATGACGCCCATGCCGCCGAGGTGGATCAGCGCGCTGTCGAACAGTCGATCGTCGCGGATCAGCCGTGCGCCCAACTGCACGGCCATGCCATCGGCCAGCACCGGATCGGATCGCCGTTCCAGCCACCAGCTGCGCCCCGGCCCGGCGACGATATGCAGCCCGCGGACATGGTTCTGAAAACCGCCCTGGGCGTGCGCGCCGCCATGCACGCCGGTGCCGACCGCGCCCGCGACCGTCTGCCCGTCGTGGCTGCCAGAGGTGCGGATCGAGCGCCCGCGCGCGGCGAGTGCGCGGTTCAGCTGGCCGATGCGGGTGCCGCCCCAAACCAGCGCCA
>NZ_WNJP01000032.1 GCF_009733735.1 Sandarakinorhabdus oryzae | reverse complement strand
CAGGCTGGCGGCGGCCGGGCGGCGCGCCTCGGCCGT
The DNA here is from genome assembly GCF_009733735.1 of Sandarakinorhabdus oryzae. Lineage (GTDB taxonomy): Bacteria > Pseudomonadota > Alphaproteobacteria > Sphingomonadales > Sphingomonadaceae > Sandarakinorhabdus > Sandarakinorhabdus oryzae. The sequence continues at coordinate 24,229 of NZ_WNJP01000032.1, read as the reverse complement.
GCGGGTGGCGAGCAGGGCCAGCAGCGAGGTGCCGGCGGCGCCGACGCCGATGCCGATCATGGCATAGGCCAGCACGAGGGCGGCAAACACCGGCCAGAACGGGCCGGCAAGCTTCGTGGTGGCAAAGGTCGCCAGCAGGCCGCCAGCCCCCAGCACCGCCATGCCGCCGATGATCCACGGCGTGCGCCGCCAGCCAGCGTCGGAACCATGGCCCCATTTCGGGCGGGAGAGCTGCACACCATAATGGAAGGCGACCAGCCCCGCCGGCAGCGCGGCCGCAGTCGCATATTCCACCACCATGATGCGGTTGAGCAGCGAGGAGGCAAGCATGACGATGGCGCCCAGCGCGCTCTGGACGAGCCCGAGCCGGGCAATGCCGGGCCATGTCAGAAACAGCCTCACACGATCACCGACAAGCCGAAGGCGGACGTGAGCATGCCCAGCACATAGAGCGTGGTGCCGGTGGCATTGTAGAAGGGCGCATTGGCGGCTGGCGCCGCCAGCACGCGCTGCATCAGCACCACCTGCATGGCGAGGCTGAACGCCACCATCGCCGATGGCCAGGCCAGGCCCCAGCGCGCCAGCAGGATGATCACCACTACCTGCGGCAGCGCCATCGTCCAGCAGGCGATCTCGGCGGCGTTGCGCTCGCCGAGCTGCACCGGCAGCGAATTGACGCCGGATTGGGCATCGCCCTTCACCGCCTTGAAATCATTTAACACCATGATGCCGTGCGCGCCGAGGGCATACATGCACAACACCCAGATGATGCGGCTATCGGGCACGCCGCCGGCCATCACGGCGGCCCCGGTGAACCAGCTCACGCCTTCATAGGCGGCGGCGCAGACCAGGGGGCCCAGCCAGCCATCGGCCTTGAAGCGCAGCGGCGGCGCCGAATAGGCCCAGGCCATGGCGACGCCCAGCACACTGGCCCAGCCCACCACCGGGCCGATGACAAAGCCCACCGCGATGCCGATGATCGAACCGACAATGGCGATGCCCAGCCCCCAGCGGCCGGGAATGCGGCCCGACGGGATCGGCCGCTGCGGCTCGTTGATGGCATCGACATGCCGATCGAACCAATCGTTGATGGCCTGGCTGTTGCCGCATAGCAGCGGCCCGGCCAGCATCATCCCGGCGATCAGCAGTCCCCAGCGATCCGCCAGCGGCACGCCCGACGAGACCACCCCGCACATGAAGGCCCACATCGGCGGGAACCAGGTGACGGGCTTCAATAATTCCAGCACGTCGCGCGGCCGCGGGGCAACACGCGCCGGCACGGCGGGAGGGGGGACATGTTCCATGGCGCGCAAACTAGTCGCCAGCCATGAAAGGCGTCAACGCCGCTTGACACATGGGGCTGTAATTCCGCCCCAACACGCGGCCCCAAGCGTCAGCCGTTGTCGTTGCTGCTGTCGTTGTCGCCCAGATTGCCGAGGCCCAGATTGCCCAGTCCATGCCGGTGCAGCTTGGAATAGAGGCTCTGCCGCGACAGGCCGAGGATTTCGGCGGCCGAAGCGCGATTGTCGTCGGTGTAGGTCAGCGCCGCTTCGATGCACAGCCGCTCGATCAGGTCAGTCGATTCGCGCACGATTTCCTTCAGGGAAACACGGCCGACCAGTTCGGTCAGCTGGCTCATCGGCAGCGCCGTTGGCGGGGTGAGCGCCTGGTCGCGCGCGGCGACACGAATGGCAAAGCCATGGCGCAGGCCGCCAGCTTCCCCGGATGAAACAGCGGAGACTTCCACGCTTTCGCCGTCGCTGGCGTCGCCATGGCCGGGGCGCACCACGGTGGCAAAGCCGCGCACCATGCCATGATCGCGCAACGCCGCGACCAGCACGCCCAGTTCCAGCCCCGGCCGGCCCAGATAACGCCCGATCGGCTGGCCCACCACGTCGGCCGGTCGGGCCAGCCCGACCAGATCGAGGAAGGCGCCATTGCCGGCGATGATGTCGAAATTGTCGTCGGTCAGCACGAACGGATCAGGAATGCGCTCCATGGCGTCCGCGAGGGGCTCGGCGCTGGGGGCCGCTGCCGGCTCCAGCGGGTGCAGGCGCAACATCAGCCGGTTCTCGCGGTCCTGCCGGAACAGGCTGGCGCTCATCTGGAAGGCCTGGCCACCCGCCAGCCGCAGCCGCGCCGGGTGGCGCTGTTCGCTGGCGGTGAGCGCGCCCAGCAGCGCGATGCTGCTGTCATGATCATCAGGATGGACCAATGCGGCAAAATTCTCGCCGTCGAGCGCGGCTGCGCTTCGTCCAGTTGCGCGGCGGGCGGCGGCATTGGCTTCCAGCACGCGGCGGCTGCCGGCATCGATGATGAAAATGGCTTCGGCAGCGGTTTCGAACAGCAGCCGGTGGCGGGCCTCCAGTTGGCGCAGCCGGATCGAATCCCGCTCCATCGCTTGCTGGGCGCGCACCAGGCGTTGCTGCAGGCTGGCGGCTGCTCGTTGATCGCGGGCGATGGCGAGGCGGCGTCCACCCGGCAGCGCCAGGGTCAGCCATTTCAGCGGCAGTTCGCCGCTCGCCACTGCGTGATTGGCCTCCCGCCAGCGCGGGCTGCTGCCTTCGGCCAGCATGGCTTCGATCTTGCCCCGGCTGTCGGGCAGGGCGGTGTCGATCCAGGCGCGGCCTTCCCAGCTCGCCAGATCCGCAGCGTCGAGATCGCCGCCGCCGATGTGCAGCTGGTCAATGCCGCCATCCTCGTCGATGGCCAGCACGAGATCGGCCGCAGCGAGCAAGGCCGCCAGCGCGGAATCGGGCCGGCTGGCGACCAGCGCGGCAAGATCAATCTCGCCCTCGCCGGGCAGCGCGTTGATAACGGTGAAGTTTCTGGCATCCATCCCTGCGTTTCCGTCGCTCTATCTGCCCAGACTGTTGCCGGTGGCGGCGTGCGGTGCCAGCCGCCGTTCAGCCAACTGCAAGGCCATTTCGACACTGCTGGCGATGGCATCGGCGCCCAGCAAAGCGGCATCCGCTCCGTCGGCCAGCGCCGGTCCGCCGAGCAGCAGCAAGGGCGGCTGCAGCGCCACCCGCCGTAGCAGGGCGAGCGTGCGCGCCAGCACGGGCAGGCGCTGTGCACAGCTGACCGACAGACCGATCACGTCGAACGCCTCGCGCGCCGCCAGCGCGATCAGCGCATCCTCGTCCAGCGCCGGTCCGCCGCGCGTGTCCCATCCGGCGCGGCGGAAGGCATCTTCCACCATCATGGCGCCCAGCACATGCTGTTCGCCCGGTGCCGGCAGGATCAGCGCCCGGCGCACGCTGCCGGGCAGTGGCGCCCGGCCGGGCACCTGAGCGCCCAAAGCGTGCACCAGTTGCTGGCAGCGCCAGCCGCCCATGGTCACGTCAACAAAATCAATGTCATCAGCCAGCCACCAGTCTCCAAGCAGGCGCACCGCCGGGGCGATCAGGCCGTGCATCAGCGCCTGCGGCTCATGGCCGGCGGCGGTCAATTGATCGACCTCGTCGAGCAGCGGGCCCAGCTCCTCGCCCAGCAGCGCGTGGGCAAAGCGGCGCACCTGGTCGGCTGGCACCAGGGACGCGCCAGGCGCGGCCTGGCCATAGCCCGACATCAGGCGCGGCATGATATCGGCTTCGATCAGGCGGGCGAGCTGGTCAGTGCCCGTGGGCACGGCACCAGTTTCGGCAGAGGCCCCAAAGGCCGCCTGCCGGGCGCGCTTCCAGCCCTTGGTGGCGGCGCTGGTCGCTTCCGCCACGATGTCCAGCATGGACGTCATTGCCAAACTCCCGTCGCCCGCGGGTGACGGCTCCCATGGACAACGCATCGGCTGGCCACCCGCCTGGCCGTCGCGACATCCTGCCACAGGCTATGCCAGTCCGCCCCGCCGCGCAACAGGTGCAAACCGCGTGTTGTCGATGATTTCGCACCTGCGGTGCTGCGCTGCATCACAAGGCTTCGTCCGGCCGCCACGGGCTCGGTTGGCGTCAGCCGCGATTGACAGGCAGGATTGACAGCCTGCCCTGACACTTGACCCCGACGCGGGTTGACTTGAAAGGGCCGGATGTTAGGGTTTTTTACGTAGAGTCTGAGGGGTCAAGGGGTTTGGTCACAGCAGTGTCAGAGGGCGCGAAAACCTCCGGAGCGTCACAGCGTCCGCTGTACACGCCCGAGGAACGCATCCGCCGCGACAGCACGAAATGGACCCTGGTGCAGGGGCTGCTGGCCCCCGTGCAGTTCCTGATCTTTGGCGTCAGCCTCTATCTGGTGATCGATTACCTCAACACCGGCCGCAACCACGACTGGGCGGTGTGGTCGGTGGTGGTCAAGACGATGGCGCTCTACACGATCATGATCACCGGCGCGATCTGGGAGAAAGTCGTTTTCGGCCAGTATCTTTTCCACGAAAGCTTTTTCTGGGAAGACGTGTTCTCGATGCTGGTGATCGTGCTGCACAGCCTCTATCTCTTCGGCCTGTTCACCGGCATTGCCGATGATGGCGTGCTGTTCGCCACCGCGCTGGCCGCCTATGTCGCCTATGTGATCAATGCGGCGCAGTTCGTGTGGAAGTTGCGCCAGGCCCGCCTTTCGTCGCAGCCGGCGAAACAAGCGGTTGCTGCCGTCGAATCGGATGAGGCGAGCAATGCCGAACCGCTGGTGGCGCAAGCAGCATGAGCGAGGCCGGCCCCATCCCGGGATGTGACGCGCCGCCCGTCGGCGTTGACGGCATCCTGCGGGAGCGCGGGCAGCGCGAGGTGTTCTGCGGGCTGACCGGCATCATCTGGCTGCACCGCAAGATCCAGGATGCCTTCTTCCTCGTCGTCGGCAGCCGCACCTGCGCCCACCTGCTGCAATCGGCGGCCGGCGTGATGGTGTTTGCCGAACCACGTTTTGGCACGGCCATCATCGAGGAAAAGGATTTGGCGGGCCTGGCCGACGCCAATGAGGAACTTGACCGGGTGGTCAACCGCCTGCTGGCGCGCCGGCCGGACATCAAGCTTCTGTTCCTCGTCGGCTCCTGCCCGTCGGAAGTGATCAAGCTCGATCTGAGCCGCGCGGCGCAGCGACTGAATGGCCGCTTCTCGCCCAACGTGCGCGTGCTGAACTATTCGGGCAGCGGCATCGAGACGACCTTCACGCAAGGCGAAGACGCCTGCCTGTCAGCGCTGGTGCCCGATCTGGCCTTCACCGACGAAGAGCAGTTGATGATCGTCGGCAGTCTGCCCGACATCGTTGAAGATCAGCTCACCCGCCTTTTGGGCGATCTCGGCATCGCCAAGGTTGTGTCGCTGCCGGCGCGGAAGGCCGGGCAGATGCCGGGCGTGGGGCCGAACACCAGGTATCTGCTGGCCCAGCCCTTCCTGGCCGAAACCGGCACCGCGCTGGACAAGCGCGGCGCTGTGCACCTGCCGGCACTGTTCCCGTTTGGCGCTGAGGGCACCACCGCCTGGCTGCATGCCGCGGCGCAGGCCTTTGGCGTGCCGGAAGCCCGCTTCGAACAGGTGATCGCCGGCCCGCGTGAGCGCGCTCGCAAGGGGCTGGCGCTGTATCGCGAGAATCTGGCCGGCAAGCGGATCTTCTTCATGCCCGACAGCCAGCTGGAAGTGCCGCTGGCGCGCTTCCTGGCCGGCGAACTCGGCATGGAGCTGGTCGAGGTTGGCACCCCCTATCTGCACAAGGGCCATCTGATCGACGAGTTGGCCGCGCTGCCGCCGGGGACGATGATTTCCGAAGGCCAGGATGTCGACAAGCAGCTCGACCGCGTGCGCGCCGCCCGGCCTGATCTCACCGTCTGCGGCCTTGGCCTCGCCAACCCGCTGGAGAAGGAAGGCCTGTCGACCAAGTGGGCGATCGAGCTCGTTTTTTCGCCTATCCACGGTTATGAGCAGGCCGGCGATCTCGCCGAACTGTTCGCGCGTCCGCTCCATCGTCGTGATCTGTTGAGGGTCTGACCGATGCAATTGACGGTCTGGACATATGAAGGCCCGCCCCATGTTGGAGCGATGCGCGTCGCGACCGGCATGCGCGACTTGCATTATGTGCTGCACGCGCCGCAGGGCGACACCTATGCCGATCTCTTGTTCACCATGATCGAGCGGCGGGACCATCGCCCGCCTGTCACCTACACCACCTTCCAGGCCCGCGACCTGGGCAAGGACACCGCCGAACTGTTCAAGAAGGCGGCCCGCGACGCCTATGACCGCTTCCAGCCGCAGGCGATGATCGTGGGTTCGAGCTGCACGGCCGAACTGATCCAGGATGATCCGCACGGACTGTCGCTGACGATGGGGCTGGACTGCCCGGTCATCCCGCTCGAACTGCCGAGTTACAGCCGCAAGGAAAATTGGGGCGCGTCGGAAACCTTCTATCAGATCGTGCGCGCGCTGGCTGACAAGGAGCGCAAGCCGCCGCCCGCCGTGGGCGAAAACGGCCCGCGCCGGCCGCGCGCCAACCTGCTGGGGCCGACCGCGCTGGGTTTCCGCCACCGCGATGACATCACCGAGATTACCCGGCTGCTGGCCGATCTGGGCATCGACGTGAACCTGGTGGCGCCGATGGGGGCCAGTCCGGCCGACATCGTCCGCATTGGCGAGGCGGACTTCAACATCTGCCTCTACCCCGAAATCGCCGCGCAGGCCTGCAGCTGGCTGGAACGCACCTTCCGCCAGAAGACGGTGAAGACCGTGCCGATTGGCCTCAATGCCACCCGCGAGTTCGTCGCCGAAGTCTGCGCGGTGGCGGGCATCCCGGTGCCGGCCGATCTCGACCAGGGCCGCATGGGCTGGTGGTCGCGCTCGATCGATTCGACTTACCTGACCGGCAAGCGCGTCTTCATCTTTGGCGATGCCACCCACGCCGTCGCCGCCGCCCGCGTGGCGAGTGAAGAGCTGGGCTTCAAGGTGGTCGGCCTCGGCTGCTACAACCGGGAATTCGCCCGCGAGCTGCGGGCCGCGGCCGAGAAATATGGCGTCGAGCCGCTGATCAGCGATGATTATCTCGCCGTGGAAGAGGCCATTGAGGCCGCCGCGCCGGAACTGGTGCTCGGCACCCAGATGGAGCGCCACATCGCCAAGCGGCTGCGGCTGCCGTGCGCGGTGATCTCGGCGCCGGTGCATGTGCAGGATTTCCCGGCCCGCCACAGCCCGCAGATGGGTTTCGAAGGCGCCAACGTGCTGTTCGATACCTGGGTCCACCCGCTGGTGATGGGCCTGGAAGAGCATCTGCTCACCATGTTCCGCGAGGATTTCGAATTTTCCGATGCCGCCGGGCCGAGCCATCTTGGCCATGCCTCGTCGGCCCCGGCTGCCCATGGCGCGCCGGCCGCCGAACAGCCGGCTGGCGACGTTGCCACGATCGCTGCGCCAGCACCGGCTTCAGACGAGGGCGGCTGGACGGCCGAGGCGCTGGCCGAACTGGGCAAGATCCCGTTCTTCGTGCGCGGCAAGGCCCGGCGCAACACCGAGAAATATGCCGCCGAGCATGGCGTCATCACCATCACCCGCGAGACCTTGTACGAGGCCAAATCCCATTATGCGCGCTGATACCCCGCCATCGAAACAGGATCGGCCGGATCACTGCCATGTCGTGATCGTCACGCTCGACAATCACCTGTCTGGCGCGATCGACCGGGCGCGCGTGCGGTTCCAGAAGGCGGGCCTGCCGGTCTCGATCGGCTTCCATGCGGCCGCCGATTGGGACAAGCCGGGCAAGCTCGACGCCACCCGCGCCGACATCGCGCGGGCCGATATCGTCGTCGTCACCATGCTGTTCCTCGATGAACAGATCCGCATGATCAAGGACGCGCTGGTGGCGCGTCGCGAGGAATGCGACGCGATGGTCTGCCTGATGAGCCAGTCCGACGTCGTGAAGATGACGCGGATGGGCGATTATCGCATGGATGCGCCACCAAAAGGCCCGCTGGGCTGGCTGAAGAAGCTGCGCGGCTCCTCGAAGGACGGCGCGCCGAATAGCGGCGCCGCGCAGCTGGCCGTGCTGCGCCGCCTGCCCAAGCTGCTGAAGTTCGTGCCCGGCACTGCACAGGATGTGCGCGCCTATTTCCTCACCCTGCAATATTGGCTGGCCGGCAGCGACGACAACGCCTTCCAGATGATCTCGGCGCTGGTCGATCGCTATGCCGATGGCCCGCGCAAGGGCCTGCGTGGCAAGACCAAGGTGGAGGCGCCGCAGGAATATCCGGAGGTCGGCGTCTATCACCCCGATTTGCCGCAACGCATGTCGGAGAAGCTGACCGACCTGCCGTGGAAGAAGGACGCGGTCGGCACGGTCGGCGTGCTGATGCTGCGCTCCTATGTGCTCGGCAAGGACAGCAATCATTATGATGGCGTCATCCGTGCGCTGGAATCGCGCGGTCTGAACGTCATCCCGGCCTTTGCCGGTGGCCTCGATCAGCGGCCTGCTATCGAAACGCTGATGATGAAGGACGGCCAGGCGACCGTCGATGCCGTCATCAACCTGACCGGCTTCAGCCTTGTCGGCGGCCCGGCGTACAGCGATGCCAAGGCGGCCGAGGAGATCCTTACCAAGCTCGATCGGCCCTATATTGCCGCCCATCCGGTTGAATTCCAGACGCTGCAGCAGTGGGGCGCCAACCGCCAGGGACTCCTGCCGCTCGAATCAACGATCATGATCGCCATTCCGGAACTGGATGGCGGCACCCAGCCGATGGTCTTCGGCGGCCGCAGCGATGCCGGCGGCGAAGCCTGCACCGGCTGTTCGCGTGGCTGCACCTGGGCGCCGTCGGATGGCGTGCGCGCCATGCAGTCCTGCCCGGAACGCGCCGAGGCGCTGGCCGACAAGATGCAGAAGCTGGTGCAGTTGCGCCGCACCCAGAATTTCGACCGCAAGCTGGCGGTCGTGCTGTTCAACTTCCCGCCCAATGGCGGCGCCGCCGGCACCGCGCAGTTCCTCGCCGTATTCGATTCGCTGCACCGCACGCTCGTCCGGCTGAAGGCCGAAGGCTATGACGTCGAGGTGCCCGAGAACGCCGACGAGGTGCGCCGTCGGGTGATCGAAGGCAATGCCATGCAATATGGGCAGGAGGCGAACGTCCATGCCTTCGTGCCCGCCGATCGCATCGTCGCCACCGAGCCCTATCTGGCCGAGATCGAGCAGGAATGGGGCCCGGCGCCGGGCAAATTCCAGTCCGACGGCAAGAATGTGCTGATCACCGGCGCGCAATTCGGCAAGCTGTTTGTCGGCATCCAGCCGGCCAATGGTTACGAGAGCGACCCGATGCGGCTGCTGTTCGATGGCCGCTTCGCGCCGACCCATGCCTTCATGGCCTTCTATCGCTGGATCCGGAATGATTTCGGCGCCCACGCCGTGATCCACTGGGGCACGCACGGCAGCCTGGAATTCATGCCTGGCAAGCAGACCGGCATGACGATGAGCTGCTGGCCGGAACGCATCATCCAGGATCTGCCCAACATCTATCTCTATGCCGCCAACAACCCATCCGAAGGCGTGCTGGCCAAACGGCGGTCGGGCGCGACGCTGGTGTCGTATCTCACGCCGGCCTTGACCAATTCGGGTCTGTACAAGGGCCTGTCGGACATCAAGGCCAGCGTTGACCGCTGGCGCTCGACCGAGCCGGGCAGCCCGGAATTGCCGGGCCTTGAGGAGATCATCCGCGAGCAGGCCGAGGCGATGGACCTCGACGGCAGCGACGTGTCGAAGCTTGCCGCCAAGCTCTATGAAATCGAGCAGGAGCTCATTCCGCAGGGCCTGCACGTGTTCGGCGATGCGGAAAGCGAGGAGGCCCGCATCGACATGCTGGCCGCCAGCGCCCAGGCCCGCGGTGAGATCATCGATCGCGACACCATCGAGAAACTGATCCACGGCCGCATCGTGCCCAACACGCCGGTGCTGCGTGAACTGGCCAATCTGAATGCCGCCCTGTCGGTCAACCACGAGATGAATGGCCTGATCCGCGCCCTCGATGGCCGTTACGTGCCGCCGGTGGCTGGTGGCGACATCCTGCGCGATCCGGAAATCCTGCCCACGGGCCGCAACATCCACGGCTTTGATCCGTTCCGGCTGCCGTCGGCCTATGCCTGCAAGGACGGCGCGGCGCAGGCCCAGCGCATCCTTGACCGGGCCCTGGAAGACGCCGGCAGGCTGCCGGAAACCGTCGCCATGGTGTTGTGGGGCACGGACAATCTGAAGAGCGAAGGCGCCCAGGTCGCCCAGGCCATGGCGCTGATGGGCGCCAAGCCGCGCTTTGACAGCTACAACCGTCTCGCCGGTGCCGAACTCATTCCGCTGGAACAATTGGGCCGGCCCCGCGTCGACGTGCTGGTGACATTGTCGGGCGTGTTCCGCGATCTGCTGCCGCTGCAGACCAAGATGCTGGCCGAAGCCGCCTTGCTCGCCTCCGAAGCCGATGAGCCGCTGGAGATGAACTATATCCGCAAGCACAGCCTCACCTATCTGGAAGAGCATGGCTGCGACATGGCGACGGCCAGTTTGCGGGTCTATTCCAACGCCGAAGGCAGCTATGGTGCCAACGTCAACCTGCTGATCGACAGCGGCGGCTGGACCGATCCCAACGAACTGGCCGACACTTACGAGAAGCAGAAGGGCTATGCCTATGGCGTCGATGGCAAGCCCAAGCGCCAGCCCGGCCTGCTCGCCAGCGCGCTGAAGACGGTCGATTGCGCCTACCAGAACCTCGAAAGCGTCGAGCTCGGCATCACCACGATCGACCAATATGTTGATACGCTGGGCGGCATCAGCCGCGCTGTCACCCGTGCCAAGGGCGGCGAGGCGGCCCCGGTCTATATTGGCGACCAGACGCAGGGTTCGGGCAAGGTGCGAAGCTTGCAGGAACAGGTGGCGCTGGAAACCCGCACCCGCACGCTCAACCCGGTGTGGATCGAGGCACAGCTGAAATATGGCTATGAAGGCGTGCGCCAGGTCGAAGCGGCGGTGACCACCACCACCGGCTGGTCGGCGACCACCGGCCAGGTCGATCCCTGGGTGTATCAGCGCATCAGCGAGACCTATGTGCTCGACGAGACGATGCGCCAACGCATCGCCGAAATGAACCCGCGTGCTGCCGCCAAGATTGCCAACCGCCTGATCGAAGCGGCTGACCGCAATTTCTGGCAGCCGGATGCCGAGACGCTGGCGGCATTGCAAGCCGCCACCGACGCGATAGAAGACCAACTCGAAGGCGTAGCCCCCGCCGGTTCCCTGGCGGCTTGAGGAGACACGCAATGACGCTCATCATCGACAAGACCCGCAAGGCCGGTCCCGGCGACGGCGAAGGCAGCGTGCAGGTCGCGCTCGACCCGAGCCAGAAGATCGAAGGCGCCAAGGTGTTCGCCGTTTATGGCAAGGGCGGGATTGGCAAGTCCACCACCTCGTCCAACCTGTCGGCGGCCTTCTCGCTGCTCGGCAAGCGGGTGCTGCAGATCGGCTGCGATCCCAAGCACGACAGCACCTTCACGCTGACCAAGAAACTGATGCCGACGGTGATCGACGTGCTGGAACAGCATGAGTTCCACCACGAGGAGCTGCGGCCCGAAGACTATATGTTCGAAGGCTATAACGGCGTCATGTGCGTGGAGGCTGGCGGCCCGCCAGCGGGCACCGGTTGCGGCGGCTATGTGGTTGGCCAGACGGTGAAGTTGCTCAAGCAGCACCATTTGCTGGAAGACACCGACGTGGTGATCTTCGATGTGCTGGGCGACGTGGTGTGCGGTGGCTTCGCCGCGCCCTTGCAGCATGCCGAGCGCGCCATCGTGGTGACGGCCAATGATTTTGACAGCATCTTTGCCATGAACCGCATCATGGCTGCCATCCAGGCCAAATCGAAGAATTACGAAGTGCGCCTGGCCGGCTGCATCGCCAACCGTTCGACCAACACCGACGAGATTGACCGCTTCTCCGCGGCCACCGGCATCCAGCGCCTGGCCCAGTTCCCCGATCTCGACGCCATCCGTCGCTCGCGCCTGAAGAAGTGCACGATCTTCGAAATGGACGAATCGCCGGAAATCCTCGCCGTGCAGAATGAATACAAGCGCCTCGCTGCGCTGCTGTGGGCTGGTGTCGATCCGTGCGTGGCGACGCCGATGAAGGATCGCGACATCTTCGATTTCCTCGGGTTCGAGTAAGCATGAACGCGCACAGTCCGAAAAAGGCGCACGCGCCGGGCTGGGACGCCAAGCGTGCCAAGCTGGAACATTATTTCGACCGCACCGCGCTTGATGCCTGGGCAGCGATGACCAGCGATGCGCCGGTGTCGAAGATCCGCGCCACCGTGCGCGCCGGCCGCGAAGAAATGCGCAACACGCTGCTCGATTGGCTGCCGGCCGATCTGACCGGGCGCCGCATCCTTGACGCCGGTTGCGGTACCGGCATGCTGGCGGTGGAGGCCGCGCGCCGCGGCGCCGAGGTGGTGGGAATCGATGTCTCGCCGCAGCTGATCGAGATCGGCAAGGAGCGGCTGCCCGACGATGTGAAGGGCCGCATTTCCCTGCATGCCGGCGACATGCTCGACCCGGCCTATGGCGACTTTGATCATATCGTCTCGATGGACGTGCTGATCCATTATGAAAGCGACCAGATCGCCGCCGCCACCGCGCGGCTGGCCGAGCGCGCGCGCCATTCCTTGCTCTTCACCTTCGCGCCAGGCACACCGCTGTTGCGCACGGCGCGGGCCATCGGCCAGTTCTTCCCGAAGAGCGACCGTTCGCCGAGCATCATTCCGGTGGCGCATGACCTGTTGAAATCGCGCCTGTCGCGCAGCGTGCCGCACGCCAAACTGGGCCGCGACCAGCGCATCAGCCGCGGCTTCTACACCAGCCACGCCCAGGAGGTGCTGCTGGCGTGACGCACGGGCAGGCCAGAAGGCCGCATTTTGCGGCACGGACATCAGCAAATCATTGCATGAATGTCAGCTTCTGCTCTACCCACGGGCTTGGCCGCCATGCTATGGCAAAGGCCACGGACTCATCTGCCCTTCCGCAGGCGCGGCGGGATCGGGCCAAATCGTTTCGCGCCGGTTCGCCGCAGATCGGGCAAACTGTGACGGGCAGCATCTTTGAGGGGAGACGCCTCGCATGACGAACGTGCATCTGGTGGGTGGCCTGGATATCGCCGAGCTCACCTTCTTCGCCTTCTTCCTGTTTTTCCTCGGCCTGGTCTGGTACCTGCGCGGTGAGGATCGCCGGGAAGGCTATCCGGTCGAAGACGATCTCACCGGCGCTGCCCATGGCGGCAACGAGCCGCTGTTCTTCAAGCCGCCAAAAACCTTCAAGCTGCCGCACGGCCTGGGTGAAGTGACCACCCCGACCGCCAACGAGCGTGACGAACTGCCGACCAACGTGCTGCCGCGCGCCTGGCCGGGTGAACCGCTCGACGTGGTGGGTGACAAGCTCACTTCGGGCGTCGGCCCGGCCTCCATTGCCCAGCGCGCCGACCGTCCGGATCTCGACATGCACGGCCAGCCGCGCATCGTGCCGACCCGCGTCATCAGCCACCCGGTGAGCGTGCACCAGAATGACGTCGATCCGCGCGGCCTGCCGGTGTTCGGCCTCGATGGCGGCAAGGCCGGCACGGTGAAGGACCTGTGGATGGACCGTGCCGAATCCTGCCTGCGCTATCTGGAAGTCGATCTGGAAGGCGGCGCCGGCACCATCCTGATGCCGATCACCATGGCGGAAGTGTCGCGCGGTGGGGTGATGACCGATGCCATCACCGGTGCCCAGATTGCCGGCGTGCCGCGCACCAAGTCCCCCGATCAGGTCACCTTGCTCGAAGAAGAGAAGATCACCGCCTATTTCGGCGCTGGTTATCTGTGGGCGACCCCGGAACGGGCCGAACCGCTGATCTGATCCGGCCCCCGGCCAATCCAGTCGCCAGGCTGGTGGGTCAGGGCCGGCACTGGAACGGAATAACGGAGCCTGTACGTGTCGATGGAATATGAAGACGAGCCAATCCCGGGCCTGCCCGGACGGCTGCCGCCAGGTGAGACGATCATCTGGCAAGGCACGCCGGATTGGCGCGGCGTGGCGCGGGGTGTCTTCCACACGCGTCTCGTGGCGGTGTGGTTCCTGTTTGTGGCCAGCATGGCCTTCGTGGCCGGCGGCACCGGCCTGATCGGCGCGCTGACCACGCTGTGCGTCGCGCTGCTCGGCCTCGCCGTGCTCGGTGTGCTGGCGCGGGCGCAGGCCAAGTCCACCATCTACACGCTCACCAACAAGCGCGTGGTGCTGCGCTTTGGCGTGGCGCTGCCCAAGTGCGTGAACGTGCCGTTGTCGCTGGTCGGCACAGCCGATGCCAAGCCGGCTGGTACCGGGCTGGTCGACGTCTCGCTCACGCCCACGGTGCGCTTCCCGCTCGCTTACTTGCAGATGTGGCCGCATGTGCGGCCGTGGAAATTCGGTTCGCCGCAGCCGATGCTGCGCGCTGTGCCGGAATCGATGGTGCCGCTGCTGGCTGATGCCCTGGCGAAGGCCGATCCGGCCCGCGCCGCAGCCAGTCCGGATGCCGCGCCGGCACCGGCCATGGTCGGGGCGGCGGCATGAGCGCCGAATTCACCAACGAACGCTTCCCCAAGTCGGCGCTCTATGCGGCCGGCGCGCTGATCCTTGTCTCGATCGCCACGGTGGGCAGCATCCGCCTCGGTCTGCTGCCGGCGCCGGAAACCGCACCCGAATCGCGCATGCGCCGCCATGTGCAGCCCACGGTGACGCGCGATTTCCGCTTCGAGGATCGCGCCGATGGCGCCCTGCTGGTCACCGACGTGGCGGCCAATAAACTGGTCTTCATTTTCCCGCCGGGCAGCAACACCGGCTTCATCCGCGGCGTCATGCGCGGCCTGATGCGCGAACGCCGTCTGCACGAAGTGGCGCGCACCGGGCCGGTGACCGTGGCACAATGGGCCGATGGCGCACTGACGCTGACCGATCAATCGACGGGCCGCATCATCGAGCTGGGCAGTTTCGGCCACACCAACCGCGCCGCCTTTGCGCAGTTGCTGGTGCCCTATGCCCCCGGTGGCCCCGGCGTGCCGGATCAACCCATCGTCGGCAAGACGCCGGCCGCGGCGACCATGCCGTTCCTGGCGGGAGAAGGCTGATGGGCCTTTTTACCCGCGACCGCTTCGACACCGAGTGCACGATCGAGATCGAGCACACGTTCGACAATCTGCATGCGCATGTCGAACTCGATGGCGATATCGCGCTCGGCCCGGGTGACCAGGTCAAGGTGCACGGCGCCGCGGTGAAGCTGCCCTTTGGCGAAAGACTGACGCTGCGCCGCCCGGTGACGGTGTGGAAAGCCACCCCCTTTGAACGGCTGTGGACCAAGATGAAGGCCCAGCTGGAACTGACCGAACTCTACGAAATCACCTTCAGCTCGGAGAAGCCGTGATGAACGCCGTGACGCCAATCAAGGCCGGTAGCGAAATCACCCGCGACGATGCACTGGCCATCGCCACGCAGGAAACGGTGCTGAGCCCGCGCTTCTACACCACCGATTATGAAGCGATGGACCGCATCGACGTCAGCCGCGTGCGCGCCGAGTGGGACAGCCTGATCGCGGAGATGACCGCCGATCCCAACAAGAAGCATTTCAAGCGCACGCCGGAGTTCGACGGCGTGATCGCCGCCATGGACCCGGAACTGAAGCCGGAGTTCATCGATTTCCTGGTCTCGTCGATGACGTCGGAATTTTCCGGCTGCATCCTCTACGCCGAAATCACCAAGCGCATGAAGAATCCCGATTCCAAGGCGCTGTTCAAGCTGATGGCCCGCGACGAAAGCCGCCACGCCGGCTTCATCAACGACAGCCTGAAGGATGCTGGTGTCGGCATCGATCTGGGCTTTCTGACCAAGACCAAGAAATACACCTATTTCCGGCCGAAGTTCATCTTTTACGCCACCTATCTGTCGGAAAAGATTGGCTACGCCCGCTACATCACCATCCACCGCCATCTTGAGAAGCACCCGGAAAAGCGCTTCCATCCGATCTTCAAGTGGTTCCAGGAATGGTGCAATGACGAGTTCCGCCATGGCGAAGCGTTCGCACTGCTGATGCGCTCTGATCCCAAGCTGACCTCGGGTCTCAACGTGCTGTGGATCCGTTTCTTCCTGAACGCCGTATATGCCACCATGTATGTGCGCGATCACAAGCGGCCGGTGCTCTACAAGCATTTCGGCATCGATCCGACCGATTTCGGCTTCCGGGTGTTCCGCATCACCACCGACATCACCCGGCAGGTCTTCCCGATCGGCCTGCAGACGGATGCGCCGAGCTATCGCGCGCTGCTGGAAATCATGCGTGAGACCAGCGACGCCATCGACGCCGCCATTGCCCAGGGTGGCATCATGGGCAAGATCAAGCGCGTGGGCCTGTCGCTGAAGGCCGCGGTCACCTTCGTGCGCCTCTATCTCCACCCGGTGGACAAGATGGAGGTGACCCCGAACGTGCGCCTGGCGCCCGTCTGGTAAGTCCGCTGCCGTCGTGACCGAATTCGCGCTGCCTCTGCTGTTTGCGACCGTGCTGTGGTTCGTGGCCACCGGCTTCGTGCTGTGGCTCGACAAGTTGCCCAGCCATACCTGGCCGCTGAGCATCACCATGGCCACTGTGGCTTCGGGATTTGCCATGGGCGGCATCATCGCGACGGCCGAGGAAACCAGCCCGTGGGCGGCCTATGTGGCCTTTGCCTGCGCCCTGGTGCTGTGGGGCTGGCACGAATTGTCGTTCCTGATGGGCTTTGTCACTGGCCCCAACCGCAATCCCTGCCCGCCCGATGCGCGCGGCTGGCAGCGGTTCCGGCTGGCGGCGGCGACATTGATCTATCACGAGGTGGCGATGTTCGCCTGTCTGCTGGTCATGGCTGCCATCACCTGGGGCAAGCCGAACCAGGCCGCGACGCTCACCTTCCTGCTGCTGTTCGTCATGCGCCTGTCGGCCAAGTTCAACATCTTTGCCGGCGTCCCGCACCTGTCGACCGAAATGATGCCGGATCATATGCGCTATCTCGCCAGCTATTTCCGCATCGCGCCGCCACGCTGGTTCTTCATTATGTCGGTGTCAGGAATCGCGGTGCTGGCGGCGTGGCTGGCGGATCGTGCGCTGAGCAGCCAGGGCGGCATCGCCACCGGCTATGCACTGGCCTTCGCGCTGGTGGCGCTGGCCTTCCTGGAACATGGCTTCCTGGTGGTGCCATGGCAGGATACCGCGATCTTCCGGTGGGCCATGCCGGAACAGGCAAGAAAGAGTGCCAATCAGGGGGGTATCGAGGTGGCCAAAGTGTCAGGCCAAACTGACACGAATCCACTTGCGATGCGACAAAACGCCGTGCAATGAACGCGGCGGGAGATGTTGAATGAACTATGAAGCCCACTTCCAGGCAGCGCTCGACGGCTTGAAAGAGCGCGGAAACTACCGCGTCTTCGCCGAACTCCAGCGGCACGCGGGCGAATATCCCCATGCAACGCGCTACCTGCCGGATGGTTCCACGCAGGATGTCACCGTTTGGTGCTCCAACGATTATCTCGGCATGGGTCAGCACCCGGATGTGGTCGCCGCCATGCACGAGGAGCTGGACAAGTCCGGCGCCGGCGCCGGCGGCACCCGCAACATTTCCGGTACCATGCATGTGCACCGCCTGCTCGAGGATGAGCTGGCCGATCTGCACGGCAAGGAAGCCGCGCTGCTGTTCAACTCGGGCTACATGTCGAACTGGGCGGCGCTGTCCACCCTGGCCAGCAAGATTCCCGGCTGCGTGGTGTTCTCCGATGCGCTGAACCACGCCTCGATGATCGAAGGCATCCGCCACAGCCGCGCCAAGTTCCATGTCTTCAAGCATAATGATGTCGAGGACCTCGACCGCCTGCTGAGCCAATATGGCCCGGACGTGCCGAAGCTGGTGGCGTTCGAAAGCGTCTATTCGATGGATGGCGACATCGCCCCCATCAAGGACATCTGCGACGTTGCCGACAAGCATGGCGCGATGACCTATATCGACGAAGTGCACGCGGTGGGCATGTATGGCCCGCGCGGTGGCGGCGTTGCCGAACGCGAAGGCCTGATGGACCGGCTCACGGTGATCGAGGGCACGCTGGCCAAGGCCTATGGCGTGGTTGGCGGCTATATCACCGGTTCGAAGGCGCTGTGCGATTTCGTCCGCAGCTTTGCCTCGGGTTTCATCTTCTCGACTGCGCTGCCGCCGGCAATTGCCGCCGGCGCGCTGGCGTCGGTCAAGCACCTCAAGGAAAGCCCGTTCGAGCGCAAGCGCCAGCAGGAGCGGGTGGCCAAGGTCCGCGCCGCGCTGCGCGCCACCGGCATCCCGCAGCTGGAAAACCCCAGCCACATCATCCCGGTGATGGTCGGCGATGCCAAGAAGGCCAAGATGATCAGCGACTGGCTGATGGAACATCACGGCATCTATGTGCAGCCGATCAACTACCCGACCGTGCCGGTGGGCACCGAGCGCCTGCGCATCACGCCCGGCCCGGTGCATTCGGATGACGATATCGAGCGGCTGGTGGTCGCGCTGTCGGACATCTGGAGCCAGTGCGCCCTGCACCGGGTCGAAGCCGCCGCGTAACGCGCGCGCCTTCGCATCAATCTGAAGGCCCGGCAGCGCCCGCTGTCGGGCCTTCGTGCGTCCGGCCCTGTGGCGCGCCGGCAACGTCATCGACTTGCCATCGAAGTGCAATCACATGGTCATCGCGCGTCCATTGCGGTGCAACAATCACCTGTCACCGGCGTCCCCGCAGTCATCAACCAGCAACCGGGGACATAACATATGCGCCGTTCGATCCATCGCTTCGTACTGCTTGCCAGCGCCGCCTTCGCCGCGCCGGCCCTGGCCCAGGCCGCCCGTCCGGCCATCGTCACCGCCGCTGCTGCCGACGCTGAAGCCGCCGGCACCGAAGACGCGGAAATCGTCGTCTATGGCAAGGGCGAGGTCCGCCAGGTCACCGAGATCAGCGCGCAGGACATCCGCCTGTCTGTCGCCGGCGCCAGCCCGTTCGTCGCCATCCAGAAGCTGCCGGGCGTCAACTTCCAGTCGGCCGATCCGTTCGGCGTCTATGAATGGTCCACCCGTATCACGTTGCGTGGCTTCAACCAGAACCAGCTCGGCTTCACGCTGGATGGCGTGCCGCTGGGCGACATGAGCTATGGCAACACCAACGGCTTGCACATCAGCCGCGCCATCATCGCCGACAATATCGGCAGCACCCGCGTCAGCCAGGGCGCCGGCGCGCTCGGCACCGCCTCCACCTCCAACCTGGGCGGCACCATCGAGTTCTTCAGCCGTGCGCCGCAGAAGGAGCTCGGCATCGCCGGCAATGCCACCTACGGCAGCAACGACACCTATCGCCTGTTCGGCACACTCGACACCGGTGATCTCGGCGGCTTCTCCGCCTATATCAGCGCCGCCCACATCAGTGCCGACAAGTGGAAGGGCTATGGCGTGCAGCGTTCGACCCAGGTCAACGCCAAGGCCGTGGCCGAACTGGGCGAGAATGCCAGCCTGACCGCGTTCGTAAACTTCAACGATCGCAAGGAAAATGACTATCAGGATCTCAGCCTCGAACAGATCAACCGGCTGGGCTACAAGTGGGACAATATCTCCAACAATTGGCCGCTGGCGGTCCAGCTGGCCACCATCGCTGCCAACCGCGGCGATACCAGCGTGGTCGTGGGCCCCAACACGGCCGGCACGGTCTATCCCGCGCCGATCACCTCGGTCGACGATGCCTATTATGATGCTGGCGGTCTGCGCCGCGACTGGCTGACCGGTGCCCGCCTGGAAGGCAATCTGGCCAGCAACATCAAGGCCGGCATCCAGGCCTATTATCACAGCAACAAGGGCCAGGGCTCGTGGATCACGCCCTATGTCGCCAGCCCGGGCGGCGTGCCGCTGAGCTTCCGTACCACCGAATACAGCATCTCGCGCTGGGGCGTGCTGGGCGACGTCAAGGCCGATCTGGGCCCGCACACCGTGCGCCTGAATGTCTGGTATGAAAACAACGATTTCGATCAGGCCCGCCGCTTCTACACCATGGGCAGCAGCGCCACCGTGCCCGCCACGACGGCGCTCACCTACCAGTCGAACCCGTTCTTCACCCAGTGGAACAATGCCTACAACACCAAGACCTTCCAGTTCTCGGTGCAGGATCAGTGGAACGTGACCGACGCGCTGTCGATCAGCTTCGGCTTCAAGGGCCAGAGTGTGAAGCTGACGGCCAATGCCATCAACCCCAACCCCAGCCCACTCGCCACCGGCAAGATCGATGCCGAAGACCTGTTCCTGCCGCAGGCCGGCATCCTCTACAAGCTGGGCGGCGGCACCGAAGTGTTCGCCAGTTTCACCCAGAACCAGCGCGCCTTCACCGCGGCGGCCACCAGCGGACCGTTCGCCACCTCGGCGGCCGGTCTCGCGGTGATCAGCAGCAGCCTGAAGCCGGAAAAGACCAACACCTATGAAGCCGGCGTGCGCTTTGGCGAAGGCGCCCTGCGCGGTGTGGCGGCGCTCTATCTCGTCGATTTCTCCAACCGCATCCTCGCCATCCCGCAGGGCCCGGGCATCGTCGGCAACGCCGCCCTGCTCTCCAACGTCGGCAAGGTGCGCTCGGTCGGTGCCGAACTGGGCGTGCAGTGGGAACCGGTGAAGTTCGTCACCGTCACCGCCAGCTACGCCTATAACGAGACCACCTATCGCAACGACGTCATCAACGGCGAGGGCACGGTGATCCAGGCGATCAAGGGCAAGACCGTGCCCGATGCGCCGCGCAGCATCGGCAACCTCGAACTGGCTTATGACGATGGCGGCTTCTATGCCCGCGCCAACGCCAACGCCATGTCGCGCCGTTACTTCACCTACTCCAACGACCAGTCGGTGGGCGGACGTGTGCTGGTCGATGCCAAGATCGGTTATCGCATCAAGAGCGACAGCCGCTGGCTGAACGGCCTGGCCATCGAAGGCTCGGCGACCAACCTGTTCGACAGGAAATATGTCGCCACCATCGGCTCCAACGGCTTCGGCTTTGCCGGTGACAACCAGACCCTGCTGACCGGCGCGCCGCAGCAGTTCTTCGTGACGCTGCGCAAGGACTTCTGATCCGCCTGCGAAGGGGCGCTGCCGGCCAAGCGGCGCCCCTCTTGCATTCAGCGCCCAAGCTGCGAGGCTGGGGCGATGATCGATCTGCGCCCTGACCGTCGCCGCTTTGGAGCGGCCCTGCTTGGCCTCGCCGGCCTTGCCGCCCTGCCGGCGTCCTTGCGCGCCGCCAGCATCGACACTGGCGCGCTCAAATCCCTTACCAGCGGCATCAAGCCGATCGATGCCGCCGAACGCACCATGCGCATCGCGCGGGCGCAGGCCCTGATGGCCCAATCTGGCCTGGCCGCAATTGTCATCGAGCCTGGATCGAGCTTGGATTATTTCACCGGCGTCAAATGGTGGCGCAGCGAGCGGGTGACGGTAGCGATCATCCCGGCCAGCGGCCAGCCAGTGATCGTCACGCCCTTTTTCGAGGAACCCTCGGTGCGCCAGAGCCTGGGCGTGCTGGCCGATGTGCGGGTGTGGCAGGAGGATGAAGACCCCTTGGCGCTGGTCGCCGAGGCCGTGCGCCAGACCGGTGGTGCCAACGCGGCCATCGGCATCGAGGAGACGGTGCGCTTCTTCATCAGCGATGGCATCGCGCGCCGCCTGCCACTGGCCCGCATCGTCTCGGCCGACCCGGTGGTGCGCGCCTGCCGCATGGTGAAGACACCGGCCGAGATCGCGCTGATGCAGGCCGCGAGCGATGTGACCGAAACGGCGCTGCGCTGGGCCTGGCCGCGCATCAAGCCCGGTATGGGGCCGAGCGAGATCGAGGCGCTGATCGATGCCGCCACCGCGGCGCTGGGCGGCAGGCCGGGCGGGGCGCTGGTGCTGCTCGGTGAGGCGTCGGCCTATCCGCATGGCTCGTCAAAGCCGCAGGCGGTGCGCGAGGGCGAGGTGGTGCTGCTCGATTGCGGCTGCAGCGTCGGCGGCTATGCCTCCGACATTTCGCGCAGCTTCGTGGTCGGCAAGGCGCCCGACGATGTGCGCCGCGTGTGGGACATCGTCGCCGAAGGCCAGCAGCGTGCGCTTGCCGCCGCCCGGCTGGGCACGCCTGCCTGCGCTGTCGATGACGCCGTGCGCGCCTTCTACGAAGCGAAGGGCTTCGGCCCGCGTTACCAGCTCCCCGGCCTGTCGCACCGCACCGGCCACGGCATTGGCATGGATGGCCACGAGCCGGTGAACCTGGTGCATGGCGAAACAACCCCGCTGGCGCCCGGCATGTGCTTTTCCAACGAGCCCGGCCTCTATCTGCCCGGCAAGTTCGGCATCCGGCTGGAAGATTGTTTCCACATGACCGAAAATGGCCCGCAATGGTTCAGCACGCCGCCGCGCAGTCTTGACGCGCCCTTCGGCTGAGCCTGGCGCTTGCAGCGCCGCCGTCGCCCCCCTAATGCAGCGAGCCATGGCAACACCTGCACGCACCCCATTTCCGTTCACCGCCATCGTTGGCCAGGCCGAGATGAAGCAGGCGCTGCTGCTGGCCGCAGTTGAACCGCGGCTGGGCGGTGTCATGGTGTTCGGCGATCGCGGCACCGGCAAGTCCACCGCCGTGCGCGCGCTGGCCGGCCTGCTGCCGCCGATGAAAGTCGTGCCCGGCTGCCGCTATAAATGCGCCCCCGATGATCGCAGCCCCTGCATCGAAGGCTGCCGCGAACGCGCTGGCAAGCACACCGAAGAATCCGCCGTGCCGTTCGTCGATCTGCCGCTCGGCGCCACCGAGGACCGCGTGGTGGGCAGCCTCGATCTGGAACGCGCCCTCGCCACCGGCGAGAAGCGCTTCGAGCCCGGCCTGCTCGCCAAGGCCAACCGCGGCTTTCTCTACATCGACGAGATCAACCTGCTCGAAGACCATCTTGTCGATCTGCTGCTCGATGTCGCCGTGTCGGGCACCAATGTCGTCGAGCGCGAGGGCCTGTCCATCCGCCACCCGGCGCGCTTCATCCTGGTCGGTTCCGGCAACCCGGAAGAAGGCGAACTGCGCCCGCAGTTGCTCGACCGTTTCGGCCTGTCGGTCGATGTGCGCACCCCCACCGACATGGGCGACCGCATCGAGATCGTGAAGCGCTGCGACCGCTTCGACCGCGATCCGGTCGCCTTTGTCGCCGAGTTCCGCGACAGCGAGGAACAGACGCTGGAAGCCATCGCCAAGGCGCGCAAGCTGCTGCCCAAGGTGCAGGTGGAAGATGAGATGCTGGGCCTCGGCGCCCAGCTCTGCTCGGCCGTCGGCGCTGATGGCCTGCGCGGTGAGCTGACCCTGCTGCGCGCCGCCCGCGCGCAGGCGGCGCTGGCCGGCAAGAAGCATGTGAAGCCGCACCATGTTGCCGAAGTCGCCACCATGGCGCTGCGCCACCGCCTGCGCCGCAATGTGCTCGATGACACCGGCTCCACCGCCCGCATCACCCGCGCCATCGCGGAACTGATCCCGGCATGACCCCATCAGGGGTGGACGATAGCAACGAACGCTGGGCGCTGGCGCTGGCGGCCATCGACGTGCTGGTGGCCGCTGGCAGCACGATCGGCGGCATATTGCTGCGCGCCCGCCCCGGCCCGGTGCGTGATGCCTGGGCCGATGCGCTGAACCTCGTCATCCCTACCCGCCGCCTGCCCGCCAGCGCCGATGCCGAAGGGCTGGACGGCGGGCTCGATCTCACCGCGACGCTGGCCAGCGGCAAGCCCGTGCACCGCAGTGGCATCCTCGCCGATGCGGCCGGCAAGGCGCTGCTCGTGCCGATGGCAGAGCGGCTGAACCCCGCGCTCGCTGCCCGGCTCGCCACCGCCATCGATGACGGCTGCCCACCGCTGGTGCTGTTCGACGAAGGCGATCCGGACGATGCCGAGCGCGAGCGCATCCCGCCGGGGCTGGCCGAACGGCTGGCCATCCACATCGATCTCAACAGCGTGCGCCTGCCTATGGCGCAGCTGATCGCCGGCGAGGCGCCGCCGCCGCCGCTGGAGATGCTCGCCGAACCCGGCGCCATCGCGAAAGACCCGGAAACCGCGCTGGCCGTCGCCGCCGCCGCGCTGGGCATAGCTTCGGTACGCGCGCCGATCATGGCGGTGCGCGTCGCCCGCGCCCACGCTCGCGCCGATGACCGGCCTGATGAAATCGCGCAGCTGCGCGAAGCCGATATGGCCGCCGCCGCCGCGCTGGTGCTGGGGCCGCGCGCCACCCGCGTGCCA
>NZ_WNJP01000319.1 GCF_009733735.1 Sandarakinorhabdus oryzae | reverse complement strand
GGCGGCGAGCGGACGGTGATCGCCTCGCCCGATGCGCTGGCCGCCGCGTTGGCCGGACAGACGCCGCCGCCCGAAGCCGCGCCGTCGCAGCCACCGGTCTCTGCGTTTGAGCCATCCATGCCGCCGCCGCCGATGTTTGTCGCCAGCGGGCCGGGCGCCGCCGATGCGCTGGTCGGCGTGCAATTGAATGACCTGTTCGAAGTGGTGCGCTTCATTGCCGAGGGCGGCATGGGCCGCGTGTATGAAGGGCGCAACATCGCGTCGGGTGAGCGGGTCGCCATCAAGGTGATCCTCGGCCAATATGCCAGCGACGAACAGTTCATGGCGCTGTTCCGGCGCGAGGCCAGCAGCCTTGAGAAGATCGGCCACGACGCGCTGGTGAAGTACCGCGCCCTGGCCTACGACCGCGCCAAGAACATCAATTATCTCGCCATCGAATATGTCGATGGCCCGTCGATGGCGCATGTGCTGAACGGTACCCCGGCTGATCCGGCGTTGGTCAAGCGCGTGTTGCGGCGGCTGGCGCAGGGCCTGCACACAGCGCACGAGATGGGGGTGATCCACCGCGACCTT
Source organism: Sandarakinorhabdus oryzae (assembly GCF_009733735.1). GTDB lineage: Bacteria > Pseudomonadota > Alphaproteobacteria > Sphingomonadales > Sphingomonadaceae > Sandarakinorhabdus > Sandarakinorhabdus oryzae. Next base: position 775 of record NZ_WNJP01000319.1, on the reverse strand, counting down.
TCCCCTGACAATGTGCTGCTGCCCGGCGGCAACATCGAACGCGCCAAGATCATCGATTTCGGCATCGCCAAGGACAACAACCCCGGCGAGAAGAGCGTGGTGGGCGACGCCTTTGCCGGCAAGTTCGGCTACGCCGCGCCCGAAGTGTTCGGCAAATATGGCCGCAAGATCGGCGCCTGGACCGACATCTACAGCCTGGGCCTGGTGATCGTGGCGCTGGCGCGCGGCACCCCGCAGGACATGGGCATCACCATCGTCGATGCGCTGGAAGCCCGCGAAAGCGTGCCCGACCTGTCTGACCTATCGCCCGATCTGCAGCCGATCATCGCCAAGATGCTGGCGCCCGATCCGGCCAACCGTTTCCAGACCATGGACGAGGTGGCCGATGCCTGTGATCCGCGCGGCAGCCGGCATTTCACTGGCACCAGCCCAGCGCCCGCGCCAACAACCGACGCACCGGCCTTCGTCAAGGCCAGCGCCACAACGCCGCCGGTGGAAAAGCCCAAGGGCAAATTGCCGATCCCGGCGATAGCGGTGGGGGTCGTGGTGCTGCTCGGCGGCGTCGGCTGGCTGGCCTTGAAGCCCTCGGCCCCGCCGGCTGCAACCACGCAAACCGCGCCTGCCGAACCAGCGACTGCACCCGCCGATGCTGGTGCCGGCGCGGTGGCGAGCGCGGCGGACTGGGCGACATCGGCGCCGCAGGTGTTTGCCGCGCTGGCGCAGATGCGCTGTTCGGATGTGCGCATCGATGGCCAGCCGCAGGGCGGGCGGGTGC
>NZ_WNJP01000318.1 GCF_009733735.1 Sandarakinorhabdus oryzae | reverse complement strand
GCGCTCGGCGCGTCGGGCGCGACGCCGGCGGGCGGCATCACCGCGCCGGTCAGTTGCTTCGCCAGCCTCGCCGCCTTCCGCGCCGCCACGGAAAGCCAGCTGAAGGGCCGCATCGTCTTCATCGATCACCGCATGGGCGTGACCCAGGATGGCAGCAGCTATGGCGTCAACGGCGCCGTGCGCCGCGCCGCGCCGGCGCTGGCGGCACAGAAAGGTGCCGCCGCTGTGCTGATCCGCAGCCTGGGCACGGACCATCACCGCAATCCGCACACCGGCGGCACCGTGTTCCCGGCGGGCATCACGCCCATCCCGGCGCTGGCGCTGGCCCTGCCCGATGCCGAACTGCTGGCGCGCCGCTGCGCTGCCGGCCCCGTGCAGATCCAGCTGGTCTCCACCCCGACCAGCCGACCCGGCCAATCCGCAAATGTGATCGCCGAAATCCCCGGCACGGTTCAGCAAGAAGTGGTCGTGCTGGGCGGCCATCTCGACAGCTGGGATCTGGGCCAGGGCGTGTTCGACGATGGCGCCGGCGTCGCCATCACGCTGGCTGCTGCGGCCGCCATCAAGGATCATGTGGCGCGCACAGGCCAACAGCCGCGCCGCACCATCCGCGTCGTGCTCTGGGGCGCGGAAGAATTCGGCCTGATCGGCGGGCGCGCCTATGCCGCAGCCCACGCCGGCGAGAATATCGTGCTGGCCGGCGAGAGCGATGCCGGGGCGGACCGGATCTACCAGGTCGATTCCAGGGTGGACGATGGCGGCCTGCCGCTGTTCGGCGAGATCGCCAATGTGCTGGCGCCGCTGGGCATCGACGCGGCCCCAACCAACAAGGCCGGCGGCGGGCCGGACGTGGGGCCCCTGGCTGCCACCGGGGTGGGCGTCCTCGATCTGGGGCAGGACATGACGCGCTATTTCAACGTGCACCACACGCCTGACGACACGCTCGACAAGGTGGACCGCGCCCAGCTCGATCAGAATGTGGCGGCGTGGACAGCGGCAATCTGGCTGGCAGCAACCGACGACCGGCCACTCAGGACGCGCTGATCAGCGCGGGAAGCCGCTCGCGCCCAGCTGGGTGGGGCAGAAGGTCGTGACCGGGATGCGGGCCAGCGTGCTGGCGCCATCCTTGATGCGCACGCGCAGCAGCAGCTCGTCCGGCGCGTCGGCGGTGATGCTCAGCCGCACCAGCCGGCACTGGTGGGCATAACAGCCCTGTGCCGTCGGGCGCTCGGCCGCGGCGAGGCCCTTGCTGTCGTCGTCCAGGCTTTCCAGCTTCACGCCGGGGCTTTCCATCACCACGTCGGCCTCGGCCAGGCCCAGGTTGGCGCCCTCCAGCCGCACGATGGCGCTCAGCGCGCCGCCGGGGCAGCTGCGCGTTGGCCGCCATTGCGGCGGCACCGGC
>NZ_WNJP01000317.1 GCF_009733735.1 Sandarakinorhabdus oryzae | reverse complement strand
GAGGCCGGATCGGCGGCGGCCGGGCGATCGGGCCGGGCAAAGGCCGCGGCCAGCGCCAGCGCCCAGTCGTCATCGCCGTCGGCCACATCAAGTTGCAGCGACTTGCCCTGCAGCCGGGCGCGGCCGGCACTGGCCTGGCGCAGCACCAGTGTGCGCGGCGATTCAAGCGATCCGCCGGAGTGCCGTTGATCGCCAATGACGATCTCCAGATCGGCAGGGTCGATGCCGGCCAGGCCGGGCAACCAGGGAAGGACGGGGAGGGCAGGAACAGGTGTGCTCATGCCCGTTTATCAGCAAGGCGCGTGCCAACCGGGCAATGTGAACAGGCGCAAAGATTGCGCTTGGTTAACAATCAGTTGCGCGTCAAAATCCTGACGGGCAAAGCGTCAACGCGCCGACGCCGGACCCGTCATTATCCTGACGCTGTCAATTTTCTGACAGGGCGGGTTCCGCTGCCACCGTTGCCACCATCGTGCCGCCGGCGACCAGCCGATCGCCCACATAGGCCACCGCCGCCTGGCCGGGGGCGACGCCATATTGCGGCTCGGCAAAGCGCAGTGTGTCGCCGTCAATCCAGCCCTGCGCCAGCGGCGCCATCGATCGCACCTTCACCATCAGCGGGCCCTCGGTGGGCCCAAGGATGTTGGCACCGTCCAGCCGCACCGCCGCCACCGCCAGCGCCCGGCGCGGGCCGGCGATCACCCTGTTGGTGGCCGCATCGATGCCGACGACATAGAGCGGCTCGGCCTGGCCGCCGAGTTCCAGCCCGCGGCGCTGGCCGACGGTGAAGCGGTGGATACCGTTGTGGCGGCCCAGCACGCTGCCCGCCGCATCGACGATGTCGCCCGGCAAGGCCAGTTCGGGCCGGATCTTCTCCACGACGGCGGCATAATCACCGCCGGGCACGAAGCAGATATCCTGGCTGTCCGGCTTGGCCGCCACCACCAGGCCAAAGGCCTCGGCCAGCGCGCGGGTCTCCGCCTTGGCCAGGCCGCCCAGCGGGAAGCGCAGATAATCGAGCTGGCCCTGGGTGGTGGTCCACAGGAAATAGCTCTGGTCTTTCGTGGGATCGGCGCCGCGGTGCAGTTCGGCGCCATCCGGGCCATCGAGGCGCTGCACATAATGGCCAGTGAGCAGTGCTTCGGCGCCGAGATCACGGGCCAGATTGATCAGGTCGGTGAATTTCACGGTGCGGTTGCATTCGACGCACGGCACCGGGGTCAGGCCCTTGGCGTAGGAGTCGACAAAATTGTCGATCACCGCCGCGCGAAAGCGGCTTTCCATGTCGACGACGAAGTGCGCGATGCCCAGACGTTCGGCGACGGCGCGCGCATCGCGGATATCGGCGCCCGCACAGCACGCCCCCGGCCGGCGCGCGGCGGCGCCCTGGTCATAGAGCTGCAGGGTGATGCCGACCGCGTCGCAGCCGGCCGCAGCCGCCA
>NZ_WNJP01000316.1 GCF_009733735.1 Sandarakinorhabdus oryzae | reverse complement strand
TGGGGATTGCGCCGCCGAAGGGCGAAAGTGATGCCGGCTTCCTGCAGCGCGCAGCGGCGGCGCTGCTGGCCGTGCCGGCCCGGGCGGACTGGCCGGAACGCCACGGCGCGTGGACATCGCTGCAAAGCCTGACCCGCCAGCGTTGGGCGTGGGCGCCACAGCTGGTGAAATTGATCGAGAAGCCGCGCGCGCCCGAACGTCATGTCTTTCAGCTGCTGCCCAGGTGGGAGGAAGCGCCGCCGCGCCCGGCGCCGCGGGTCGTGGCGCTGGACGAGGGCGCCGTGACGGCAGAGCTGGCGCGGCTGGTCGGCAGCGGTGCGGAACAGCGCGATGGCCAGCGCGATTATGCCAAGGCCGCCGCCACTGCCTTTGCCCCGCGTGATACCAGCGGCGCACCGCAGATGATCCTGGCCGAAGCTGGCACCGGCATCGGCAAGACGCTGGGCTATCTCGCCCCGGCGGCGCTGTGGGCGCGCGAGGCGGGCGCGCCCGTGTGGGTGGCGACCTTCACCAAGGCGCTGCAACGCCAACTGGATGCCGAAACCGCGCGGGTGTGGCCCGATCCGGCTGAACGCCGCGCCAAGGTGGTGGTGCGCAAGGGCCGCGAGAATTATCTGTGCCTGCTCAACCTGGAAGACGCGGTGCAGGGCGGTTTTGGTGGGCGGGCGGCGGTGTTTGCGCGGCTGGCCGAACGCTGGGCCGAATATACAAGGGATGGCGACATGGTGGGCGGCGATCTGCCCGGCTGGCTGCCGCCGCTGTTTGGCCGCACCAGCTTTGCCGGGCTGACCGACAGGCGCGGCGAGTGCATCTATGCCGCCTGCCCGCATTATCGCAGTTGCTTCATCGAAAGGGCCACGCGCGCCAGCGCCCAGGCCGATCTGGTGATCGCCAATCACGTGCTGGTGATGATCAACGCCGCGCGCGGCCGGGCGGAGGGCAGCGGGCTGACACGGCTGGTGTTTGACGAAGGCCATCATCTGTTTGATGCCGCCGATGCCACGTTCGCGGTGGCGCTGACCGGGCGCGAGGCGGTGGAATTGAAGAACTGGCTGCTCGGCCCGGAACGCGCGGCCGGGCGTGGCCGGCGCCGTGGCCTGGCGGCGCGGTTGGCGGATGCCATCAGCTATGACGACGAAGCGGCGCTGGCCGTTGAGCGCATTGCGGCAGCGGCACGCCAGCTGCCGGGCGAAGGCTGGCTCGGCCGCGTTGGCAGTGATGATCCGGAGGGTCCGCTGGAAGGCCTGTTCGCCGCCGTGCGCGGCCAGGTGCTGGCGCGGGCGGTGGAGGCCGATCACGGCTATGGCCTCGAAACCGAAGTCGCCGAGGTGCTGCCACGGCTGGTGGAGGCCACACCTCGGCGACTTCGGTTTCGAG
>NZ_WNJP01000315.1 GCF_009733735.1 Sandarakinorhabdus oryzae | reverse complement strand
CCGCTGGTGCCCGATGGCCCGGCGGCGCAGGGCAACCGCCGCCCGGCGCTGCTGGCCGGGCTGGCGGCACTGCTGCTGTCGGCGGGGCTGGCGCTGTGGGTCAATCTCGATCCGGTGGCGCCCTCGGTGCCGGCGTATGTGGGCGAGAAGAAGCAGGGATGAGCGGCCTCTCCACCGAGACCCCGGTGCTGGCCGTTTATGGCACGCTGGCGCCCGGCCGCGCCAATCACCACCAGTTGGATGGCCTCGCCGGCACCTGGAGCCACGGCTGGGTGCGCGGCCTGCTGATACCCGCCGGCTGGGGCGCGGCGCAGGGCTATCCGGGGCTGCTGCTGGACGAGGATGGTGCCAACGTCGCCGTGCAATTGTTCGAATCCGCCGATCTGCCGCAGCACTGGGCGCGGCTCGATGATTTCGAAGGGCCGGGCTATTGCCGCACGCTGGTAACCGTGATCACGCCGGCGGGGGCGCTTGCGGCCTTTATCTATGCGCTGGCCGTCGATGGTCTGCCGCCGGGCGTGGACGATTAAAGAAACACGCAGATCGTCTGCCCGTCTGGAGGTGGGCAGCGGCTGGTGATGCGCCAGGCGATGGCATAATGCACGCGGCCCGGCACCTTCTGGCCGGCATCATCGCGGGCCGGGGCATAGCGCCAGCGCTTCTGGGCCATGGCGCAGGATTCCGCCGCCAGCCCGCCTGGCAGGTCGGCGCCCTTGGTGACTTCGCACCCGGTGACCTTGCCCTTTTCATCGACCAGCACATCGAAGGCGACATCGCCTTCCAGCCCGGCTTGCCGCGCCGCTTCGGGATAATCGGAATCGCTGATCATCACCTTGGTCGCCAGCGGCGGGCTGGCAGCCAGCAGCAGCGGTACGAGCAGCAACAACCGCCTCATGGCAGCACCATCGGGCCGTCCGAGACCCGGCTGATCAAAAGCTTGTCGATCTTGCGCCCATCCATGTCCACGATCTCGAACTGCCAATCCCCGATGCGGAAACGCTCGCCAGTCTGCGGCAGGTGGCGCAGCTTGTCGAGCGCCAGTCCGGCCACCGTCTCGTAATCGCGCTCCTGCGCCAGCGGCATGCCGAGCCGGTGGGCGAGCTCGTCCACCGGCAGTGCACCGGCAATCAGCCAGCTGCCATCGTCGCGCTCCACGGCGGGCGGATCATCATGATCATCGACATCGCTGCGGAAGGCGCCGGCAATCGCCGCCAGCACGTCCGATGGCGTCACGATGCCTTCGAAATGGCCATATTCATCATGCACCAGCGCCATCGGAATGCTGGCATCACGCAGCGCGCTGAGCGCATCAACGGCGTCGATCACGTCGGGCAGCACCGGCGCCGGCCGGGCCAGCGCGGCGAGATCGAGCGGCCGGCCCTCGATCAGCGCCTGCACCACGTCGCGCGCCTGCAGCACGCCGATGATGTCGTCCACGCCGCCGCGCGCCACCA
>NZ_WNJP01000314.1 GCF_009733735.1 Sandarakinorhabdus oryzae | reverse complement strand
GGCCTTTGCCCGGCCCGATCGCCCGGCCGCCGCCGATCCGGCCTCGCGCGACCTCCTGGCGCTCGCCGCTCGCGTTGGCGCCAGCCCGACCAGCGTGTTGATCGAAGGCCCGACCGGCACCGGCAAGGAGGGCCTGGCCCGCCTGGTTCACACTGTTTCCCCCCGCCGCGACCGCCCCCTTGTCGCGGTGAACTGCGCCGCGCTCGCTGACCAGATGGTGGAAGCCACGCTGTTCGGTCACGAGCGCGGCGCCTTTACCGGCGCGGTGGGTGCTTCGCCTGGCCTGGTGCGCAGTGCTGACGGCGGCACCCTGTTTCTCGACGAGGTGGCGGAGCTGCCGCTGGCCGCACAGGCCAAGCTGCTGCGCGTGCTGCAGGAACGCGAGGTGCTGGCTGTCGGCGCCACCCGGCCGCAGACGGTGGACGTGCGCATCATCGCCGCTGGTAACCGCGATCTTGCCGCCGATGTCGCAGCCGGCCGTTTCCGCGCCGATCTCTACTGGCGGCTCGCCGTCTTCCCGCTGCGCACCCTGCCGCTGGCCGAGCGCCCGGCCGACATATTGGCCATTGCCGCCCACTGGCTGCTGGGTCGCGCCGGCGGGGATGGCCTGGTGCCGTGGCTCACCCCCTGTGCCCGCGCCCGGCTGCTGGCGCATCGCTGGCCCGGCAATGTGCGCGAACTGGGCAATGTGCTCGATCGCGCGTTGGTGCTGTGCGACGGGCCCGATATCGCTGCCGGCCATCTGCTGATTGACGCCGTGCCGGGTCTGGCACCTGTGCCGGCGGCGCTACCCCAACCATCCACGACGTTGCCGGGCCAGATGCGCATGGTGGAGCATGAACGCATCGCCCGCGCCCTGGCCACCAGCCCCAGCCGCCGTGACGCCGCCCGCCGGCTCGGCATTTCGGAACGCACGCTGCGCTACAAGCTGGCGGCGCAGAAACTGGCGGGGCGTGGTGATGGCGCCAGCGCCATGGTGCAGTGATGTTGCCACCCATCGACACATCGTCGATCCTGAAGCTGCGCCAGCAGATCCTGGCGCGCAACGAGGCGCTGAAAGGCGGCGTCGCCGCTGAGGCAACGCCCGAAACACCGCGCTTTGGTGCGGCGCTGACCGATGCCCTGCGCGCCGTGAGCGCGGTGCAGGATCAGGCGAGTGCCGCCACCAACGCCTGGGAGACCGGGCAGACCCACGACCTGGCCAGCGTGATGATCGCCCGCCAGAAAGCCACAATCGCCTTCGAGGCCACGCTGCAGGCGCGCAACCGCCTGGTCGGGGCCTACAAGGACGTGATGAACATGCCGCTGTAAGTCGATGAGCGAGGGGGCCGCCATCACCGCAGACCCGCCGGCACCGGCCGCTGGCCTGCCTGTGCCGCCGGCGCTGGCGCCCTATGCTGCCCGCGCGCAGGCCCTGTGGGCCAGCCCGGCCGTGCAGCAGGCGCGCCCGGCGTTGCTGCTGGTGGC
>NZ_WNJP01000313.1 GCF_009733735.1 Sandarakinorhabdus oryzae | reverse complement strand
TGCCCGGCGTGCCGCTGGCGCCGGTCGCCGCCCCCGGCCACCCGCTGGCCCGGCCCCACATCGCGCCCGGCGAGGCCCAGCGCCATCTGCAACTGGTGCTCACTGATCGTTCGCGGCTGACGGAAGGCAAGGATTTCGGCGTCCTCTCCCCGCGCAGCTGGCGGCTAGGCGACATGAGCGCCAAGCACGCGCTGCTCAAGGCCGGTGCCGGCTGGGGCAACATGCCGGTGCCGATGGTGGCCGATGATCTGGCCGCCGGGCGGCTGGTGCAGCTCAGCCTGCCCGACTGGCCGGGCACCACCTATCCTATCGCCCTGCTGCACCGACCCGATCACACCCCCGGCCCGGCGGCACGCTGGCTGATGGACTGGCTGGCGACAGACGGCGGCTGATCAGAGCTTCTGGTTCAGGGACGCCAGCAACCGGTCGCGCCAGACGCGATAGCCGTCGCGGCTGGGATGCAGGCCATCGTTGAACAGGTCGCGGCGCTGCCGGCCCTGCGCATCGACGAAATCGGGGTAGAGATCGAGGTAAGCCATCGTGGCTGACCGCGCCGCCATGGCCTGAAGCGCCTGGTTCACCGGCCGCACCACGTCGCGGTTCTTGGCCTCGTCATCGGTGGGCAGCAGCGACTGCAACACAATGCGCGCCCCCGGCTTGCGTTCGCGGATGCGCGCCACCACCGCTGTGATGCCGCGTTCGATGCTGGTCGCGGCCGGCGCTTCGGCGTCGAAACTGTTGTTGATGCCGAGCATCACGAAGATCACCTGCGGCTGCAGATCGGCACGGTCGAGCCAGCCCTCCCCGCCCTCGGCCGCCGGGAGCAACCGGTGCAACACATGTTCGATGCGATCGCCCGACACCCCCAGATTCAGCGCCCGGTGTGCCGGCACTGCACCGCCAAAGCTTTCATCCCACACGGATTTTCCGCAATAACGACCCGGCATCCACGGGTTGGCATCAAGGTGCCAGAAATCGGTGATGGAATCGCCGATGAAGACCAGCCGGACGGATTTCAGTTCCGGGGCGGTGGCGAGTTCGCGGCCGATATCGGCGGCGCGTTTCTGCCAGTAATCAACCCGCGCCGTCGGCTGCTCGGCCTGGAACCGTGCCTGTGCCTGCACCGTTCCCGGCACGGTCAGCGCCAGCAGTGCCGCCCCCAGTCTCAGCCGCATCGTCATGACCCATCCCCCACAGCGACTGATCTTCGCAGGCGCGCAGGCCTCTGGCAACGGGCCGTCCATTCACGGCAACCGCCGCAGTGGGGTGTGCGCGAACCAAGGCGGCGTGCGGCTTGACCGGCATGGCGCGCCGCTCCACACCCGGCCGCAGGAGGCGATGCGCTTGGACCTGATCGGCTTTGCCCTGGCCGTGTTGCTGATCGAACTCACGCCCGGCCCCAACATGGCCTGGCTGGCCGGGCTGGCCGCCACCGAGGGCCGCCGCGCCGGGCTGGCCGCGGTGACCGGC
>NZ_WNJP01000312.1 GCF_009733735.1 Sandarakinorhabdus oryzae | reverse complement strand
CGCGGCGACAGGGTGCGCGGCTGCGGCGGGCGCTGCTGGGGCGGACCGCCGGCGGGCACAATGGCGATCTGGTCCTCGGCGCTGTTGCCCTTGCGGGTGGCGTGGCGCTTCAGGGCCACGACGAAACGCTCTGCCATGTCGGGCGCGATTTCGACCAGCGTCTCGCCGGGGAAGATGCGGATGGCGCCGATATCGGGCTTGGTCACACCGCCGCGCCGGCACAGCAGCGGGATGATCCAGCGCGGGTCGGCATTGTCGCGGCGCCCCACGTCGAGCCGGAACCACACGCCTTCACCGCCGCGGTCATTGCTGCGGCCAGCGTCATTGCCCCCATCGTTACCGCGTCGGCTGTCGCGGCGCTCCTGTCTTGGCGCCGGGCCGGCGTCCACCAGCTCTTCCGCCTGCGGCAGGCGGGCGCGGTGCATGCGCACCAGCGCGGCGGCAATCTCGTCAACGCCGTGGCGGGTCAGCAGTTCCTCGCCCAGGCGCTTGTCTTCCTCGTCCAGCGCGCCAATGCCTTCGCCAATGCTTTCGAGCAGGCGGGCCCGATCCTGCACGGCGATGGCCTCCAGTGTCGGCACGGGGACCCATTCGGCCTTCACGCCGGCGCCATGCAGCATGCGTTCCACACGGCGGCGGGCGGGATAGGGCACGATCAGCACGGCGGTGCCCTTGGCGCCGGCGCGGCCGGTGCGGCCGGAACGGTGCTGCAGGGTTTCGGCGTCACGCGGCACTTCGACATGGATCACCAGGGAGAGCCCAGGCAGATCGATGCCGCGCGCCGCCACGTCGGTCGCCACGCACAGGCGGGCGCGGCGATCGCGCAGCGCCTGCAGCGCCTGGTTGCGCTCGGACTGGCTGTGCTCGCCCGAAAGTGCCACGGCGGCAAAGCCGCGCTCGGTCAGGCTGGCATGCAGACGGCGGACATTGTCGCGCGTGGCGCAGAACAGCATGGCGGTCGGCGCTTCGTGGAAGCGCAGCAGGTTGACGACAGCGGCCTCGATATCGGCCGGCGCGGTTGCCACGCATTGATAGCTGATATCGGCATGGGCGCTGGCGCGGCCGGCGGTGGCGAGGCGCAGCGCATCCTTCTGATAATCGCGGGCCAGTTCGGCGATGCCCTTGGGCATGGTGGCCGAGAACATCAGGGTGCGGCGTTCCGGCGGCGCTGCATCCAAGATTTCTTCCAGATCCTCGCGGAAGCCCATGTCGAGCATCTCGTCGGCTTCGTCGAGCACGACGACCTTGCAGTTGTCGAGCAGCAACGCGCCGCGTTCGAGGTGATCGCGGAGGCGGCCGGGCGTGCCGACGACAATGTGGGTGCCGGCACTGAGCGAGCGCCGTTCCATCTGCTGGTTCATGCCGCCCACGCAGGTGGCAATGCGGCCGCGCGCCGGCGCGTAGAGCCAGGCCAGTTCCTTGGCGACCTGCAGCGCCAGCTCGCGCGTCGGCGCGATCACCAGCGCCAGCGGGCGCGCCGGCGGCGGCAG
>NZ_WNJP01000311.1 GCF_009733735.1 Sandarakinorhabdus oryzae | reverse complement strand
CCGCTGACCCTGTTCGAACGCATGATGGGCATGAGCCGCAAGCCGCGCGCGCCGGAGCCGCCGCCGGCGAGCCTGGCGCCGCAGCCGGAACCGCCGCAGGCCGGGGACGATGATGTGCCTGGCTTTCTGAAGCGCCAGGTCAACCGCTAAGCCGCTCAAGAGACAAAAGGCCCGGCTGGCAACAGCCGGGCCTTTTTCGTGCGGGGGAAAGGCCGGCGCCGCACCGTTCTACAGGGCATGAGCCTTGCTGCCATCGCCCTCAACCGCTTCGGCCTCGGCGCGCGCCCCGATGATCCGCCGCCAGCCGATCCGCGCGCCTGGCTGGTGGGCCAGATCAGCCGCTTCAATCCAGCGCCGCGGCCATTGCAGGGCCTGCCCGGCGGCGCGGCCATGACCATCCAGTATCGGCAGGTGCTGGGCCAGTTGCGCCGCCAGGGTGTGGATGGCGCGCGGCGGCCCGGCGATGCGGAACCCCCCAAGGGCCCGGAAGCCGAAGCAATGGCCAATCAGGCCCAGCGCGAGCGCCGCCAGGCCTTTGGCCAGGCCTATCTGGCGCAGGTGCAGGCCCGCACCGCGGTGGCGCTCACCACGCCGACGCCGTTTGCCGAACGGCTGGTGCATTTCTGGACCAATCATTTTGCCATCTCGATCGACAAGCTGGCGACCATCACCATGGGCGGCCCGCTGGAGTTCGAGGCCATTCGCCCCAATATCGGCGGCCGCTTTGCCGATCTGTTGCTCGCCGTCACCCGCCATCCGGGCATGCTCTTCTATCTCGACCAGGCGCAGTCGATCGGGCCGAACAGCCAGTTGGGTGAGGCCGCGCGCCGCCGCAACGCCCCCCGGCAGCCTGGCCTCAACGAAAATCTGGCGCGGGAAATCCTTGAGCTGCACACGCTCGGCGCCGGCCGCTACCGCCAAGACGATGTCGCCGGCCTCGCCCGCGCGCTCACCGGGTGGAGCGTCGGCGGCTTCGTGCGCCGTCCGCTTGGTCTGCCGGGCCCCGATGGCCAGTTCATCTTCCAGCCGGCCTGGCACGAGCCGGGCAGCGTCACGGTCGCCGGCCGCCGTTATGGCCAGAGCGGCGAAGCGCAGGCGGCGGCCATCCTGAACGATCTCGCCGTGCATCCAGACACCGCCCGCCATCTCGCCAGCAAGCTGGCCCGGCACTTCGTCGCCGATGCGCCGCCGCCGGTTCTGGTCGATCGCATGGCGCAGGCCTATCTCGCCAGTGGCGGGCAGTTGATGGCCCTTTATCGCGCCCTGATCGACGCGCCCGAAGCCTGGGCCAGCCCGCTTTCCAAGTTCAAGACGCCGTGGGATTGGCTGATTTCATCGGCCCGTGCCTTGGGCCGCGAGACGCTGCCCGGCCCACAGCTTATCGGCGCCCTGCGTGAGTTGGGCCAGCCGGTGTGGCGCCCCGGATCGCCCGCCGGCTGGGAGGATGACGCCGCGCGCTGGGCCGCGCCCGATGCGCTGCTGCGCCGGGTGGAGGTCGCCAGCCG
>NZ_WNJP01000310.1 GCF_009733735.1 Sandarakinorhabdus oryzae | reverse complement strand
ACCAGACCGGCGGGCGGCGCCGCCGCCCAGCGCGCGATGGTGGCATCGATCAGGGCGGCGAGACGCGTGGCGCCTTCGGTGCCGCCATGGCCGGCGCGTGCGGCGGGCCACACGGCGATGATCAGTTCCAGAAAGGCCAAGGTCTTCTGCCAGTGGTCGGCGAGGTCCTGGCCGTCGGCGGCGGCGCGCAGGGCTTCGGGCTCTACCTCTTCGGCCAGCAACGCATCGAGCACCTCGCCAAGCGCATCGCCCAGCCGCAGTCGCTCAACTGCCGACCGCTCCGCAGCAACAGGACCATTGGGCAAGCCGCCGGCCAGCCGCGCCAGCTCCAGCCGTCGCAACAGCGTGGGCACGGCCGGATCAACCAGCGCTTCCCCGGCCGCCAGCCGATCAAAGCCGGCATCATCCAGATCGCCCACCGGCACCATGCGCGGCAGCAGCAGGCCGCGCCCGGTTGCCGCCTCGGGCAATTGCCGAACAAAGGCTTCGGTGAGGGCGGTGACGGCGCGGCGGTTGGGCAGCAACACCAGGCAGCGCGCCAGCGCCAGCGGATCGCCGGCGGTGCGCGCCAGCAGCCCCGCCGCCAGCGCGTCGGCAAAGGCGACATGCAGGGGAATATTGAACAGGGCGGGCTGGCTCACGGCCGCCAGCATAGGGCCAGCGGCGGGCTGTGCCAGCCCCTGATTGGGGGTATGGCCGCCGCGATCAGCCGCGCAGATAGCGGGCGCGCACCCGGGCAATGGTGCGCAGCGCATCGGCAGCCAGCGCCAGCATTGCCTGGTAACTGGCCGGCGAAATCGCCAGGAAACTGCGACGACCGTCGCGCTGGCAACTGCGGCGCACGATCAGGCCTTCCCTGGTCATGCTGCTGATCCAGCGCAGCGCCGTGGTGCTGGGCACGTCAGCGGCAATGCACAGGCTGGTCACCGAGGTTTCGCGGCGCCAGTAATGGGCAACCGCCAGATCCAGCAGGATGTCCCACGCCGGCTCGCCGAACGACATGCCGGGCAGGTGCCGGGCGCGCAGGCGGCGAATGCGGAACTGGCTTTCCAGGAAGGCGATGCAATCGGCCTCCGCCACGTCGCCAGAGACGGGTTGCGGCTGCTCGACCAGCTTGTCGGCCAGCGCCGCCAGACCCTGCGCCATGTCCGCCACCTGGCGGGCGATGGCGGAGGCCGGCGCGGTTGCGGGATCGGCCATCGCCGGCAGCTCGAGGCCCGGCGCAACCGGTTCGGTCGCCATCGCTTCGTCGGTACGCCGCACACAAATCGTACCGGGCGCCGGCCGACCGGCCCCAAAATAACCAGCGTCCCCAAAGTCGCGTGAAAAGCCGGTGTCGTGTCCGACATCCATCATCAAATTACGCCCCCAATGTCCTGCAGCCGATCATGGCGTGCAGGCGAGGGCCTGTAACATTTGTTCCATAGTGGAGACGCACAACGGCTGGTCCATTATGGACAGGCCAGCCCGGGAAATATGTTCATTCAGGTTTCTATCTGGTGACCACAGCGCCAGCGGCGGGCGCGCGGCGACGGCGCAGGCCGGCACCATGGCGAGGCAGGCGCGCGTGGGTGGCGGCAGGGCCGG
>NZ_WNJP01000031.1 GCF_009733735.1 Sandarakinorhabdus oryzae | reverse complement strand
GCCCGACAGCGAAGCGCCGGCGCCGGTGCCATTGCCCGAGCCGGCGCCGCCGCTGGCGCCGCTGCCGCCGCCCGATCGCATCCACATCGAAAGCCTCAACGATGCCGTGCTGGTGACGCGCGGCGCGCTGGTCGAGGCCGCCAATGCGCAGGCCCGCGCCCTGCTGGGCGATCGCGTGGTGGGCAGCGACTTGAGACTCACCGTGCGCCACCCGGCGCTGCTCGATGCGGTGGACGCGGTGCTGGCCGGCAAGCCTGCTGAAGAGCGCGAACTGACCGGGCTGGGCAGCGGCAACCGGCATTTCCGCCTGCGCGTGGTGGGCGATGGCGAAGGCCGCTGCCTGGTGCTGCTCGATGACAACACCCAGGCCAAGGCGGCCGAGCGCATGCGGGTCGATTTTGTCGCCAACGCCAGCCATGAACTGCGCACGCCGCTGGCCACGCTGACCGGTTTCATCGAGACGCTGCAGGGCCCGGCGGCCGAGGACGAGCCGGCGCGCCAGCGCTTCCTCGCCATCATGGCGACCGAGGCCGACCGCATGCGCCGGCTGATCGACGATCTGATGAGCCTGTCGCGCATCGAGCTCGACAAGTTCATCCGGCCGACCCAGCCGCTTGATCTGAAAGGCCTGGTCGCCGAAGTCGGTGGCACGCTGGCGATGCGGCTGGAGGCGGACCACCGCCAGCTGATCATCGACGAGCCGGCCGATCTGCCGCGAGTGATCGCCGATCGTGACCAGGTGCTGCAGGTGCTGCACAATCTCGTTTCGAACGCGCTCAAATATGGCCGCAGCGGCACGCCGATCCGCGTCGCGCTGGCCGCCGTCGCCAATTCGCCGGGCGGCAGTGTGCGGGTGACGGTGAGCGATGAAGGCGAAGGCATCGCGCCCGAACATCTGCCGCGACTGACCGAGCGTTTCTATCGCATCGATTCGCAGCGCAGCCGCACCATGGGCGGCACCGGCCTTGGCCTCGCCATCGTCAAGCATATCGTCGAGCGCCACCGCGGCCGGCTGGAGATCGACAGCCGGCTGGGCGAGGGCACAACGGTGGCCTTCACCTTGCCGATTGCCTGAGTCATCCACAGGCGCTGTAACAAAAGCGTCACGAAACCGTCATATGGCCCACATTCGATGGTCATAAAGGCCAAGCCAGCGGGGCAGAAGGCCGGGACCGTAAGTCACCCGGCCACACCCTCAAGAGGATGAATTTCTTGGCCGCAATCCGCGTGTCTGCTGCCCTCGGTTTCGGCCTGGCTGTCACCCTGGCGGCCGGGCTTGCTGCCTGTTCGGGCGGCAGCCGCACGCAGATCCGCATTGTCGGCTCCTCGACCGTCTATCCCTTCACCACGGCGGTGGCCGAACAGTTCAAGCGCAAATGGCCGCAGTTCCCGGCGCCGATCGTCGAATCAACCGGCACCGGCGGCGGCATCAAGCTGATGTGCGCCGGCCTGGGCGCGCAGTTCCCCGACGCGTCCAACGCCTCGCGCCGCATCAAGCGCAGCGAGCTGGATGATTGCGCCAAACATGGCGTGAAGGGCCTGATCGAACTGCAGGTCGGAATCGACGGTCTGGTGATTGCCCAGGCGCGTGGGGCCAGCTTCCCCTCGCTCACCGAACGCGATGTCTATCTGGCGCTGGCCGCCAATCCGTTCGGCAAGGGGCCCAACACGGCCCGCACCTGGAAGGATGTGAACCCGGCGCTGCCCGCTATCCGCATCGAGGTGATCGGACCGCCGCCGACCAGCGGCACGCGCGACAGCTTCAACGAGCTCTACATGCTCAAGGGCTGCAACAGCGAACCGGCGATGCAGGCGCTGAAGAAGAGCGACGAGACCGCGCACAAGAAGATTTGCGAGCAGGTGCGCGAGGATGGCGCCTTCATCGAAGGCGGCGAAAACGACAATCTGATCGTGCAGAAGATCGCCGCCAACCCGCAGGCGCTGGGCGTGTTCGGCTTTTCCTTCATGGAAGAGAACAGCGACCGGGTGAAGGACGTGCCGCTAGCCGGTGTCACCGCTTCCTATGACAATATCGCCAGCGGCACATATCCGGCGTCGCGGCCGCTGTTCATCTATATCAAGGCGCAGCACGTCCCGGCGGTGCGCGGCATGCGCGAATTCCTGGCTGAATATGCGCGGGAATCGACCTGGGGCCGCGCCGGCTATCTCGCCCGCAAGGGTCTCGTGGCCGCGCCCGAACCCGTCCGCCGCGCCGGCGAAGTTACCGCGCGCAACCTGACCCTGCTGGACGAGGGCGCGATCAAATGAGGATGCTGATCGCCCTGGCGCTGGTGCTGGGCCTGGCAGGCCTTGCCTATCTGGCCGGCCGGGCGCGCGGCAATCGCATGGTCGCGGCCAGCGGCGGGCGCATTGGCGCAGTGCATTCGCGGCCCATCTATCACGGCGCCTATGTGGCGGTGCTGGCGCTGGCGCCGGCGCTGGTGGTGCTGGCCGGCTGGGGCATCAGCGGTGAACGGCTGATCGAAGGCCAGGTGCTGGGCAGCCTGCCGGCCGCCGAGCGCCCGACCGCGCCCAACGATGCCCAGGCCCTGATGAACGAAGTGCGCGGGCTGGTGAACGGCGACCTGCCGCAGGCTTTCAACCCGCTCGCCCCGCGGCTGGCGCCGGTTTATGCGGCTGCCCGCGCCAATGGTGACATGCTGGCCGGGGCGCTGGCCGTGGCGCTGCTGGCGATGGGCGGGCTGTGGGGCTGGTCGCGGCTGCGCCCGGATTTCCGTGCCCGCAACCGGGTTGAAACCCAGGTGCGCGCCCTTTTGCTGCTGGCCTCGGTGGTCGCCATCCTCACCACCTTCGGCATCGTGCTGTCGCTGATCTTTGAATCGCTGCGATTCTTCCAGATGGTCTCACCCGTCGAGTTCCTGACCGGCCTCACCTGGAGCCCGCAGACGGCGATCCGCGCCGATCAGGTTGGCTCCACCGGCGCCTTCGGGGCGGTGCCCCTGTTCTGGGGCACCATCTTCATCGGCGCGATCATCGCCATGCTGGTGGCCATCCCGCTGGGGCTGATGTCGGCCATCTATCTCACCCAATATGCCGATCCTCGCCTTCGGCGTTGGCTCAAGCCGGTGCTGGAGCTGCTCGCCGGGGTGCCCACCGTGGTCTATGGCTTCTTCGCCGCGCTCACCGTGGCGCCGTTGATCCGCGGCCTTGCCGTCGCGCTGGGCATGACCGACGCTTCGTCCGACAGCGCGCTCGCCGCCGGCCTGGTGATGGGGGTGATGATCATTCCGTTCGTCTCCTCGATGGCCGATGACAGCCTGGCCGCCGTGCCGCGCGCCATGCGCGATGGCAGCCTGGCGATGGGTGCGACCCTGTCGGAAACGGTCAAGAAGGTGATGGTGCCCGCCGCGCTGCCCGGCATCATCGGCGGCGTGCTTCTCGCCGTCAGCCGCGCCATCGGCGAGACGATGATCGTGGTGATGGCCGCTGGCCTCGCCGCCAATCTCACTGCCAATCCATTCGCCAGCGTCACCACCGTCACCACCCAGATCGTTGCGCTGCTCACCGGTGACCAGGAGTTTGACAGCGCCAAGACGCTCTCCGCCTTCGCGCTGGGCCTGGTGCTGTTCGTGATGACCTTGATCCTCAACATCTACGCGCTCTCCGTCGTGAAGCGCTATCGCGAGGCCTACGAGTGATGGCGACGCTTGCTGCCCCCGGCGCGGCCGCCCCGGCCGCCGCCATGCCCGAACGACAGCCGACGGACTGGACGACCCCGGCCATGCAGAAGCGCATCGCCGCGCGCTATGCCAAGGAACGCAATTTCCGCCGGCTCGGCGCCGGCGCGCTGGTGGTCGCCGCCAGCTTCCTCGCCTTCCTGCTGTTCACCATCGTGCGCGACGGCTGGACCGGTTTCCTGCGCACCGAAGCCCGCATCGAGGTGCAGTTCGATGCCACCACGCTGGGTGTCGATCCGGCGGCCGCGGCCGGCCCCAATGGCCAGGTGATGCTGGCCCGTGCCGACTGGCAGGCCTTGCTGCTGCAGGCCGCCCAGCAATTGGGCCCCGCCAGCGACCAGTTGTCGGATGCGGCCTGGATGCAGCTGCGCGATGCGGTGATGGCGGATCCGGCGCTGCTTGGCCACAAGGCCAGCCTGTGGGTGCCGGTGCGCTCCTCCATCGATCTGCTTGCCAAGGGCAAGTTTGACCTGTCGGCTCCAGCCGACAGCCGCGGCGTCTCCGATCGCGAAGTGGCAGACTGGCGCTGGCTCGAAGGGCAGGGGCGCTTGCGCACCGGGTTCAATGGCGCCTTCCTGGGCAACGCCGATTCGACCGAACCGGAACTGGCCGGTATCGGCGGCGCCGCGCTGGGCTCGCTGCTCACCCTGCTGGTCACCATCGCCATCGCCTTCCCATTGGGCGTGCTGTCGGCGGTCTGGCTGGAGGAATTCGCGCCCAAGGGCCGCGTCGCCGACATCATCGAGCTGTCGATCAACAATCTCGCTGCGGTGCCGTCGATCATCTTCGGCCTGCTGGGCCTGGCCTTCTTCCTGAATTTTGCCGGCATGCCGCGTTCGGCGCCGCTGGTCGGCGGCATCACGCTGGCGCTGATGATCATGCCGGTGATCGTGATTGCCGCGCGTGTCGCCATCAAATCGGTGCCGCCGTCGATCCGCGATGCCGCGCTGGGCATTGGCGCCTCGCCGATCCAGGTGGTGTTCCACCATGTGCTCCCGCTGGCGCTGCCCGGCATCATGACCGGCACCATCATTGGCGTCGCCCGCGCGCTGGGTGAAACCGCGCCGCTGCTGCTGATCGGCATGCGCGCCTTCGTCACCGATGTGCCGCAGGGCTTCACCGCGCCGGCCACCGTGCTGCCGATGCAGGTGTTCCTGTGGTCCGACGACGTGCAGCGCGGCTTTGTCGAGAAGACCTCGGCGGCGATCATCGTGCTGCTGGTCGTGCTGATCGCCATGAACAGCCTGGCCATCTATCTTCGCAACCGTTTCGAGAGGCGCTGGTGAGCACCAATCCTGCAATCGGCCACAACGAGCCGCCGCCCAAGATGACGGCGCGTGATGTGAACGTCTTCTATGGCCAGAAACAGGCCATCAAGGGCGTCTCCATCGACGTGTCGGCCGAACATGTCACTGCCTTCATCGGGCCTTCCGGCTGCGGCAAGTCCACCTTCCTGCGCTGCCTCAACCGCATGAACGACACTATCGATGGCGCCCGTGTCGATGGCCAGATCGAGCTCGATGGCCAGGATATCTATGCCAGCGCCATGGACGTGGTGCAGCTGCGCGCCCGCGTCGGCATGGTGTTCCAGAAACCCAACCCGTTCCCCAAGTCGATCTACGAGAACGTCGCCTATGGCCCGCGCCTGCATGGCCTGGCCCGCTCCAAGGCCGATATGGACGGGATCGTGGAAAGCGCCCTGCGTCGTGCTGGCCTGTGGGACGAAGTGAAGGACCGCCTGGGCGAGAGCGGCACCGCCATGTCGGGCGGGCAGCAGCAGCGCCTGTGTATCGCGCGTGCCATCGCGGTCGATCCCGAAGTCATCCTGATGGACGAGCCCTGCTCGGCGCTCGACCCGATCGCGACGGCGCGCATCGAGGAGCTGATTGACGAATTGCGCGGCCGTTATGCCATCGTCATCGTTACCCACAACATGCAGCAGGCGGCGCGCGTTTCGCAGAAGACCGCCTTTTTCCACCTCGGCAGCCTTGTGGAGTATGATGACACGTCGGTGATCTTCACCAACCCGAAGGCGACGCGCACCAAGGACTATATCACCGGTCGTTACGGCTGAACCCCCACCAGCCCGACCCAACAAAGGCCAGACCCATGGCAGAGACCACCGCCCACACCGTCAAGAGCTTCGACGACGACATTGCCCAGCTGCGCGCGGTGATTTCCCGCATGGGTGGCCTGTGCGAAACCCAGATCGCCGATGCCGTCGACGCGCTGATGGCCCGCAACAGCGAGGCCGCCCGCGTGGTGGTCGATGCCGACAAGCGCATGGACGAGCTGGAGGCCGAAGCCGAAGCGCTGGCCGTGCGGATCATCGCCCTGCGCGCCCCGCTGGCCGACGATCTGCGCGAGATCGTGGCGGCGCTGAAGATTGCCGGCGTGCTGGAACGCATCGGCGATTATGCCAAGAATATCGCCAAGCGCGCCGCTGTCGTCGCCCAGTCGCAGCCGGTCGCCCCGGCGGTGATCATTCCGGAAATGGCGCGCACGGTGGTGGAAATCATCCGCGACACGCTCGACGCCTTCGTGGATCGCGACGCCGAAAAGGCCCTGGCCATCCTGCAGCGCGACCAGCAGGTGGACGAGTTCTACAACTCGCTGTTCCGCTCGCTGCTCACCTTCATGATGGAAAATCCGCACTACATCACGCCATCCACGCACCTGCTGTTCGTCGCCAAGAATCTGGAGCGCATTGGCGACCACGCCACGTCGGTGGCCGAGATGGTCTATTTCACCGCCACTGGCGAACGCCCGGCCGAACGCCCCAAGACCGACATGACCTCCAGCGTCTACAACCCGCAATAAGCCAGCCCAGGAGACCGACCCATGCGCGCGAAGATCCTGCTTGTTGAAGACGACGCCAGCCTGATCGAGCTGGTGACCTACAATCTCGAAAAGGAAGGCTTTGATGTCGTCCGCACCGGCGATGGCGAGGAAGCCCTGACCCTGGCTGAAGAGGAAAAGCCCGATCTGGTCATTCTCGACTGGATGATCGCCAACCTGTCGGGCATCGAGGTCTGCCGCCGCCTGCGCCGGGCGCCGGCCACGGCCAACCTGCCGATCGTCATGCTCACCGCCCGCGGCGACGAAGCGGACCGTATCCGCGGCCTCGAAACCGGTGCCGATGATTACATGACCAAGCCGTTTTCCCCGCGCGAACTGGTCGCCCGCATCCGCGCCGTGCTGCGCCGCCTGCGCCCGGCCCTGCAGGGCGGCGCGCTGGAATTCGCCGGCATCGCCATGGACACGACGGCCCACCGCGTCACCCGCGATGGCCGCACCGTGCAGCTGGGGCCCACGGAATTCCGCCTGCTGCGCCACTTCCTCGAACATCCCGGCCGTGTGTTCAGCCGCGAGCAGCTGCTCGACGCCGTCTGGGGCCGCGATGTCTATGTGGAGCAGCGCACCGTCGACGTGCACATCCGCCGCTTGCGCAAGGCCGTCAACGCCGGCCCCAATGGCGAGGAACTGCCCGATCTGATCCGCACCGTGCGCTCGGCCGGCTATTCGCTCGATGCCGTGCCGGCAATGCAGGCGGCCTGACCCTGAGGGTCAGGGCGCCAGCCGGTCATAGGGCGGCAAGTTGATGATGGTCTTGGCCGCCTTGTCGTAGGCGCGCTCTAGGTCTTCGGCGGCTTCCAGCCACTCCTCCAGCAACATCAGCTCTTCGGGCTGGGCATCGTCCATCGCGGCCACGGCCCGCATCTGGCGCACCTGTGCTGCCACCGCCTGGATGGCGACAATCATCGTGTTCACCGAGATTTCGGGCATGCTGATCTTCCCTGTGACTAAGGGCGCTTACTGGCGCGCCAGCGTGTTCTGCCTGACGACAGCGGCCCGCGCCATGTTGTCGAGATAGCCCATGAACTGGGTTTGGGTCATCCGCGTGCGGACCGCCAGCTGATAATGGTAGCCAGAAACGGTGCCCTTGGGATTGGTCTTCTTCTTCTCGTCCTTGATGATCAGGATCTCCTCGGAATATTCGGTGCCGGCCGGGATGTGGAATTCACGGCCACCGAACCAGCCACTGACATCGTGCAACGAAGTGCCGCCGCCATCATCCACCACCTCGGGGCCATTGGCACCCACTTCAATGCGAACATCGGCGCGGCTGATCTTGGTCTCGCCATAGCGGTCGACATATTCGGATTCGGTCCAGCGCGGATACAGCATGCCCTTGTCGGGCACGCCCTTCCTGACGCGCAATTTCGCGGCATCACCAATCAAGGATCGATACAGGTCAACGGCGGTGGTTGGCATGACGTGCTGCCTCCTGCTTGCTCGACCCAGACACAAGTTACAGCAGCCTGATGGGCCGGCGCAAGACGCAGCGCGGCTGCGGCTCGTCACTCCCCAATCTGCGGGGGCGGGTGGCAGAATCGCTTTCCACACCTTGCCGGCTTGGGTAAACGGCGCGGGACAGATTCCACTTTGCGAGGGGCGAATTTTCCATGACCATCAGCTTTGAAGGGCGCGTTGCCATTGTCACCGGGGCCGGCGGCGGCCTGGGCCGGGCCTATGCGCTGGATCTGGCACGGCGTGGCGCCAAGGTGGTGGTCAACGATCTCGGCGGCGCCCGCGATGGCTCTGGCGCGTCACTGTCGGCGGCGCAGGCGGTGGTTGATGAGATTGCCGCGTTCGGCGGCGAAGCCATGGCCAACGGCGCCAGCGTCACCGACATGGCGGCGGTGGAAAAGATGGTCGCCAACGTCAAGGAACGCTGGGGCCGCATCGATATCCTGGTCAACAACGCCGGCATCCTGCGCGACAAGACCTTTGCCAAGATGACCCTGGATGATTTCCGCACGGTGCTGGACGTGCACCTGATGGGCAGCGTCAACTGCACCAAGGCGGTGTGGGAACTGATGCGCGAGCAGGCCTATGGCCGCATCCTGATGACCACCAGCTCCACCGGCCTTTATGGCAATTTCGGCCAGGCCAATTATGGCGCCGCCAAGCTGGCGCTGGTTGGCCTGATGAAGACGCTGGCGCTGGAAGGCGGCAAGTACAATGTGCACGTGAACACCATCGCGCCGTTGGCCGCGACGCGCATGACCGAGGATCTGATGCCGCCGGCGCTGCTGGAAAAGATGGGCCCGGAAACCGTGGTGCCGGCCGCTGTCTACCTCGTGTCGGAAGAGGCGCCGACCAATGTCATCCTCAACGCCGGCGGCGGCGGCATCGAGCGCGCCTATGTGACGCTCACCCGCGGCGTGCATCTTTCCGCCGAGGAACTGACCGCCGAAACCGTGGCGGCCCGCTTTGCCGAGATCAGCGACCGCACCGGCGAGCTGACGCCGGATAATGGCGGTGCGCAGGCCCAAACGGCGCTGGGCGGCGCGCGCTGAGGGCAGGGGTTCTTGGAATACGAAAGGGCGGTCCTTCGGGGCCGCCTTTTTCATTTCACCCGTCAACCGCCTTCAACAGCCGCCGCTCCACCACCGCCAGGACGCCGGCCAGTTCGTGGCCGCGCTTCAGCACCACGCCGCCTTCGCCATAGAGCACCCACTCGCCTTGGCGGTTGCGCAGCGCCGGGTCCTTGACCAGGCGGACTTCGGGATTCTCGGCCGAACGGCGGAAGGCCGAAAAGCTGGCGATCCTCTCGCCCAGTTCCAGCGCATAGTCGCGCCACAGGCCGGCCGCGACCATGCGGCCATAGAGCGACATGATGCGATCGAGTTCGGGGCGGGTGAAGGCGACCTGGCGAATGCCAGTCTGGGTCAGCGGGATGACGATGCTCACGCCCAAGATGTGGCGCGGCGCGCCAGCGAGGTCAACCGGCCTTGCGGGCCTCTTCGCGGGTCAGCTCGTCGATCCGTGCCTTGAGCGTCTCGAGCTCGCAGCGCAGCAGTTCCAGTTTCTGGGTTTCCGGATCGAACTTCTGCGCGCACGGCGTGCCATAGGGCAGGAACGGCTTCACATAATCCTCGGCCGCCATCACCACGGCCTTGGCCGGGATGCCGACCATGGTAGCGCCTTCCGGCACATCCCGGGTGACCACGGCATTGGCACCGATGCGGGCCTTGGCACCAACCGTGATCGGGCCCAGCACCTGCGCGCCGGAACCGATGATGGCGCCATCAAGGATGGTCGGGTGGCGTTTGCCGCCCATGCCGCCGGCCGGATCGGTGCCGCCCAGCGTCACGCACTGATAGATGGTCACCTCGTCACCGATCTCGGCGGTCTCTCCGATCACCACGAAACCGTGATCGATGAAGAAATTGCGCCCGATGCGCGCGCCGGGGTGAATGTCGATGGCGGTGAGCAGCCGCGCGATGTGGTTGACCAGCCGCGCCAGGAAGAAGAAGCGGGCGGAGAACAAGAGGTGCGCGATGCGGTGGAAGCCCAGCGCCCAGACGCCGGGATAGGTGAGAATTTCCCAGCGCGAGCGCGGCGCCGGGTCGCGCTGCTTCACCGAGTCGAGATAGGCGATCAAACCCATGGTCATTCTCCGGCCGGCCGGGGGCAGGCCTCCGATTTGAGCGTGACTTAATCCATCTCGAACAAAAAGGCCAGTCACCCCGCGTGGGATGACCGACCTTTCATGTTGCACTTTTGTGGCGTTGGCGGCGTTACAGCGCCTGAAGTGTCCGCGCCACCGCATGCACCACGGCGGCGATCCGCACCGCTGCCTGGATCTTGTCGGCGCCCACGCCGTGCTGGGCCAGCACCTTGTCGTGGGCGTCGATGCACATGCCGCAGCCGTTCACGGCGGAAACCGCCAGGCTGAAGAGCTCGAAATCGGCCTTCTCGATGCCCGGCGCGCCGATCACGTTCATGCGCAGCTTGGCCGGCATCGTCTTGTAGTCCGGCCGCGACGCCATGTAGGTGAAGCGGTAATAGATGTTGTTCATCGCCATGATGCTGGCCGCGGCCTTGGCGGCGTTCAGCGCTTCGGGCGACAGCTTGGTCGCGGCCTCTGCCTCCACCGCATCGATCAGCGGCTTGTGCGCGCAAGCATGGGCGACCGCAACGATCGTGCCCCACTTCTGCTGGTCGCTGAGCAGCTGCTCGGTCAGCAGGCTGGAGACGTTGAGGCGCAGATCCTTGGCATAATCCGGCAGGGTCTTGGCGAGTTCGGAAAAGATCATGGGTGTGCCTTTCCCCTCTGCCATCGGGGGCGAGGGTTGGATTGGAAGAAGGGGAAGGGGCCGCGGCAAAGCCGCGGCTGACGTCGAACGGGTTCGGCGGGCACTTGGATTGGCTTGGAAATCCAAGCCTTCCCAAGCTGCCCGCCGCCCCGCCGGCCGGCCTTTGACGAGTCGGGGGATAGCGCTGCGCGCTATCCCCTCGCCGTCACGCGGCTGGCTTCAGCGTGTCCTGGCCGTCGGTCCAGTTGCACGGGCACAGCTCGTCGGTCTGCAGCGCATCGAGGATGCGCAGCGTTTCGGCCGGGTTGCGGCCGACGTTCAGGCCGTTGACAGTGACGTGCTGGATCACGTTGTCCGGATCGATGATGAAGGTGGCGCGCAGGGCGACACCGGCGCCCGGCACCACGATGCCCAGCGCGTCGGCCAGCAGCTTGCTGTTATCGGCCAGCCACGGGAAATCGGCCGCGGCCAGGCGCTCGTCCGACTTGCGCCAGGCGAAGTGCACGAAATCGGTGTCGGTCGAGGCGCCGATCAGCACGGCGTCGCGATCGGCGAAGTCACCCTTCAGATCGCCATAGCCGATGATCTCGGTCGGGCAGACGAAGGTGAAATCCTTCGGCCAGTAAAACAGGATCTTCCACTTGCCCGGGAAGGCCTTGGTGATGTCGAGCGTTTCGCCGGCCGGCAGCGCGGCAACGCCCTGCTGCACGGGAAGATCAAACGAGGGAATGGTATCACCAACGGTCAAAGCCATGGGGTAAGGTCCTTTTTGTGGGTTGATTCGGCTCAGACGGGGCCAAACCCCATCCGACGCCTTGCCCCATGATAGCGCATCAGATAGAAATCCAATCGATAATATCTGTGTGACAAATCGACTTTATCGATGACAGCCTTTCTCCCCACCCTGAAACAGCTGCAGTATCTGACGGCGCTGCACATCCATGGCCATTTCGGCCGCGCCGCCGAAGCCTGCTTCGTGACCCAGTCCACTCTGTCGGCCGGCCTGGCCGAGCTCGAATCACTGCTGGGCGTGCGGCTGGTGGAGCGCAACCGGCGCGTGGTGCGCTTCACGCCGATGGGCGAGCGCGTGGTGGCCAAGGCCTATGACGTGCTGCGCGAAGCCGATGAACTGGCCGGGCTGACGGTGGGTGGCGACAAGCCGCTTTCCGGCCCGCTGCGCCTCGGCGTCATCCCCACCATCGCGCCCTATCTGCTGCCGCGCGCGCTGCCACGGGTGCGCGCCGACTGGCCCGACCTCAAGCTGCACCTGCGCGAGGAGATGAGCGGCCCGGCCAGCGAGGCGCTGGCGCGTGGCATGCTCGATGTCGTGCTGCTGGCGCTGCCGTGGGAAACGCCGGGCCTCACGGTGATGCCGCTGTTCGATGATCCCTTCTTCCTGGTGTTCCGCCCCGGCGATCTGCCCGATCCGCCGCCAGCGGTGGCGCCCGATGCCATTGATCCGCACCATCTGCTGCTGCTGGAAGATGGGCATTGCCTGAAGGAACAGGCGCTTTCGGCCTGCGGCCGCCCGGAACTGCGCGCCGATCCGGCCCATCGCGGCACCAGCCTGGTCACGCTGGTGCAGATGGTGGCCGGCGGCCTGGGCCAGACGCTGGTGCCAAAACTGGCGCTGGACGCCGGCATCATCGCCGGCAGTGATCTGATCGCGCGGCCGGTGGCGGGGAATGCGGCGCGCACGGTGGCGCTGGTCTGGCGACAGGGCTCCCCGCGGGAAGCCGAGTTCCGCCTGCTGGGCGAGTCACTAATGGCAGGATTGGCGCTGCTGTAACCGCCGGCTATTGTGCCAGCGAAACCGCATTTGGGGAGAGCATTTGATGAAGGCCGTGCTGTGCGTTGAACACGGGCCACCGGAAAAACTGGTGGTGAAAGATGTGGCGGTGCCGGAACCGGGCAAGGGCCAGGTGCGGATCAGCGTGAAGGCGGTGGGGGTGAATTTCCCCGACACGCTGATCATCCAGAATCTCTATCAGTTCAAACCAGCGCTGCCGTTCAGCCCCGGCGGGGAATGTGCCGGCGTGGTGAGCGCGGTGGGCGAAGGCGTGTCCGACATCGCGGTGGGGGACCAGGTCATCGCCATGACCGGCCACGGCGCCATGGCCGAGGAGGTGATCGCCAACCGCAGCCAGATCGTGCGCATGGCGCCCGGCATGCCGTTCGACGTCGCCGCCGGGTTCACCATGACCTATGGCACCAGCCACCACGCGCTGAAACAGCGTGGCCAGTTGAAGCCCGGCGAGACCTTGCTGGTGCTGGGCGCGGCTGGCGGCGTCGGCCTGACCGCCGTGGAGCTGGGCAAGGTCATGGGCGCCAAGGTGATTGCCGCCGCGTCCTCCGCTGAAAAGCTGGCGCTGTGCCGGGAGATGGGCGCCGACGAGGTGATCAACTATGCCACCGAGGATCTGAAGGAGCGCGTGAAGCAGCTCACCGGCGGCAAGGGCGCCGACGTGATCTATGATCCGGTGGGTGACCGCTATGCCGAGCCGGCCTTCCGCGGCATCGCCTGGAACGGCCGCTATCTGGTCATTGGCTTTGCCGCCGGTGCCATCCCGGCGCTGCCGCTGAACCTGCCGCTGATCAAGGGCGCCAGCATTGTCGGCGTGTTCTGGGGCGCCTTCACCCAGGCCGAGCCGGCTTTGCATCGTGACAACATGGAAGAACTGCTGCGCTGGTATGCGGACGGCAAGTTGAAGCCGCATGTCTCGCGCCATTTCACGCTTGACCAGGGCCCGGAAGCCATTCGCTGGATGATGGACCGCAAGGCGCTGGGCAAGATCGTCCTGACCGTTTGAGAGGCAAGACCATGGCGCTGCGCGACACCTATCCGCTCTATGTCGCGAACCGGGCCGAACAGCCCAACGCCGACCTGGTGGTGACCGACAAGTTCACGCAGCTGCCGGCGACGCGCGTGGCGCAAGCCGACGCCGCGACGATTGACCGTGGCATCGCGGCGGCGGTCGCGGCGGCCGAGCCGATGGCGCGCATGGCCAGTTTCGAGCGCCAGGCCGTGCTGGCCCACTGCGTCAAGCGCTTCACCGAGCGCGCCGACGAACTGGCCGATGCGCTGTGCGTCGAGGCCGGCAAGCCGATCCGCGATTCCCGCGGCGAGGTCGGCCGGCTGATCGACACGTTCCGGATCGCCGCCGAGGAAAGCGTGCGGATGACCGGCGAGGTGCAGCCGCTCGACATCTCGGCGCGCGCCAAGGGCTATCAGGGGATGTGGAAGCGCGTGCCGATCGGCCCGTGCAGCTTCATCAGCCCGTTCAATTTCCCGCTGAACCTCGCCGCCCACAAGATCGCGCCGGCCATCGCGGTGGGCTGCCCGTTCGTGATGAAGCCGGCCAGCCGCACACCGCTGGGCGCCATCATCATCGGCGAAGTGCTGGCCGAAACCGATCTGCCGCCCGGCGCCTTCTCCATCCTGCCGGCGCACCGCGAAGGCGCGGACCTGTTCACCACTGATGATCGCCTGAAGCTCCTGAGCTTCACCGGTTCGCCCGATGTGGGCTGGGATCTGAAGGCGCGGGCCGGCAAGAAGAAGGTGGTGCTCGAACTGGGCGGCAATGCGGCGGTGATCATCGATCGCGATGCCGATCTGGATGATGCGGCCGATCGCACCGTGTTTGGCGCCTTCTACCAGTCCGGCCAGTCGTGCATCGGCGTGCAGCGCATCCTGGTGCATGATGACGTCTATGACGCCTTCAAGGCCAGGCTGGTCGAGCGCACGGCGAAGCTGATCGCCGGTGACCCGCGCGACGAAGCCACCTTTATCGGCCCGATGATCGACGTGAAGGAGGCGGCGCGGCTGGATGGCTGGATCCAGGAGGCCGTGGCCAGCGGCGCGACGCTGCTGTGCGGCGGTCAGCGCGACGGCGCCATGCTGGCCGCGACCTTGCTGGAGGATGTGTCGCGCAGCGCCAGGCTCAACACCGAGGAGGCGTTCGGCCCGGTCGCCTTCTTCACCCGCTTCAAGACGTTCGACGAGGCGCTCGACATCGTCAACGACAGCAAGTTCGGCCTGCAGGCGGGCATCTTCACCCGCGACCTGTTCCACATGCTGAAGGCGTGGGACGTGCTCGATGTCGGCGGCGTGGTGATCAACGATGTGCCCAGTTACCGGGTCGACAACATGCCCTATGGCGGCGTGAAGGACAGCGGGCTGGGCCGCGAAGGCGTGCGCTTTGCCATGGAAGACATGACCGAGATCAGGAACCTCGTCATCCGCCGCCGCCCGCAGGATTTGTGAGGCTGCGGCCATCGGGCGTTAAGCCGCGGCGCGCTACTTCCCTGCCCACAACCATCCTGCTAGGGATGCCCGCATGTCCCGCCCGAACCGCATCGCCCTTGCCCTTTTGCTGTTGACGCCTGTGCTGCTGACCGCCTGTGCCAACAGCCGCAAGCCGCGCAAGGACCAGAGCTATGTCGCGCAGGACGTCGAAACCCTCTACAGCGCCGCCCGCGAAACCCTCTCGCGCCGCCAGTATCGCCTGGCCGGCGCGCAGTTCGACGAAGTCGAGCGCCAGCACCCCTACAGCGTGTGGGCGCGCCGGGCGCAGTTGATGTCGTCCTATGCCTATTATGCCGCCGGCGAGTATCAGGAATCGATCGGCGCCGCGCAGCGCTTCCTGTCGCTGCACCCCGGCAGCCGCGAGGCGCCCTATGCCTATTACATGGTGGCGCTCTCGCACTACAACCAGATCATGGGGGTGGACAAGGATCAGAAGACCACCCAGCAAGCGCTTGATTCGCTTGGCGAACTGATCCGCCGTTATCCCAACACCGATTATGCCGCCGATGCCCGGCTGAAGGTCGATCTGGCGCGCGACCACCTCGCCGGCAAGGAAATGGAGGTCGGCCGCTTCTACCAGGGGCAGGGCCTGTATCTGGCGGCGATCATCCGTTTCCGCACCGTGATCGACAAATACGACACCACCAGCCACGTGCCCGAGGCGCTGCACCGGCTGGTCGAATGCTATCTGTCGATGGGCGTGCCCGAAGAGGCGACCAAGGCCGCCGCCGTGCTCGGCAACAATTATCCCGGCTCGAAATGGTATGACCGCAGCTACAAGCTGATCGAACGCTGGGTACCGGACGCGCCGCGCAAGGCCGCCGGCTGATGCTGATCCCGGTCACCCTGATCACCGCCGGCCTGCTCGGCCTGGTGTTCATGGTGCTGACCTTCAGGGTCGTCTCCCGCCGCGTGTCGGGCAAGATCATGCTGGGCGACGGTGGTGACCAGCTGATGCTGGAACGCATCCGCGCCCACGCCAATTTCACCGAATTTGTGCCCTTCACCCTGGTGCTGATGGCCGGCATTGAGCTGACCAGCGGCCATGGCTCGCTGTGGCTGTGGGGCGCCGGCGCCTTGCTGGTGCTGGCCCGCATTGCCCACATGATCGGCATGAGCCGGCCGGCGCCCAACCCGTTCCGCGCCTTTGGCGCCCTGGCCAGCTGGGGCCTGATCCTGGCGCTGTCGCTGTGGGCGCTGTGGCTGGGCTTTGTGCCGCCGCCCGGCCCGCACGATTTCGTCTGAGGCCGCTTGACGGCCCGATAGCGCTTTGAGACGCTTCGGCAGGTTCATCGCGGGGAGGGCGGGGGTGGACAGGGCAGACATCGAAGCGCGTTTTCGCGCCTACATCGACAATATCAACGCCGCACGTTTTGACGCGGCTGTCGGTTTCTATCACGAGACCTTCGATTATGATGACCAGCCTTTCAGTCGGGCGCAGATGCGCGACCTGTTCGCGGCGGTGCAGGCCATGGTGCCGGATTCGCATGTCGAAATCCGTCAGCTGATCATCGACGGCGATCATCTCAGCGTGCGCCTGCGCCGCACCGGCACTGCCGTCATGCCGTTCTTCGGCATTCCAACCAATGGTCAGCCGGCCGCGCTGGCCGAACACACGGTCTACCGGTTTCGTGATGGCCGCGTTGACGCGGTCTGGGCGGTGATCGATCTGGCGCCGCTGCTCGCCGCCGCCGGTTAACCCAGCATCCGGTCCGCCACGAAGGCATTGCTCTGCCGTTCGCGGCCAAAGGTGCTCATCGGGCCATGGCCGGGCACGAAGGCGGTTTCGTTGCCCAGCGGCCACAGCTTGGTGGTGATGGCCTCCACCAGGTCATTGTAATTGCCCTTGGGGAAATCGGTGCGGCCGATGCTGCCCTGAAACAGCACGTCGCCAACGATCGCCAGCTGCGACGGTGCATGGTGGAACACCACGTGCCCGGGCGTGTGGCCGGGGCAGTGATAGACGTCGAGCACCAGTTCGCCCACCGTCACCTGGTCGCCATTTTCCAGCCAGCGGTCGGGCGTGAACGCCTCGGCACCGGCCACGCCATAGGCGGCGCCCTGGGCGGGGTTCATGTCGATCCAGAACTTGTCGTCGCGGTGCGGCCCCTCGATCGGCACCCCCAGATCACGGGCCAGGACCGCCGTGAGCCCACAATGATCGATATGGCCGTGGGTGACGAGCAGCTTCTCGATGGTCACGCCATTGTCGGCTGCGACCTTCTTCAGCCGGTCGAGATCGCCGCCCGGATCGGTGAAGGCACCGCGCATGGTCTTCGTGCACCACAACAGGGTGCAGTTCTGCTGCAACGGCGTGACGGGCACGATGATGGCCTGGAGCGGCGGCTTGGCGGTCATGTCCCTGTCTCTGGCGAATCCGCGGCCAGCGCGCAAGCACTTGCCGGTCGCCCTCAGCCTGCTATCCCTTGCTGGATTGTAATGGGAGCGATTGACGATGGTTGCAGGGACAGGCGTGCTGGCCAGCTGGCGACAGGATGTGCCGGCGTCGCTGGTGGTAGCCCTGGTGGCGCTGCCGTTGTGCCTGGGCGTGGCGCTGGCGTCCGGCGCGCCGCTGATGTCGGGCCTGGTCGCCGGCATCGTCGGTGGCATCGTGGTCGGTGCGATCAGCCGCTCACCGCTGTCGGTGGCCGGGCCAGCGGCGGGCCTCACCACCATCGTGCTGGCCGCCATCACCAGCCTGCCCAGTTTCGAGGCGTTTCTGGCGGCCGTCTGCCTGGCGGGCCTGCTGCAGCTGCTGTTCGCGGCCACGCGCGGCGGCGTGATTGCCGAATTCGTGCCGGGCGCGGTGATCACCGGCATGCTGGCCGCCATTGGCCTGATCCTCATCCTCAAGCAGCTGCCGCACGCGGTGGGCTATGACGGCGATCCCGAAGGCGATTTCAGCTTCTTCCAGCCCGATGGCGACAACACGCTGAGCGCGCTGATGCACGCGCTCAACAATGATTTCGTCTGGGGCGCCGCCATCATCGCCGCCATCAGCCTGGTCTTCCTGTTCTGGTGGGACAAGGCCAAGCCCAAGGACGGCCCCTTGAAACTCCTGCCCGGACCGCTGGTCGTGGTGCTGTTCGCGGTCGCGGCCAACGCCGGCTTCCAGGCCTTTGCGCCGGATCTGGCCATTGCCAGCACCCACCTGGTGCAGGTGCCGGTCTCTGCCACGCCGTGGGCGCTGGTGGACCAGGTGCGCCTGCCCGATGTCGGCGCCTTCACCAATCCCAAGGTGTGGACGGCGGCGCTCACCCTGGCCATCGTCGCCAGCCTTGAATCGCTGCTCAGCGTCAAGGCGGTGGACGAGCTTGATCCCAAGCGCCGCGTCACCGACAAGAACCGCGAATTGATGGCGCAGGGGGCGGGCAATCTCGTCTCCGGGCTGCTGGGTGGCCTGCCGGTCACCTCGGTCATCGTGCGCTCGTCGGCCAATGTTGAATCCGGTGCGGATTCGCGGCTGTCGACGATGCTGCACGGCACCTGGCTGCTGCTCGGCCTGGCGCTGATGCCGGCCATCCTCAATCTCATCCCGCTGTCGGCGCTGGCCGCCGTGCTGATCGCCACCGGCTACAAGCTGGCCAAGCCGGCGCTGTTCATGCAGCGCTGGAAACAGGGGCTCAGCCAGTTCATCCCGTTCGTGGTGACCGTGCTGGCGATCCTGTTCACCGATCTGCTGGTCGGCATCGCCATCGGCCTGGTGGTGGGCATGGGCTTTGTCATCTGGCGGTCCACCGGCGGCATCATCACCTATGTCGAATATGGCGGCACGGTGATGGTGCGGGCGCGGCGCAACCTCTATTTCATGCACAAGCCGGCGTTGCAGGAGGCGCTGGCCCGGGTGCCCGACGGTGCCCAGCTGCTGATCGACCTGTCGGCCACAAACTATGTCGATCTCGATTGCATCGACATCATCAACAGCTTCGCCCGCGCCGCGCCCTATCGCGGCATCGACGTCAAGCTGCGCGCCGATCACACCCGCAAGGCCGCCGCAATGATCAACGCCCCCGTCACCCGCGCCCGCGCCACATAAGGGTTCACCGATGCAGGAAGTCGATCAGCTGCTGCTGTCAAACCGGGCCTGGGCCGCCGAAATGCTGGCCGAGAACCCGGAGTTCTTCAACCGCAACATCAACTGGCAGCGGCCGGTGTTCCTGTGGATCGGCTGTTCCGACAGCCGGGTGGCGCCCGACCAGATGACCCAGGCGGTGCCCGGCGGGCTCTTCGTCCACCGCAACATCGCCAATCTCGTCTATCCAGATGATCGCAACCTGATGGCGGTGCTGCATTATGCCATCAATGTGCTGGAGGTGCAGAACGTGGTGATCTGCGGCCATTATGGCTGCGGCGGCATCCAGGCGGCGCTGGACGGCGCCCCCGATGGCCCCATCGCCCACTGGCTGGAACATGCGCGCCAGGTGCTGACCGATCACCGCGGCGAGATCGAGGCGCTGCCCGAAGGCGAGGCGCGGGTGAACCGGCTGGTGGAGATCAACGTGCGCGACCAGCTGCTGCACCTGGCGCGCACCGGGCCGGTTCAGGATGCCTTTGCCGCCGGCAAACCGCTGCAGCTGCACGGCTGGGTCTATGATCTGCGCGACGGCCACATCAAGCCGCTGATGCGCATCGACCGCGACACGATCCTGACCGAAGTGCCCAAGCCGGAACGCGTGCTGGTCTGAAACGAACAGGGCCGCCGTGTTGCCGCGACGGCCCCTTCGAGCTCTTGTGGATCGCCTTACTTGGCCGCGATCACTGTCAGCTCCACCAGGAACTGCGGGCCAGCCAGGGCGGCGACCTGCATGGTGGTGCGGGTGGTGGTGGTCGGGTTCTCGGCAGTGTTGAAGAACTCGGCGAACCCGGCGTTGAAGCCGGCGAAGTCCATCTTGCCGTCCATGCCCGGCGCCGCCACCAGATAGGCGTCCATGCGCACGATGTCCTTCATGGTCATGCCGTGCGTCGCCAGCAGTTCCTTGATCTTCTTCAGCGTGCTGACCGTCTGGGTCTTGGTATCGCCATAGTCATTGCCGCCCGGCGTCTGCGGCGAGGCCAGGTTGCCCGACAGATAGACAGTGGTGGCCTTGGCCGACACCTTGGCGGCGGTGAGGATACGGCCGCCGGGCGTGCCGACCTTCTCCACATTGGCCTTGGGCGCGGCAATGGCCGGCGCGGCAAGCACGACGGCGGCAGCAGCAGCAAGCGCGAAGATTTTCATGATGATGTCCCCTCAGGTTGCAAAAACAAGCGGGCGGCAGGATTGCCCTGCCGCCCGCTGTTGGCAAGCGATAATGCCCGCCTCTCGCGATCAGAATTTCGCGGAGGCGCGCAGGTACCAGAAGCCGCCCATGTAGCTGAGCGGGGACGCATCGTTGTAGATGCGGCCGTTGGCCTGGGCACCGGTGGTCGGGAAGATGTTGCGCTCTTCCCGCTCCGGATAGCGGTTGAAGATATTCTCGCCACCCACAGCCACGCGATATTTCTCGGCAAAGGTCACGCCCACTTCCAGATCGAAGCTGACGTCGGCCCGGAACTCCTGCGTGCCGGGGTCGGTCAGCAGCGCCGACTGGTTGTTGTAGCTGGTGATCTTGCCAAAATAGTTCAGGCGCGCGGTGGCGTCGAACATGCCGCTGGTCCAGCTTTCGGCCAGCACAGCGCGCCAGCGCGGGGTCAGGCCCTCGATGTTGGCGGCACGGCGCACATCGATCGCTGCCGGGATGGTCCGCTCGATCACCTTGGTCTTGTTGTAGTTGATGGCCAGGCTGGTGTTGAAATTGCCAGCGCTGGTGTTGGCGCGATGCGAGGCCACGAAGTCGACGCCCTGGGTGCGCGTCTTGAAGCCGTTGGTGAAATAGTTCACCTGGCCCAGATCGAAGGCATTGGCCACACCCAGCGCCGCCAGCGCCGCCTGCTGCGCCGGCGTCACGTTGAACGACGAGGTGATGGCGATGCGGTCACGCACCTTGATGTTGTAATAGTCCAGCGTGACGTTGAAGCCGCCGCCCGGAGTCAGCACGGCGCCGCCCGAGAAGCTGGTCGACTTTTCCGGCTTCAGCGGCTGCGAGCCGAAGAAGATGCCGGTGGTGCTGCCCGGGGTCACCGTGGCGACCGCGACCGGTACAGTGCTGCCGTTCGGGAAGGCGGTCTGCACGTTGGCCGTGGACGACTGGCCCGGCGTCGGTGCGCGGAAACCAGTGCTGGCCGCGCCGCGCAGCGCGATGGCCGGGGTGATCGCCCAGCGCGCGCTGATCTTGCCGTTCCAGGTGTCGCCAAAGTCGCTGAAATGGTCGTAGCGGCCGGCGATGCCGAAATCGAAGCTTTCGACGATGCTGGTTTCAAGGTCGAGATAGGCCGAGTAGCTGTTGCGCGACGTGTTGGTGGCGGCGTCCGGACTGTAGCCGGGGAAGCCGTTGGCACCGATCGGCGCGGTGTTGGAGAAGGTCGTGCCATCGCTGCGTCGCACCGTCTGCTGGGCATAAGGGCCGATCTGGTAGGATTCGACCTGGCCGAGGCCAACCACATAGGTTTCACGCCGGAATTCGGCACCGGCCGCGATGTTGAGCGGCGTCGCAAAGCCGACCTCGATCGGATAGGTGACATCGAGGTTCAGGTTGAGTTCGCGCTGCTGCAGGAAGCCCAGGTAGAAATTCCTGGGGCTGGCCGGGCCGATGGACGGGTTCAGCGTGTTGTCCATGCGGTAGCTGATCTTGTTCATGCCGCCCGACGCCGACAGGTCGAAGTGCATGCCGAACGCCGTGTCGCCGCGATAGCCGACGGCCGCGGAGAAGTCCTCATTGGTGCTCTTGAACAGCGGCGTGAAACCATCCGGGTAGAACTGGCTGGCTTCAAAGGTGCGGCCGTTGGCGTCATAGATCGGCTTGCCCTGCGGCGTCAGGGCACCGGGAATGGCGTCGAGATAGACCGTAGGGATCGACTTGCCGAACGACGAGGTCGAGGCCGGCAGGCCCGGACGCGGGATGAAGCTCTGCGCGGCGATGCCGAACGGGCGGCGATAGTTGAAATCGACTTCCTGCTTGGCCTGGCCATAGTTACCGAAGAAATAGACTTCCTGCTTGTCACCCACCGGAATGGCCGAGTTGACGACGAAGCGGAAGGCCTGGCTTTCGGGCTGGCCATAACGGGTCGGCGGGGAAGGCACCTTGACGCCGGCGGCGCGCAGGATGGCCGAATCCGGGCGGTCGAGGGCGCGGTTGAACAGGCCCTGATCGGTGAATTCGCCGGAGATGTTGAGATAGCCGTCACCCAGCTTGAAGCCGGCGTTGCCGTTCAGCTGCCAATCCTTGCCGTCGCCGCGATAGGTCTGGCCGTAACGCGCATTGAGCTCGATGCCGCTGTCGTTGGTGCGCAGGCCCAGGTTGATCACGCCGGCAATGGCGTCTGAACCATATTGGGCGGCGGCGCCGTCACGCAGCACTTCGATGCGGCCGAGCGCAATCGACGGGATCTGCGACAGGTCGGGGCCTTGCGAACCCACCGACAGCGAGTCGCCGGCAACCTGCACCAGCGCCGAACGGTGCATGCGCTTGCCGTTGATCAGCACCAGGATCTGATCGGGCGGCAGGCCGCGCAGGGTGGGCGGACGCACGAAGGCCGAGCCGTCGGCACCGGCGTTGCGCTGCTGGTTGAACGAGGGCACCAGGTTCTTCAGCACGGTCTGCAGGCTGGAACTGGCCTGCACCTTGAGGTCCTGGGCGGTGAAGACGTCGATCGGCACGGCCGATTCGGCCACGGTGCGGTCAGTACGGCGGGTGCCGGTGACGACGATGGTGGTGTCGTCCTTGCCATCGGCGGCAGCGGTGGCGGCCTGGTCATCGGCGGCGTCGGCGGCAATCGCCGGGGCCGACAGGCCAGCCAGCGCCAGCGCCAGCAGCGACGTCGCCAGCGTCATCTCGCCCCGATGGGCCCTTGCGTGAAATCGCGTCATTTCAATCCCCTGGTTGAGTATGTCATGCCAGTCGTGGCTGGATCGGCACGCCCCCTTGCCGCACATGATCCAGCCCGTCCCCAGCGAGCATCACGGGATGAAAGGCCATGCAGCCCGGCATCCCGACGCTGCCCGCACTTTGGCAACGCCCGCGCAACCCGATCAACAAAGTCCTGCTTGCAGGCCTGAAACCGGATTGCGGTGGCTGCCTTCAAAGCGGCATGGACGCGCGGGCGACATACGCCATTCGCGCACCGGTCCGATCGGTGACGGGGCTGTGGCCGGAATGTAACAGGCTGGCGGTCAGCCCAGCGTCTTGTCCATCGGCACGAAGCGCACGGCCACGCCGCCGCAATCGGTGGTGATGCCGGGGCGTGGGGCATAGCCATGGACGGCATAGAAGGGCTCGCCGGGCAGGGTGGCCATCAGCTCGGTCCGGGCAAAGCCGGCGGCCGCCGCCGCGTCCTCGCACGCCCTCAGCAGCGCCGCGCCGACCCCGCGCCGGGCGGCATGTGGTGCCACGAAGAAGGCGCGGATCTTGGCGGCATCACGCGCCGGATCGAGCAGGCCGGAGGCGCGGCCGCCAAAGCGGTCACCGCCGAACAACGTCGCCCGCTTGCTCCAACCGCCACAGCCCAGAATGTCGCCGTCTTCGTCTTCGACCACCAGGTAGGTGCCGTCGGCGACCAGTTCGCTGTCCACCCCGAAGACATGGGTGATCGCGGCCTCGGTCTCTTCCGGCGTGTAATAGCCCTGGCTGAGAATCCGCGCCGAAGCGGTGATCAGCGCTTCGAGCGCCGGAATCTCGTCGGCGCGGGCGGAGCGGATGCTGATCTGGGCCATGATGTTCCGGGTCTCGCAGGGCCGTCGGGGCGGCATTGTTGCGGGCCAGACTGCCCAAGCCGGGCGGCCAGTTCAAGGCCGACGATGCGCCAGCGCGCTGTAAAGATGTTCTTAAGTTTTTCTTCTCATAAACGTCAACAACTTTGGTTAAACCAGCCGAGTCGCGGGTATTTTTGCGTAAAGAAGTGGCCGATTCATCATGATTGATCAGAAGACCATACTGAATCTGGGCCAGAGACTGGCCCGCGACCGCACCGGGGCAAGCGCCTTTGAATTTGCACTTGTACTGCCATTATTTGTGCTGATGCTGGGCGGCATCATTCAATATGGCGTGCTGTTCTATACATGGAACATGGCGCTCTATGGCGCGCGCAATGCGGCCCGTGCCGTGGCAGTGGGCAGCGCCGATGTCGCCGGCGGCAAGACGATGATGCGCGATGCGCTGCCACCGTGGGTGACCAGCAGTTCGGGCGGCGACCGCAATTGCGGTGGCGGCAATGGCGATGCTGGCGATATCGGCGGCTATGGCCCGGGCGGCTGCGGCGCCGGCAATGGCAACGGGAATGGCAACGGTGGGGGCAGCGGTGGCGGCGGTGACGATATCGTCACCGAAGTGACCGATGCGGCGGTGGGCGGCGATGTCGTTGCCCGCATGGAATTTCCCTCGCGCCGGGCGACCGTGCTGCCGCTGGCGCCGATGCCGGCCACCCTGTCGGTCACCG
The DNA here is from genome assembly GCF_009733735.1 of Sandarakinorhabdus oryzae. Classification (GTDB taxonomy): domain Bacteria; phylum Pseudomonadota; class Alphaproteobacteria; order Sphingomonadales; family Sphingomonadaceae; genus Sandarakinorhabdus; species Sandarakinorhabdus oryzae. The sequence continues at coordinate 193 of NZ_WNJP01000031.1, read as the reverse complement.
TTCGCATGGTGAAGGAAGCCTGATGCGCCCCCGCCTGAACCTGTTGCGTTCGCATGGCCGGCGCGCCGGCGCCATGGCGCCGGTGTTTGCGCTGGCGCTGCCGATGTTGACGGCGGCCGTCGGCTTTGCCGTCGATGGCGCCGCCCTGTTCACGGCCCAGGCCCGGCTGCAGGTCGCGGCCGATGCCGCCGCC
>NZ_WNJP01000309.1 GCF_009733735.1 Sandarakinorhabdus oryzae | reverse complement strand
TGCAGCCGGCCGCCCTTCGCGCGTCCGCCCGGGCACTGCTCGGCGACGGCCGGCATTGGCCGCTGTTTGGCGCGCCGGGCCGGGCCAATCCCGGTGGCCTCGCCGAAATCCGCTGCAACCTCGTCGCCCGCGATGCGGATGCGCCCATACCGGCCTGGGTGCTGATCGGCGTCGAACATGGCGGCCGTCTGATCGGCCTGGGCCTCTCGGATTCGCGCGGTGCGGCCGTGGTCCACTGCCCCTATCCGCCGCTGCCTGCCGACATGCCGATCCCGCCGCCGGATTTTGCCTGGCAAGTGCGCATCCGCGCCTGGAGCCAGCGCCTGCCGGCCAGCCCGCTGCCCGATCTTGCCGCCGTGCTGGCCCAGTTGAGCGCGCCGCCGGCCAGCCTGTTTGCCAGCCTTGGCCCCAACACCGCCCTGCCCCTGCAAAGCCTGCGGCCCGGCCAGCCGCTCAATCTGCGCACCACCCGCCCTGTCGGCAATTCCGAACTCGTCATTCACGCATAAGGAGACCAGTCATGCCCGAATATCTTGCGCCCGGCGTGTTCGTGGAGGAGGTCAGTTTCCGGGCCAAATCCATCGAAGGCGTGGCCACCACCACCACCGGTTTCGTCGGCGCCTGCCGCTATGGCCCGATCGACCTGGAGCCCGACATCATCACCAGCCTGGTGGAGTTCGAGCGTATCCACGGCGGCAAGGGCCAGCTCGATTTCAGCGACACCGGCCGCGCCGACAATTATCTGTGGAACGCGGTGCGCGCCTTCTTCGAGGAGGGCGGCAAGCGCTGCTACGTCGCGCGCGCCTTCAACCGCGGCAGCGATCCCGATCAGGAACAGGCGGTCATCGCAGCCGCCTGCTCGCGGCTCACCAGCGCCTGGCCGCCCGCGAACGTTCGCATCCGCGCCCGCTTCCCCGGCGTGTCGGGCGATGGCCAGGTGCGGCTGCAATTGAACCTGTCGCAGAACCGCTTCAGCATCTCGGCCGGCCGCGCCCGCCTGTCGGCCAGCGCCGCGCACGACGTGGTGGTGGTCACTGGCCTGGCCACCGCTGCCGATGATGGCCTCTACACGCTGGCCCGCGATGCCCAGGCCGGCACCTGGACCTTCGATAACGGCCTGACCGGCCTCGCCAACCGCAATTTCGAGCTGCAGTCGCTGACCGGGCAAGCCGGCGCGGCGGTGCGCACGCTGACCGCGTCGATCTTCTTCGATCCGGTCGACTCCGGCCTGCCAGCCTTTGCCGTCTCGGGCCTGGCGCTCGATCGCAATCACCGCACCGGCGGCGAACCGGATTCGCTGTTCGACTATCTGTCAGAAACGCCGGCCAGCCAGTCCCGCGCGCGCAGCCTGCCGATCATCGTCTGGCAAGTCGATGTCGCCGCCGCCACCACCGGCAACGCCGACGCCCAGCAGACCCTGCAGGACCGGCAGGACGATCTGACCCAGGCAAATCAGGATGTCAGCGACGCGCAGGATGCGCTGGCTCTTGTTGATCCCACCGATCTGCCCGCCGTTGCGCTGGCCGAAGCCGCGGTGGCCACCGCAGAGGCTGCGGCCGCCGCCGCGCTCGCCGCCCGCGAGGCCGCTGCGGC
>NZ_WNJP01000308.1 GCF_009733735.1 Sandarakinorhabdus oryzae | reverse complement strand
CGGTCACTTCTCTTCGGCCGGGCGCGTGGCCGGGCCGGGGGCCACGCCGAGCACCGCCAGCGGCTCGCCGGTGCCGGGCTTGGCCTCGCGGCCGGTCGGGCGCAGGCCTGCCGCCGCGATCATCACGATCAGGAAGATGGCAGCAAGGCCGGTCAGGCCCCAGCGCAGGCGCTCACCGCTGCGGCCAGCGCCGGGCGCTTTCGGGCGCACCGCTGTCAGGCTGCTGTCGGGAAGGAGCGGCTCGTTCATCGGGCGGCGATTCTAACGCCCGGAGTCATGCCGGGGCAAGGCCCTTCGCCTTCAGCCATTCGGCGTTGTAGATGGTCGACAGATAGCGCAGGCCGCTGTCGCACAGGATGGTGACGATGACATGGCCCGGCCCCATGTGCCGCGCCAGCCGCACCGCGCCCGCCACATTGATGCCGGACGACAGGCCCAGGCAGATGCCCTCTTCGGCATTCAGCCGGCGCAGCCAGGCCATGCCCTCGCTGTCGGGCACGCGGAACTGGGCATCCACCGTCAGCCCATCGAGATTGCCGGTGATGCGCGATTGGCCGATGCCTTCCGACACGCTCGATCCTTCGGCCTTCAGTTCGCCATGGGCAAACCAGTTGTAGAGCGCCGCGCCCTCGGGATCGGTCAACGCGATGGTCACGTCGGGCTTTTCGGCGCGCAGGCCGAGCGCCACGCCGGCCAGCGTGCCGCCGGTGCCGACAGCACAGGTGAAGCCATCCACCCTGCCGCCGGTCTGGCGCCAGATTTCCGGTGCGGTGGTGCGGATATGGGCCAATCTGTTGGCGACATTGTCGAACTGGTTGGCCCAGATCGCGCCCGGCGTCTCCTCGGCGATGCGGCGGCTGGTGTGCACATAATGGCCGGGGTTGGCATAAGGCGCGGCCGGCACCAGCACCAGTTCGGCACCCAGTGCGCGCAGCGTGTCCTGCTTCTCGCGGCTCTGGGTTTCGGGCATGACGATGATCGTCTTGTAGCCGCGCGCGGCGCCCACCAGAGCGAGGCCGATGCCGGTGTTGCCGGCGGTGCCTTCAACGATGATGCCGCCGGGCTTGAGCAGGCCCTGGCTTTCCGCATCCTCGATGATGCCCATCGCGGCGCGGTCCTTCACGCTGCCGCCGGGGTTGAGGAATTCCGCCTTGCCCAGGATGGTGCAGCCGGTCTCAAGGCTGGGGCCTTTCAGCGTGATCAGCGGGGTGTTTCCAATCAGCCGGGTGATATCGGGAGCCGTTTCCATGGCCCTTCCTACGCCCTTGCCGGCCCGGCTCGCAAGGAAGCTCTGTTGAACCGTCGCAAAGCAAGGCTAGAGTGTCGGGCAATGCGCGCGCCCATCGCCCTTGGTCTTGCCCTGCTGCTGGCCGCCTGTTCCGGCGGGCAGGGCGGCACGCTGGCTGTGGCGGTGGTGGGCGAAGGCGATCTGGCGACCGATCTGGCGGACGAGGCCAGCCGCGCCACGTTGATCCGGCGCGGGCCGGGCGGCGAACTGGCGCCCGGCCTCGCCACCAGCTGGCGCTTTCTGGACGATGGTGACGATCTGATCCTGCGGCTGGCGCCGGCGCGCTGGCCGGCCGCGGGCGATCGGCAGGGGCCGG
>NZ_WNJP01000307.1 GCF_009733735.1 Sandarakinorhabdus oryzae | reverse complement strand
CGGCGACACCCGCGGCGCGATGCGGCCGCGCGCGGCAAGGCCGGCGCCAATCACCGGGCGCGGGATCGGGATGCCGCCGGGAAAACCGCCCGGAATTCGGCCGGGAATCAGCGGCCCCGGATCGGGGATTGGCGGAACCGGCCATTGCACCAGCACCGGCAGATCGCGCAGCAGATCACGCAGGCGGTCGATCAGATCGTGCCAGTCGATCGTCGGGCAGCAGCACACACGCTCGTAAATCTCCACCACGCCGTCGCACAGCGGCAGGCAGCGGATGGGCAGCACGATGGCCGAGGCGGACAGGTCGAACGGGCTCGACACCTGCGGCTGCACCTGCACGCCCAGCTTGGTCGGCAGCGCCCGCGCCTTCACATAGGTCGGCCCCAGATACCAGGGCCGGCACTTGCGCACGTCGCCCGACACGCACAGCGTCTCGGTCAGGAGGAGCCACCAGCGTTCACGCGGGATGATGATGCCGCTGCGCGCCCACCCGTCGAGCACCTGATCGGCGCGCACCCGCATCAGATTGGCGCTGTCCAGCGTCGCCGGATCGGCATCCGGACCCAGCGCCAGGGTCATGCCCTTCAGCTTGGCCGGATCAAAACTGAGGCTGCCGTCGGCTGCCACGGCGATCTTCTGTGCCGGCTTGCCATCAGGCAGTGCATAGAGCGCCAGCACGGGCAGCGCCTCGTTCGGGCCGGCGCCCGCCAGGGTGAGCGGAAATTTCACAGTCGGCATGTCGGTAACCTCCCACAAGCGACTGAATCCAAGGGATTTCGGTCGCAGGTTTATCCGACCTGGCAGTTACGAAAGTTATGCCTCTTCTTGCGGAGTCGCAAGCCGGACCATGGCGGCTTCGGCGTTTCTGGCGGATTCATACAATGGCAGGAGGGTGTCATTACTTGGCGTGACTGTGGGGATTGCGGGTGTTATTGCTTGAGGTGAAAGGAAAAAGGGGCCTCCGGCCGTCCGCCCAGTGTCTCCGACAATTTCGCCGCGATCGCTGCCCGCGCTCGGGCGGAGAGCGCCTTGCGGTCGGGCATGTCGGCCGGGCTGAAGGGTTCTAGGAAATGCACCCGCGCCTCCCAGGTGCCGGGGCGGGCGAGCAGGCGCCAGGCGTTGGCGGCGCCGGTTTCCATGCCGACCCAGGCGAGGTTCCGGCCGGCTTCGTCGCAATCGATGACAACGGGCTGGATGGCGGCGCCCGGCGGGGGTGGGATCAGCATGGCGAACAGCGGCGCCTTGAACGGCAGCAGGCGGCGGCCGTCGCCGCAGCTGCCTTCGGGGAACAGGGCGAGGCGGGGGCGGGTGGCGAACTGGGCGCGCATGGCGGCGATCTGGCGGCGAACGCCCATCTTGTCGGCGCGGTTGATGAAGATGGTGTCGTTGAGGCGGCAGAGGAAATTGAGGCCGGGCCACAGCGCAATGCCGTCTTGCGCGACAAACGCCGTGCCGGTCTGGCCGCCGAGGATCATGGCGTCCGTCCAGCTCAGGTGATTGGCGATGTAGAAGACGTCGCGGCCGACCGGCTGGCCGATGCTGCGCACCCGGATGCCGCAGGCGCGGGCCGCCCAGGCCAGGAAGCGCCGCGCCCAGGGCGAGGGCCAGCCGAGGCCG
>NZ_WNJP01000306.1 GCF_009733735.1 Sandarakinorhabdus oryzae | reverse complement strand
TCCTGCCCGGCGGCGGCATAGCCGCTGGCGGCCGCAGCGATCCGCTCGCGGCGCTTGCCGCCCAGCTCGATCGGCTGGTCGATGCGCACGATCTGATCGGCGGTGCGGCTGGGCTGCGGCGTGAGGACACGGGAGCGCAACTGCGTCGCCTCATAACTGAGCACCGGGTTGGGCCGTGCGGCGGCGATGATGCGGGCGGCGGCGGCAGCAGCGCGGGCCTGGCGGGCGTGGATCACGTCGATATTGGCGCCCATCGCGGCATCGCGGGCGGCGCCCAGCGTGATCGGCACGGGATCGGAAACAGGTGCGGCCGGCCCGGTCAGGGGCGTAGACGGGCCGGCCGCAGTTTCTGCCATCGCCGTTCCGGGGGGAAGCAGGACGATGACAAGGGAGCACAGGGCAGCGCGGATCGACTGGTCCAGAGTGATCATGCGACGCCGTTCGTGTTCCCAACTGGCCACCAGGGGGATCAAGGTGGCTGGGCAGGCTCTAGGCCGGTCGGGGTTGCCGTTGCATGGTCGCTGGATGAATCATCCTTTAACTTGCGACGCAGATGCTTGGCAAAGCCGGCCAGCCGCGCGACGATGCTGCCCATGAGCCATAAAATCCTTGTGGTCGAAGACGATGCCACCACGGCCGATTTCATCCGGCGTGGCCTGAGCGAGGCCGGCTTCGGAGTCGAGGCGGCGATGACGGGGCGCGACGGGCTGTTCATGGCCAGTGATGCGGCCATCGATGCCATCGTGCTGGATCGCATGCTGCCGGGCATGGACGGCATGGCCGTGCTGGCCGCCTTGCGCGCCGCCGGGATCGCGACGCCAGTGTTGCTGCTTTCCGCGCTGGGCACGCCGGATGATCGGCTGACCGGGCTGGAGGCTGGCGCCGATGACTATCTGGCCAAGCCCTTCCTGCTCGGCGAACTGATCGCCCGGCTGCGACTGTTGCTGCGCCGGGGCCAGGCGGCGACCGGGCCGGCGACCACGCTGCGCTTTGCCGATCTGGAGATGGACCTGCTCGCCCGCCGGGTGAAGCGCGGCGGGCGCGTGGTCGCGCTGCAGCCGCGCGAGTTCCGCCTGCTCGAATATCTGCTGCGCCATCCTGACCAGGTGGTAACGCGCACCATGCTGCTGGAAGGCGTGTGGGATTATCATTTCGATCCCGGCACCAACGTCATCGATGTCCATGTCTCCAAGCTGCGCCGCAAGCTGGAGGAGGCCGGCGAGGCGCCGTTGCTGCACACGGTGCGCGGCGCTGGCTATCGGCTCGGGCTGGCGTGACGCGGTGATTGCCCGCTTCAGCCGGCTGCTCACCGCCTACAGCACGCGGCTGGTGCTGATGGCGTTCGGCGTGCAGCTGATCGTGCTGCTGCTCGCCATGTCCTATGTCTGGGTGTCGGCCAGCCGCGAGATTGCCGCCCGCGACCGGGCGGTGGTGGTGGGCCTGCGTGACGACATGCTGGCGGCCTGGCGGGTGGGCGGTGAGGCGGACCTGCGCGCCGTGATCGGCGCCCGCCTGTCGATCCAGCAGGAAGAGGATGTGGTGCTGCTCGCCGATGCCGCCGGCAACGCGCTGGCCGGCAACCTGCCCGGCCTGCCCGGCGGGCTGGTGGCCGGTGGCGGCTGGCAGGAG
>NZ_WNJP01000305.1 GCF_009733735.1 Sandarakinorhabdus oryzae | reverse complement strand
GCCCACCGCCGGCGCGCCGAGCAGCGACACGCCCGGGCGCGGCACCACCGCCAGCGGGATGGCGCGCAGCAAATCCCGCCAGCGCCGCCAGCGGTGCAGCTCGGCCACGATGTCGCTGCCTGCCAGCCAGACGAACTGGTGCTGCGGATAAAGCCGCTGCAACGCCGCCACGGTATCGACGGCAAAGCGGGTGCCAAGCCGGTGCTCCAGCGCCGTCACCTTGATGCGGGGATGGCGGGCTACCGCTTGCGCCCTCGCCACCCGCTTCGCCAGCGGCGCCATGCCGGCCGCCGATTTCAGCGGGTTCAAGGGCGAGACCAGCCACCACACCTGATCCAGCTGCAACTGCTGCAGCGCCACCAGGCTGATATGCCGATGCGCGTCATGCGCCGGGTTGAAGCTGCCGCCCAGGAGCCCGATGCGGGCCATCAGGGCCGCACCTGGCCGCTGCCACGCACGATGGTCTTGAAGATGGTCAGGCCCTCCAGCGCCACCGGGCCGCGGGCGTGCAGGCGGCCGGTCGCAATGCCGATCTCGGCGCCGAAACCGAACTCGCCGCCATCGGCATATTGGGTGGAGGCATTGTGCAGCACGATGGCCGAATCGACGCGAGCGAGGAAGCGCTCGGCGACGGCCGCATCTTCGGCGACGACGCTGTCGGTGTGCTGGCTGCCATGGGCGGCGATATGGACGATGGCGCCGTCGACGCCAACGACTTCGGCCACGCTGGCGATGGCGTCGAGATACTCGGTGTCCCAATCCTCAGGCGTGGCCGGCGTCACCCGGGGGTCAAGCTGCTGAACGGCGGCATCGCCGCGCACAGCGCAATCATGGTCGAGCAGCGCGGTGACCAGCCGGCGCTTGAGCGCCTTCGGCGCCGCGGCATCGATCAGCAGCGTTTCCATCGACCCACACACCGCCGTGCGGCGCAGCTTGGAGTTGATGACGATCGCCTCCGCCTTATCGGCATCGGCGCTGGCATCGACATAGACATGGTTGATGCCATCGAGATGCGCCAGCACCGGCACCCGCGCTTCGGCTTGCACGCGCGCCACCAGCCCCTTGCCGCCGCGCGGGATGATCACGTCGATCAGGCCGTGCGCCGCCAGCATGTCGCCAACCAGCGCCCGGTCACCGGCGGGCACCATCTGCACGGCCGCTGCCGGCAAGCCGGCCTCGCGCAGGCCGTCTGCCACGCAATCGAGCAACACGGCGTTCGACCGCGCGGCTTCCGAACCGCCGCGCAGCAGGCAGGCGTTGCCGGCCATCAGGCACAGGGCGGCGGCGTCCGCCGTCACGCCGGGCCGGCTTTCATAGATGATGCCGATCACACCCAACGGCACGCGGACGCGTTCGAACTGGAGACCGTTGGGCTGCGACCAGCGCGCGATCACGTCGCCCACCGGATCGGCCAGGCCGGCCACCGTATCCAACCCGGCGGCAATGCCCTCCACCCGGCCAGCATCGAGAGCCAACCGATCGACCAAGGCGGCCGAAAGGCCGCCTGCCCTGCCCGCGGTCACATCATCTTCGTTGGCAGCCAGCAAGGCATCGCAGCGCGTGCGGATGGCCGCCGCCGCCGTGCGGATGGCGAGCGCCTTCTGCGCGGTGGACGCGGCGGCCAGCGCCGGCAGGGCC
>NZ_WNJP01000304.1 GCF_009733735.1 Sandarakinorhabdus oryzae | reverse complement strand
CGGCCGCCAGCCCGTTCGGGCTTGGCGCGGCGCCGGCGACGCCGGCAGCCGGTGATCCCTTTGGCGTGTCCGGCGCGGCACCGGCCAGCGATCCGTTCGGCGCCACGGCACCAGTGACGGCACCAGCGGCACCGGCGGCCGACAATCCCTGGGCCAAGCTGCACGCGTTCGACACGATCGATTTCGCCACCGCCGCCGAAACTCCGGCCACCGCCCCGCCACCCGCGGCCACCACAGCGGCACCAATGGCCACCCCCGCCGCCGCCCCGGCCAGCGATGATGACGCTTATGCCCGCTTTCTCGCCGCCGCCGGGTTGACGCCGCGCGATGTCGAAGGCCTGCCGCCGGCCCAGGTGATGGAGGCCGCCGGCCGCCTGCTGCGCCAGGCCACCGATGGCCTGATCCGCCTGCTCGACGCGCGCACCCGCGTGCGCCACCAGTTCGGGGTCGGCGCGCAGGTCACGCGCTTCCAGGCCCAGGGCAACAACCCGCTGAAATGGACGCGCGTGCCCGAACAGGCGCTGCGCCAATTGGTCGGGGAGCCTGACAAGGGCTTCCTGCCCGGCGCCCAGGCCGTGCAAGGCGCCTTCGAGGATCTGCAGGCCCACGAAGTCGCCACGTTGGCCGCCATGCAGGATGCGCTGTCGGCCACGGTGCAGCGCTTTTCGCCCGATGCCATCAAGGCGCGCGGCCAGGCCAAGGGCGGCATCCTGCCCGGCGCCAAGGAAGCCGCGCTGTGGCGCAGCTTCGAAACCGAATATCGCGCGCTGGCCGCTGAAAGCGACGCCGCCTATCTTGATCTGTTCGCCCGCCACTTCCGCGCCGCCTATGAGCGCGCGGTGAAGAAGGACTGACGCGTATGCCTGGTCCCCCTGCCGCCCGCATCACCGACATGCACGTGTGCCCGATGGTCACCGGCGTGGTGCCGCATGTTGGCGGGCCCATCGCACTGGGCTGTTTTACCGTGCTCACCGGCATGCTGCCGCAGGCGCGGGTGGGGGACATGGCAATCTGCGTCGGCCCGCCCGACACCATCGCGCTCGGCAGCTTCACGGTGATCGTGGGCGGCATGCCGGCCGCGCGCATCGGTGACATGACGGCCCACGGCGGCGCCATCGTGCTCGGCTGCTTCACCGTCCTCGTCGGTTAGCGAACCTCGATCCAGCCGCTGGTCAGCTGGCAGGCGCGGTTGCCGCAGGCCGACGCCATGCCGCCGCCAGCGCCCTGCGCAGTCGCTGCCGGCAAGGTGGACGGCGCCGCCACCAGCACCAGCAGATAGCGGGCCGGCTTGGCTTCGAATGGGATCGCCGACACGTCGATGCCGGCTTCCTGCAGATCGCCGGAGACCACGCGATCGGCATCGCTGGTGGCGCGATCGTCAATGGAAGCGAGCATCACCCGCCCCGCCGGCCGTCCGGTCACCTGCATGTCGAGCGCGATGGTGCCATCGGCGGCCTTGGGCAGGCTGGCGAGTGAAAGGCGCTGAATGCCCGGCACGTGGAAATTGCTGTCCGGGCTCGCCGCGGCCGCCGCACGCAGGGAATCGACCACCCGGCAGGTGCCGGCGGCCGGCGCGGCCACCGTGGCGACACCGCTGCCATCCAGTTGCCAGCCGCCGGCACTCGCCGGCAGCGGTGAGC
>NZ_WNJP01000303.1 GCF_009733735.1 Sandarakinorhabdus oryzae | reverse complement strand
CGCCACCGCCGCCACCGCCGAAGCGATCACCGCCGCCACCGAAGCCGCCGCGGCCACCGCCGCCGCCGAAACGGTCACCACCGCCGCCGCCAAAGCCGCCGCCACCGAAGCGGTCACCTCCGCCAAAGCTGCGGGGTTCTTCAAAACTGTCAAAGCCGCGCTCGCGCTTGTCAAACCCACCGCGTCCGGGACCACGTCCCCGTCGATCAAAGCTCATTACCTAATCCAAATCCAAAGAGAGTCTGCCTGTTGTGGAGCTTTTCGGCCGATGCGGTGAGAATTCAAAGCAGCCGTTCCGATAATGCGCCAGTCGATAACCTAAACGAAAAGCGGGCTGCGTGCGAGTCGAATGTTGGCGGCTGACAAGGGCCTACCAGCGGCGGCGGGTGATGACGGCGGCCAGCGCCCCGGCGCTCAGCGCGGCCAGCACGGCGGCAAGCCCATAGAGCAGGCTGTTTTCCTGCGCCATCACGTAAACCCAGCGTTCGAACCCGGATTTGCCGATCAGGAACGGCGCCGAGGTGCTGGCCAGCACACGGCCCTCGCGGATCAGGTGGATTTCAGCGGTGTAATCGCCCACCGGCACCGCCGCCGGCAGGGCCACGCGGGCGGCATAGAGCACGCCGCGGGTGATCTGCACGCCGCCGGGATGCTCGGCAAAGAGCCCGGCCTTTTCGCGCGCCGCCACGAGGCCGGCCTCGAACGCGCGGCTGATCTCGTCATCGGCGCCGCTGGCCGGCGATAGCTGCAGATTGCGGATGCCGATTTCATAGATGGCGGTCGTGCGTTCATCGGCGAGCGCGCTGATCGGCCGTGTGGAGGCGACGGCATAGAAACCCGGCACCGATTCAAAGCGCACACCGGCGGCATTCACCCACACGCCGGCGATGCGGGCCTTTTGCCGGACGGTCACCGGCGCGGTGGGGCCGCGCACGACCACCGCAATATCGGGCGGCGCATCGGGCACGCTGCCTTGCGGATACTGGATGGCGCCGAACACCAGCAGCTCGGCGCCGCGGAAGGTGGTGTTGATATCGATGCGGGCCTGGGACAGCTGAGTGATCAGCACGATCGGCGCGGCCCCGGCCAGGGCCAGCCACAGGCCCACCGCTGCCAGGATGCGCGCGATCATGCGCCCCATCATGCGCCTTCAAACAACGCAAAGGGCTCGGCCGGCGTCCAGGTCAGGCCGATGAACAGGCGGATGGCGACGCCCAGCACCAGCAGCGCCAGCGCCAGCCGCAGCCGATCCGGCGACATTTTCTGCGCCGCCCGCACGCCCAGCTGCGCGCCGGTCACCCCGCCCAGCAGCAGCAGCAGCGCCAGCACGATATCGACGCTTTTCGATGCGGTGGCGTGCAGCAGCGTGGTCGCCGCGGTGACGAAGATGATCTGAAACAGCGAGGTGCCGACCACCGCCTGGGCGCGCATGCCGAGGATATAGACCATCGCCGGCACCATGATGAACCCGCCGCCGATGCCGAGGATGACGGTGAGCATGCCGACCGCCGCACCGATCAGCAGCGGCGCCAGCGGCGAGATGTAGAGCCCGGAGCGTGGGAAGCGCATCTTGCCGGGCAGTGCCGCTACCCAGGGCAGGTGGCGGGTGCGGCGCGGCGGCGGCGCGGCTCCCGATCGCGCCGCGCGCA
>NZ_WNJP01000302.1 GCF_009733735.1 Sandarakinorhabdus oryzae | reverse complement strand
CGCTCGCCGCCAATTTCCACGTCAGCGTGCCGGCGGCCGGCGCGGTGGCGGCAAAGGCGATGGTCTGCGCCGCGCCGGCCGCCAGCGTGATGGGTTTCGCCGGCCAGCGCGTACTGCCGGCGCTGGCGGTGATGGTGACGGGCAGGCTGCGGGCCGTGGTGTTGCGCACCACCATCGTCGCCACATAGGCATCGCCGGTGCGCACCAGCGGCGGGATGCCGGGCAGGATCTGCAGGTCCTGCGTGGTGCGGATCGAGGCGCTGCCGGTGCCGAACAGGCCCGGCCCGGCGCTGGCGATGGCGACCAGGCGGAAGCCCGACAGGCTGTCGTTCAGGTGGAAATTCACCCGCGCGCGGCCCTGCGCGTCCAGCTTCACCCGCCCGGCCCAGGCGATCACCGGCTGGAAATCGCGGCGTTGCAGGGCGGCTAACGCGCCGCCGCCGCCACCGGCCGCCACCGCCTTCTGGCCATAATGGCGCTTGCCCACCACCTGGCCCTGCGCGGTGGCGAGCACGACGCCCATAGGGCGCGGCTGCATCATGGCATCGAGCAGCTGCCAGCTGTCATTGTCCTTCAGTTGCAGCAGCGCTTCGTCCACCGCGGCAAAGGCGATCTCGGCATCAGCGGGCAGCGTCGTGCCGGCCGGCGGCTTCACTGTCACCAGCGCACTGGCCGCTTCCTTCACGGCATGGGTTGGCTTGTCGGGCGTCACCTGCACCGCCAGCCGCCGCGCATCATGGCCCACCTTCAATTGCGCCAGCCCCAGCCGGTAACTCGGCTTGGCGAGATCGACGAGCGCCGTCGGGTAGGCGCCTTCGCGGCTCAGCCAGGGCAGGTTCCAGCGCCGCGCCAGATCGGCCAGCCACAGCCGCCAGCCGGCGACGCGACCGCGCACAGCGAGCACGGAGACATAGACGTTGGGCGCATAATCGCCCTTCATCTTCACTTCGACCACCGGATCCTTGCCCGACAGGGTGGTGACGAAACTGTCCATCACGCCGCCGCGCATCACGGTCACCAGTGCAGTCGCGGTGCGGAACGGCATGCGCACCTGCAGGCGGGCGGTGCCGCCCGCCGCCACTTCGGTGCTTTCCGGCACCAGGTCCATGCGGTCGCCATTGTCGCCGCCAAACCACCAGTCATCATCGCCAGCCAGCCAGACGCTCTGCGTGGCGCGCGCGCTGCGGCCGGCGCTGTCGGTGGTTTCGGCCAGCGCCAGCACTTCGCCCGACACGCCGGCATCGAGCTGACAGGTGGCGCGGCCGCGATCATCGGTGCGGGCCTCGCAGCGCGCCTTCAGTTCGCGGGTCTCGCGCGCATTGTCATAGGCATAGAAACCGCCAACCAGCCGCTTGCGGGTGGAGAGGATCTCGCGGGCGAACAGGCGCAGGCTGACCTTCTGGCCGCTGACCGGCTTGCCGGCCGTATCCAGCACCACCAGCTTCAGCCGCAGATCATCGGCCTTGCTCAGCCAGCCATCGGTGGCGATCCCTACCCGCAGCGCCGCCGGCTCCAGGTTGAGCCGCGTGACCTTGCTCGCCACTTCGCCATTGGCGTCGGGATAGTCCATCTCGGCCACCAATGTCGCGGGGGCCGTGATCGCCGGCCAGCCGCTGGCCACCACGCGCGCAGTGCCAGCCGCGCCCAGCGTCAACGGCTGTTCGGCCGCGCGCTGGGCGGTTGCGGCAGCGCCAGNCTCGTTGCCATC
>NZ_WNJP01000301.1 GCF_009733735.1 Sandarakinorhabdus oryzae | reverse complement strand
CGGCGCGACAATTGCCGGGCCGGCGGCAGCGTCGGCAGCGGTGCGAGAGGGAGCAACAGCAGCGGCAGCGCGAGCGCGGCAGCGGCCAGCCAGGGGCCAAGCGCCAGCGCAAAGCCACAGGGCTGATCCGTATCGCTGGCAGGCGTGGACGGGTCGGATGGCAGGCTGGCGCCGCTGCACAGGCTTATCGCCGGGCCATCGCTGCTCGCCACCGGCATCCAGCCGGCCGGCAGCACCAGCCGCAGCGCCAGCGCCGCCATGCAGGCAGCGATGAAGATCAGGCCGGGGGCACGGCGGGGCATGGATTTGGCTTAACGCTTCGGGCGTTAAAGGCCAAGCGCCTTCAGATCGGCCGTCGCGGCGGCAAGATCGGCGTGGGCGACGATCTGGCGGAAGGCGGCATCGAGCCGGCGCACCTGCGCGTCGGCCGCGGCCTCCTCGCGGATGTTCACCAGGAAGAAATCCGACGCGCCTTCCTGGAAGCGGCGGCGCTCGGCCTTGGCCATGGCGGTGGCGCGGTCCTGCTCGTCGATGGCAATACCGAGCAGCCGGCGCGACTGGCGCGCGGCGATGGAAAGCCCCATGATCTCCGCCCGGATCTGGTCTTCCGTCAGGCGGCGGCGCTGCTTGAAGCCCTCGATCTCGGCCTGGGTCTGGCCCAGCCGGCCCTTGGCGGTGCGCTGCTGCAATGGCACGGTAAAGGTGACGCCCAGCTTGCTTTCGGTGCCGGTATAGGCGCGGCCGCCGACGCCGGCATCGCCCAGATACTGGTTCACCTCGGCCTTCAGATCGAGCTTGGGCAGGAAATAATTGCGGTCAAGCTGCAGCCGGGTGCGGGCCTGGGCGATGCGCACGTCAACCAGGCGCAGATCGGGTCGATTTTCCAGCGCGGCCATCACGTCCTCGGCAATCGGCAGCGGCGGCGCCAGGCGCGGCGGCAGGCGATCGGGCGTCGGCACCTGCGGATTGCCATCGGCATCACGCCAGAACAGCGACAGCGCCACCGCTGCCTGTTCCAGCGCCTGTTCGGATTGCACCACCAGTGTCTGCCGGCGCAGCAGATTCTGCTCATTCTCGGTCAGCAGGATGGCCGGGCGCAGGCCTTCGGCAACCTGGCGCTTGAAGCCGGCCTGGCGGTCGAGCGCCAGCGCAAGCAGATCCTTGTAGACGGCGACGCGCTGGCCAGCGATCACCCAGTTGTTCCACGCCGCGATGGCGCGCGCCTGCACGCCGATGGCGACCATCAGCCGGTCATTGTCGGCGAGCACGGTATCGGCGCTTGCCATGGCGCGGTTGAAGCGGCGGTCATCGATCTCGCGATCACGCAGCAGCGAAAACAGCGTGCCGGCCGTAAACCGGCCATAGCGCGCGGTATAATCATTGGCGCCATAGCTGGGGAAGCTGCCGCGCGAGATGTCATAGCCGGCATAGACGTTGCCGCCGTTGGTCGCCAAGGGCTGCATCACCCGCACGCCAGCCTGGCTGCCATCGTAGAAACCGGTGGGTCGGGTTTCCAGCGTGGCGTTGAACAAGGTGTCGAACGCGCCTTCGGTGCTGAGCAGCTTGGCTTCGGCGCCGCGCACCTTGGCCAGCGCTTCCAGCACCTGCGGCGCGTGGGCCTTGCTGGCAGCGAGGACATCGGCGAGGGCCAGCGGCGTGGTCGCGGCGGGCAGCGGCTGGGCTGCGGCACGCGCGTCAGCTTCCAGCGCGCGGCTGTCGCCCG
>NZ_WNJP01000300.1 GCF_009733735.1 Sandarakinorhabdus oryzae | reverse complement strand
CCAGCCGCGCCGCCTTGCGCCGAGGTGTCGATGATCACGGCCGAGGCGATGACGACGCCGCCGCGGCTGACCAGCAGGCCTGTGCCGCCACTGGCATCGCCGCCGCGCCCGCCCAGGCCAGAGCCATCGACCGTGCCGCCAGCGCCACCGGTGACGGTCGCCTGGATCAGGGCCAGGCTACCGAAATTGGCGAAGGGGCGGGTGGCGACCGGGATTACCGCGCCATCCACTGCGCCGATGCTGACACTGCCGCCCACGGCTTTGCCACCGTTGCCGCCATTGGCGGCAAGCGAGCCAACGCCGCCCGCCCCGCCGAACACCATATTGTCGATAGCAAGGAGCCCGGTGGTGAAGCTGGTGCCGGCCGATTGTACGCCGATCAGGATCGCCGGCAGTTGCGCGTTGGGATCGGCGCCAAAGGCATCGCCGCCATTGCCGGCGCTGCCGCTGGTGGCGCCATCGCCATCGCCGCCGCGCGCCTCGGCCGAAACGATGCTGTTGCCGAGAATGACCGTGGTCGAACCCGGCCCGCCTTCCTTGGCGGACTGGGTGAAGCTGATCTGGCCGATGGTCGCATCACCGCCGCGGCCGCCACTGCCACCAAAGGCCGTGCCGCCTGTAGCATTGACGTTGAAGGCGAGATCCGTCTGGGACGACAGGCCCGCATCGGCCAGCTTGGTGATCAGCCGTCCCGACCGCGCGGCGCCGCCGGCTTGGCCAAAGCCGCCATCAGCGCTGGCTTCAAGACTGATGGCCTGCGCCGAAATCCCGGCCGAACTGGCGGACATCACCACCAGGCCGCCACGCGCCGCGCCGCCGATGCCGGCATCGCTGGTGCCGCCCAGCGCACTGGCACTGAGCGTGATTGCCGAGCCGACCGCAATGCCGAGATCCGCCGCCGTCGCGCCGCCGCCATAGCTGAGCAGCACCGCCGGCGGGGCGCCACTGCCGGCATCGAAGGCGGTGGCGTTGCCGCCCAGGGTGCCGCTGCCGGCGGTGGCATTGGCCGACAGGCCGAGTTGGCCGGGGACTTGCAGGCTGCCGCCGCCCTGGAAATTGACATGGGCGCGGCCGCCCAGCGCCGTGCCGCCCAGCCCCAGCGCACCGTTGCCAGCCACGGCATCGGCCCTCACATCGACATCGCCGGCACTGACATTGAGCTTCGGATTGCCGCTGGCGATGATCTGGGCGAAGCCGCCGGTGGCAGAGCCGCCATCAGGGTTGCCATTGATGCTGCCAGGCGCCGCCAGTGCGCTGGCGCTGATCACCAGCCCGGTGGTCGCGGCCAGGCTGGTCGTGCTGCCAACATCATCGACCTGCAGGCTCGCCGTGCCGCCGGTGAACGCATTGCCGCCAGCGCCCACCGTGCCAAGACCGGCCGCCGAGATCGAGATGAAATTGGCCGATGCGACGCTGCCCGGCAGCAGCTGCAACGTGGCTGTGCCTGCGGTGGCCGCGCCGCCGCCCACGTGTGCGGTCGGGGCACGCTCGCTGTAGGTGGCGTCGGCCGCGATCACGAGATTGCCCGGCAATGCCAGCCCGGCGGCAAGCGCAACCGAGGCGGTGCCGCCGCTGGCGCTGCCGCTCTGTTCGGCGGGGCCGCCAATATCGGCAATGGCGTTGGCGGTGACGCTGATGTCCTGGCCGATCAACATGCTGCCGCCGGCATCGAGCTGGACCCGCGCCACCCCGCCCACCGCGCTGCCGCCGCGCCCGGCAAAGGAGGCGCCGCCCAGGCCGTCGGCAGC
>NZ_WNJP01000030.1 GCF_009733735.1 Sandarakinorhabdus oryzae | reverse complement strand
GGCGAGCGTGAGCCGCAGCCCGCCCAGCGGCACCACGCCGGCCGCCGACAGATTCTTGAGCGCATAGGGCCCGCCCTGCGCGATGCCGACCGCGCCGCTGCTGCGGGTGGTGAGATCGAGCACGCCGGCGACGGCATTGGCGCCATATTCGATGGCGCCGGCGCCCTTGCGCACCGTCAGCCCGCCCAGCAGCGCGGCGGGGACCAGCCCGATATCGACGCGACCATCCCAGGGCACTGCCAGCGGCGCACCATCGAGAAACACCTGCGTCTGCCGTTCCTCGCTGCCGCGCACCCGGATCACGCTTTCGCCGCGCGAATTGGGGCGGATCGACACGCCAGGCAGGCCGCGCACGGCGTCGGCAATGCTGCGCGGTTGCCGATCGAGCAGTGCCTCGCCCGACAGGCCGACGCCGGGGCTGAACACC
Organism: Sandarakinorhabdus oryzae; assembly: GCF_009733735.1. Taxonomy (GTDB): domain Bacteria; phylum Pseudomonadota; class Alphaproteobacteria; order Sphingomonadales; family Sphingomonadaceae; genus Sandarakinorhabdus; species Sandarakinorhabdus oryzae. The sequence goes on along the minus strand of NZ_WNJP01000030.1, from coordinate 24,672 downwards.
CGGCCGGGCAGGGCGGGGGCGGTGACGGTGATCAGCGCTTCGGCGGGCAGCCGCGGCTCAGCGGCCTGCGCCGCCAGCGGAACCGACGTGCCGAGCGCCAGGGCCAGCAGCCCGGCGGCCGGCATCAATCCACCTCTTGCCGGGCGGTCAGGCTGCCGAAACTGCCCCAGAAGCGGGTGCCGATCAGACGCTCGGTGATCATCTCGATCTTGCCGCCGGTGGGCTCTAGATCGACCTCGACCTCGGCCAGGCTGATCGGCGCCACGCCGGCCTGGCGGAGCGCGCTGTTCAGCGCCGCGGCCTTGGTCGCCTTCAGGGCGGCAAAGGCGTCCTCGACTTCCTTCAGTTCCTTCTCCAGCGCATCGACCCGAGCGATGGCATAGGCCGGCGGCCGGCCTTCGGTGCTGACGATCTGGCCATAGGCCGCGTCCATGTTCTCGCGCAGCCGTTCCTCGCCGGTGATGGCACCGCCTTCGGTGGTGGCGACCACCTGCTTGCGCAGGGCGTCGGCCTTGCCGGCCAGGTCCTGCGCGGCCTTCTTCGCCGCTGGGGTGGCGCCCGGATCAGCCGCGGCCTTTTCGGCGCCCTGCTTCAGCGCCACGAGGCCGAAGGTCAGCCCGGTCATGCGGCGGAACAGCGTCTTCACCCGCTCGGCCGCCGCATATTGCGCCTGCTGGTCAGCCACCGTGAAGGTCGCCCGCGCATCGGTGGTGATGGTCAGCGGCACCTCGGTCACTTCACCGGCCTTGGTCAGCCGCACCTTGTACTGACCGGGCAGCACGCGCTGGCCGCGGATCGAGTTGAAGGCCACGCTGGCCGCCGGCGGCACCACCGGCGGCTTGGTCAGCATCGACCATTCCACCCGGTTGACCCCCTTGCGCTTGGAGGTCGGCAGTTCTTCCACCAGATTGCCATCCGGGCCGATGATCTCCAGCTTCATGCGGCCGATGACGTGGCGAGCCTTCTGGTAATAGGTGATCACCGCGCCCGACGCCGGATTGTCGCCCACGAAATTGGCGTCGCCTTCCGACCAGCCGCCATTGCCCTGGATGCGCTGTTCCACCGGCGTCGAGGCGATCAGCGTCACGTTGGAGGCGACCACTTGCGGCGTGAGGCTCCTGAGCGGCGAGACATCGTCGATGATCCACATGCCGCGCCCGTGCGTGGCCAGCACCAGATCGTCGCCCTTCTTCGACTGGGCGAGATCACGCACCGCCACCGCCGGGAAGTTGCCCGGCCGGAAGGCTTCCCAGTTCGCCCCGGCGTCGCGGCTGATGAACAGCCCGAATTCGGTGCCGGCATAGAGGATCTTCGGATCGACGCGGTCTTCCTTGATCACATGGGCATAACCGCGGATTCCGGCCGTCGTCGGCCCGGCCAGCCGCGTGAACGACTTGCCGCCATCGCGGGTGACAAAGATGTGCGCGGCCATGTCGCCAAACACATGGCGATCAACCGCTACATAGGCCGTCGCGGCGTCATGCTGGCTGGCTTCGACCCAGCTCACCCAATTGTCCGGCCCCAGCTTCAGCGCCTTGGTCACATTGGTCCAGCTGGTGCCGCCATTGGTCGTCACCTGCACATTGCCATCGTCAGTGCCCACCCAGATGGTGCCGGCCGCCTTCGGGCTTTCGCTGATCGAATAGATGGTGGTGTGCATTTCGGCCGACGAATTGTCGACGGTGATGCCGCCCGATTTTTCCTGCTGCTGCTTCAGCGGGTTGTTGGTGGTCAGATCGGGCGAAATGCGTTCCCACGTGTTGCCATGGTCGCGCGTGCGATGGAGATACTGGCTGCCCATGTAGAGCACGGTCTTGTCGTGCGGGGAGAGCGCCAGCGGCGTGTTCCAGTTGAAGCGCAATTTCTCCTTGTAGCCGGCCTTGGGCTGGATCGCCTTCTGTTCCAGCGTCTTGCGGTTGATCCAGGCCAGATTGCCGCCCTGATATTCGGCATAGACATGATCGGGGCTGGTCGGATCCGGCAGCACCCAGAAACCATCGCCGCCATAGAGATTTTCCCAGCGGTGGTTGGTGATGCCGCCCGGATACTCGCTGTCGCCCACCCAGCTGCTGTTATCCTGCAGGCCGCCATAGACCTGATAGGGGTCCTTCTCGTCGATGGCGACGTGATAGAATTGGCTGACCGGCAGGTTGCGGGCGTGCCACCACTTGCTGCCGCCGTCATAGCTGATCCACAAGCCGCCATCGTCGGCGCCGATCAGATGCTTGGGGTTCTTGGGGTTCACCCACACATCGTGCCAGTCGGCATGGCTGCCGCCAGCGGTGTTGGTGAAGCTCTTGCCGGCGTCTTCCGACACGATCACCTGCAGGTTCATCTTGAACAGGCGATCGGCGTTGGTCGGGTCCACCACCAGCTTGGCGAAATAGAAGGGCCGCCACACCATGAACTGGCTGCGGTCGCGCGCTTCGAACGTCTTGCCACCATCATCAGAGACATAGAGCGCAGACTTCACACTTTCGATGAAGGCATAGACCCGGGCGGGCCTGGAGGGCGCGTGCACCACCTCGATCCGGCCCCACGGTCCGGCCGGCAGGCCCTTGGTGTTGGCCGCATCCAGCTTCGTCCAGGTCGCGCCGCCATTGTCGCTGCGCAACAGCGCGCTGCCCGACGGCGCATCCGGGCCATCACCGCCGGAGCGGAAGCTCCAGCCCTTGCGGCGGAAGTCCCACAGGCCGACCATGATCTCGTCCGGATTGGCCGGATTGAGATTGATGGACGAGCAGCCGGTGGACAGGTTGGGGGCTTTCACGATCTGCGCCCAGGTCTTGCCGCCGTCGGTGGTCTTGTAGACACCGCGTTCGGCGCTGTCGCTCCACAGCGCGCCAGTGGCGCAGACATAGACGATGTCGCTGTTGGTGGGGTGGACCACGATATCGGCGATACGCTCGGCATTCGGCAGGCCCATATGGGTCCAGTTGTCGCCGCCGTCGGTGGACTTGTAGACACCATTGCCCACCGAAACACTGTTGCGCGTCCAGCTTTCGCCGGTGCCCACCCACACTATGCGCTTGTTGGTGGGATCCAGCGTCACCGCGCCGATCGACTGCACCGGCTGCCGATCGAACTTTGGCGCGAAGGTCGTGCCGCCGTCTTCGGATTTCCACACCCCGCCCGACGCGGCGCCGACGAAAATCGTCACCTTGCCATCATCTTCGGTGCGCGCCGCAATGGCGGCGATGCGGCCCGACATGGCGGCCGAACCGATGTTGCGGATGCCCAGCCCGGAAATGCCGGCGCTAGCCGGGGCGGCGGCCATGGCGGGCAGGGCGGCGGTGAGGGCGAGGGCCGAACCGGCCAGAAGTGCAATGCGGATCATGTCCTGGGCTCCCTTCAATTGGCCGGCTGCGTGAACAGCGTGGCCGGGGCGTCGGGGTTGGCAGTGGCCTTGGCGATGATGGTGCGTTGGCGCTGGCTCGATCCCTGCGGGCCGCTCTCGATCGACATCGGGAACATCACGCCGCCCACGGCCTCGTAATCGCCCATCTCGCTCTCGTTCACCTGCACTGCGCCGCGGATGCGCCTTGTTTCGATGATCTTCACTTCCAGCATGGAGTCGGGGTCGATGAGGTAGACGAACTCGTCGCCATCCTTCTGGGTCACCTTCAGCTTGTAGCAATTGGTGCCGTCAAAATCCTCGCGGCCCAGCGCCGTCACCGTGGCGCCTTCGCCAGCCGCCGCGAGCAGCACGCCGGCAATGCTGGCGCTGTCGGCCAGGCTGCGCGCTTCGTCGTCGCCCATCTTCTCGGCGTCCTTGCGGCCCTGGAACGGGTTGATGCGCCAGCCGCCGCCCTTGCCGTCATAGGCCTGCACCAGTGCCAGGCCCTGCAGCGCGGCCTCGATGCGCACGGCGCCGCCGCTGCGCAGCTCGTTGTAGGTCAACTCGAAGCCGCCGGGGAAGATCAGCTTGCCTTCGAAGCGAACGCTCTTCAGCCCGGCCAGCGCGGCCTGGCCGCCGCGCGCGGCAAGATTCTTCGCAACCAGGTCGGCCGCGGTCGGCTCAGCTGTCGGTTGGGCGTGGCTGGCACCAGCCAGCAACAGCGCGGTGAGCGCCGTGGAGATGAGTCGCATGGTGTCCCCCATGGAGTGATGATGCTGTGGACCAGCCGATGCAGATTGGCTGCCGCAGCCTCACTGTATTGTCAATGCAATACTCTTGTGCGTCGCGGCGATTGCAGGCAATTCCAGCGCCATGGCTCATGAAGACGTGCTTCGCTGGCTGGCCGCCCATGCCCCCGACGTGCCGGTGATCATCCCCGGCATCTCCACTGCGACCGTGGCCGAAGCCGCGGTGGCGCTGGGCGTGGAGCCGGCGCGGATCGCCAAGACATTGGCGATGCGGGTGAATGGCGAGGTGCTGTTGCTGGTGACGCGCGGCGATGCCCGGCTCGACAACCGCAAGGCGCGCGACGCGCTGGGCGGCAAGCCGCGCATGCTGGATGCCGAGGAAACGCTGGCGGTGACGGGGCACGCCGTCGGCGGCGTCTGCCCGTTCGGGCTGGCGACGGACGTGCCAGTGTGGGTCGATGTGTCGCTCCAGGCCTTTGCCACCGTGTTCCCGGCCGCCGGCAGCCGGGAAAGCTCGGTGGAAATCGCGCCTCAGCGGCTCGCGGCCCTCGTCGGGCGCGGCTGGGTGGATGCCTGCGTGCTGCCCGTATAAGGGCGGACCAGCGCCGCCACGTCGACGCGGGCTTTCATGCGGGCCGCCAGCAGATACATGCCGGCGATCTTGCGCTGGATGAACAGGATGTCGGGCGGCGGCGCGATGAAATGCTCGCGCTGGCCGACGAGCGCCTGGGACTGGTCCTTCAGATTGCCGGCAAGGCCGCCAGCGCCGAAATCGAAGGCGCCATCCATCCTGAGCGGCGCAAAGCCGTCACGGGCCATGGCGAGGATCGTGTCCGCCATCGCCGCCGGCGCGTTCGGTGGCAGGATGCCGATGCCGGCCATGGCGCCCAGCAGCGCCGCATCATCGCCGGCCAGGCCCGAGGCGAGCAGGGCGCGATAGCCATCGCTGATGGAATCCGGCACCACCCGCGCTGCGCCGAAATCGAGCAGCACCAGCCGGGCGCTGTTGAGATCATAGCGGTAGTTGGCGAAGTTGGGATCGGTCTGCATCACCCGCCAGTCGAACAGTTCGGCCATCAGGATGCGCAGCATCAGCGTCATCAGCCGGTCGCGTTCGGCCTGGGGCAGGGCGGCAGCCTTGTCGATGGCGACGCCCTTCACGTGGCTCATGGCCAATATCGTCGGGCGCGACAGGTCGGCGGCCAGCGCCGGCACCACCACCTCCGGCCAATCGGCGGCGAGCGCGCCATAGCGGGCGAGCATGGCACCTTCGCGGGCGTAATCGGCCTCCTCGTGCAGCTGGCGCTTGGCCTCGGCCAGCAGCGGATCAATGGCGAAGCTGGCTGGCAGCAGGCCCGACAGCTTCACCAGCGTCGCCACATTGTCGACATCGGCATCGATGCTGGCGGCGACGCCGGGATATTGCACCTTGATGGCAAGATCCCGCCCGTCGAGCGCCACCGCGCGATGGACCTGGCCAATCGACGCCGCGGCGATCGGCGCCATGTCAAACCGCTGGAACTGCGCGCGCCAGTCTGGCCCCCAGCCATCCACCAGTACTTGTTCCAGCTGCCTTGCCGGCATCGGATCGGCCTCGGCGCGCAGCCGGGCGAGAATATCAGCCAATTCGCGCGGCAGCACCTCGCCGCCGTCCATGGAGATCAGCTGGCCCAGCTTCATCGCCGCGCCGCGCAGCCGCGCCAGCTCGTCGGCCAGGCGCCTGGCGTTGGCGGGGGTGAGCAGCAGGCTGGGCAGATCGGGCCGCTGGCCCTTCAACACCTCGCGCGCGCCGCCGCCCAGCACATTGCCGGCAATGCCGCCGGCCAGCCGGCCAAAGCCAGCCAGGCGTGACAGGCGGGACGAGGGGACGGTGCGGGGGCGCTGCATGGCGCGTCAATGCCTTGGCCGGGCTGGCGGCGCCAGTGTGGGGCTTTGACGCTGCCCGACGGGGCCTGGCCAGCCAACCGCTGAGCGTGCGCTTTATGCCTTCGCGACCGAGACGAGATCGCCAAGCTGAACCTGGTTGTACAGCCGCTTTGCAAACGCCGGCGGTACGCCGATGCAGCCGTGGGTTGCCTGGCCGACTTGCACATTGCTGGCATGGATCGCGACGCCATCCCACGACAGGCGCAGCATGAAGGGCATCTCGGCATCATACAGGGTCGAACGATGCGTCCGCGCCTTTTCCAGGACCGGAAACACGCCGGCAGGCGTGGGCTTGCTGTCTGCCCCATAAAGCACGGCCGTTGCCCCGATTTCGTGGCCACCCCGGAACACGGACATGGTCTGTCCCTTGAGGTCAACCATGATCCAGGTCTCACCGTCAGCTATGCCTCTGTCATCCCACACAAAGTCACCGAAGTTCAGCTTGTGGCGGATGTTCAGCATGCTGAGAACGCGCCGGTTCCGGCCATCGGCCAGGGTCAGGGTCGGCGCGCTGATCCGGGAATAATAGACCCGCGGCCCTTCAGACGCCGGCGCCGGTTTGGCCAGGACGAGCGGAGCCGCGGCGCGTTGCCTGGCCGGCGTGGTGATCACGGCACAGATGCCGATGGCGACCAATCCGATGACGGACACCCAAGTGCGCAGCTGCAATCGGCTAGGTTGCGAAATGCCGGTCAGCCTCACCGTGTCAGACCTTGGTGCCAACCGTCTGCTTGCGAAGCCTGAGCACGGAGCCGACCGCCAGAAATCCGACAATCATCATCAGCCACGTATCAGGCTCAGGCACGGTTGATTGCGGGCCCGGAGGGGGAGGCGGCGGTGGCGGCGGTGGTGGCGGAGGACCTCCGCCGCCGCCGCCTCCACCACCACCGCCACCTCCGCCCGGCGGCAGCACGGCGATACGCGGATCGTCCCAGCCGGGAAAAATCCCGCCAGGCGGCAGAGAACCCCCGCCGGGATCCGTGAATGTTTCAACCGGGCCAGCCAGATCGAAGCCGGGCAGATCATTGACCAGCAGGGGCGTGCTGGTCAGCGCGACAGGGGTTTTTGGCACGGGATCGAGCAGCGCTTGCGAATCGGGCGGCGGCTTGCCCGGATCAGGCTTGGTGAGCGCGGAGACAAGCTTTGTCAGGGCCAGCTTGGTGGTTGCAAATGGCGCCGCGCCGCGCAGACCGGGTGATCGTGCCGCAATGAAGGCCCTTGGCGCAGCCAGAAGTCTATTGGCCTTGGGGTTGCCCGCCGACGCCTCGACCATGACATAGCCTGTCGGGAAGGCCAGCACGATGAGGACAAAAACCAGCGCGCGGAGCCAGGGCTTCGCATCGACCGCCGTGGCCACGTTACGCAAAAGACTTAACATAATGGCAAGCTAAATGAACGAATGCAGAGTGTCAACAGAGTGTAACAAACATCATCTTCACGTTAATTAACATGAAGATAGTGGCTCAGCAGAACCGGAAGACCAGAGTCCCCCACGGCGCCAATTGACTGAAGAAGAGGGAAAGAAGCGGGCGTTATCGCTTCTGAAATGCCAAACGCTCTGACTCTTGCCCGGGCAAGGATTTGGGAAGATCCGCCGATTTCACTGCGGAAGCGACAGTCACCTGACCGGGATAATCGCTTTCAACGGTTTCCAGATCAATTCCGGAAGACCCCTTGTTGTCCCCATCAAGCCAGTTCAGCTTTTCAGGTGCCGCCGTGGTCGCAAAGACAACAGCGCGTTCGGGCAGGTTCAGCAGCGTGAGATAACGGCCGATCAGCGCGTTGCCCACGCCCGATTCCATCCGCATATTGTCCCGCGTCGTGAAGGTGGCGTGGAAACCGACACGCGCCCCTGGCGTCAGGATTCGGCGGGCGCCGGCCACCCAGACCAATCCACAGGCGGAAACACAATAGCCACTGCGGGTGACGACCGTGCTCATGCCCCTGGCTCTGATCAGCCGGCCAATTTCCATGGCAGCACCGGCCGAGCCGCCCGGGCTGTCGAGAATGACCGTGTCAGCCCGGCTCGATCGCACCGCGTCCGCAAAGATGCTGGCGTCCTGCTGCTCGATCCGTCCCGAGATCGAGATGTAGCTTTTGCCGGCATCGCCCTTGAGAATCTGGATCTCGGCCGCGGAAGCTGATGCTTCCAGTCCCAAAGCGGCTACGATGCCGAGGAAAATGAACTGCTTACGATACATACCAGACTGTGTTGTTAACAGCCCGGCGTTAACATCCGGTTTAGAGCCAATTCCGATCAATATGAATCGCCGTCAACCACGGTGGCGACGGCGGCGCGGTGTCAGGCGGCCTGGGCGAAGGCCTGTTCCAGCACGTCAAGTTCGTCGGCCATCATGTCGGCCAGGCGCTGCACGTCGGGCAGGATGTTGGCGCCGGCAATCAGGCCGAATTCCAGCTGGTCGCGATAGCTCTGCACCGTGATGTTCAGCGCCATGCCGTGGGTGACGATGGAGACGGGATAGAGGTGCAGCAACTCGGCGCCGGCTGCGTAGAGCGACATGCGCGGGCCAGGCACATTGGAAATGCAGACGTTGATTGGCGGCGGCAGCACATCCGACAGGCCGGAACGCGAATAGAAGAGCGAGGCGATCTGCGCCGCCATCGGCAGGCCCAGGGTGGACGCGCCCGAAATGATGGGCACGAAATCCTTGAACGGGCTCACCATCTCCTTGGATTTGCGGGCCTCGCCGATGATCGTCGCCAGCCGCTGCTTCGGATCGGCGATGTCGGTCGCCAGCGGGCAGATCATGCCAAACACCTGGTTGTTGGCGTTGGCATTGCCCTCTTCGCGCAGGGAAATCGGCACCCCGGCCGACAGCGGTCGGTCGGGCAGGCTGTCCGTCTCCTGCAGGTAGCGCCGCAGGATGCCGGCGGAAATCGCCATCACCATGTCGTTGATCGAGCCGCCAGCCGCCTTGCCGACAGCCTTCACGCGGGAGAGCGGCAGGGTGATGGTGGCAAAGGCGCGTTCCGAACTGATCGCCTTGTTGAGCGGCGTCTTGGGCGCGACCATGTTCTTCAGGTCCGACACACGCGACGGGTCGAGCAGGCTCGCCATGGTGCGCGCGGCCGCCCCCGCCATTGCCGGCAGTGCCGCGGCCATCTTGACGCCCAGTTCGACTTGGGCAGCCATATGGTCCATCAGCACCGAACCCAGATCGGTCTTGCCCGATCGTGGCAGGCTGAAATTGCTGGCGGCGCTGGCGTCGAACGGCTGCTGCCAGAAGCGCAGATAGCTCTCCATCGCGGTGCTGGCGGTTTCGGCCAGCGGCGGCGCGGCCTTGGCCGGTTCTTCTGTTTTGGCGGCGGCCTCCCGCACGCGCGGCGGCGGGTTTGGCACCACGTCATATATGATCTTCGTGAGCGCCATGCCGGCACCGCCATCGATCAGGGCATGGTGGATCTTCACATAGAGCCCGACCTGGTTGCCCGGCATGTTTTCAAACAGATAGAATTCCCACAGCGGCCGGGCGCGGTTGAGCAGCTTGGCATGCATCCAGCCCACGGTGCGCTTCAGGGCGGCCATGTCGTGCGGCGCGGCCAGGCTGGCGCGGAAGATCTGGCGATCGATGTCGAACTGCTCGTCCTCCACCCAGCTCGGGTTGGCAAGGTCCAGCACGGTCGATGCCAGCTTGCGCTTCAGCATCGGCGCATCGTCGAGCCGATCGGCGATCTGCGCCTTGAAATCCTCGAAATAATCGCCCTTGTAGCCCTTGGGCAGCTGGAACATCGACAGCGAGCCGACATGCATCGGCATCTCCGGCGTTTCCATGTAGAGGAAGGACGCGTCCAGCGACGACAGCTTCACTGCTTCAGCCATGATTCCCCCCTCACGCCGGCGCCAACCGGCGACCAGTCATCTTCTCCCATTTTGGAGAGTGCTGGCCTCAGGGCGGCAAAGTCAAGTGGCCGGGGCGTAGGCGAAGCCGAAGGGCCCCTTGCGGCTGAACGGGGTGAACTGGCCCTCGGCCAGCGCCAGGCGGTCGGCCACTGCCCACAGCGCCGCCGGATTGCCGCCGATGCCGAGATGGCTGGCCAGGTGCACCTCGATATTCTCGGCATTGGCGGCCGGCCGCGCGATGCAGGTGCGCCAGTTCACGACGCCATCCAGCTTGGTGTAGATGGAGCTGTTGCGCACCGGCAGGTCACCGGCCAGCCGCGCCAGATCGTTCGGATCAGGTTCCCCTTCGCCCGACATATATTCATACAGGCGCTTGGCGTTGGTGGCGTTGATGTCGCCGGAAAACGGGCTGCCCAGCGTGACGACACCGCGCACGATCTCGGGGTGGGTGAGGGCGAGATAGCGCGAGAAGACGCCGCCCAGGCTCCAGCCGACCAGTGACACCTTGCGGCCGGTTTCGGCATGGAGATCGAGCAGCTGCCGGCTCAGGATATCGCGCATCCGATAGAAGCGGCCGAGATTGCGGCCCAGGCCCCAGGCGCGGGCATCATGGCCCATGTCGGTGAGATAGGTGCGCAGGAAGCTGGTGGAGCGGTCACTGGCCATGAAGCCGGGCAGCACCATCACCGGATGGCCATCACCGCGCGGCGCCGTCATCATCAACGGCCGCATCGCCACGCCGGCCATGAACTCGGCCAGGCCGCGGCCTTCCGACAGCGTGAGCAGCAGGCTGGGCGCACGCATCCGCCCCCCGCCGGCAGGAGGAGCGGCGGCGGTCATGGTGGCTTCGGTCATGGAGCATGCCTCGCTGGCAGCGGAAAGGACGCACAGCCTGCACCCGACAGCGCACAAGCGCAAGTTACCGCCCTGAAACGCAAAACGGCAGGCGAATTGCCTGCCGTTGTGATGGTGACCCCTATGGGACTCGAACCACGAAGGATCGGCTTGCCGATCCGCCCACAACAGCGGCACGGGTTCGATAGACCGTGCCTGGAATTGGTGACCCCTACGGGACTCGAACCCGTGTTTTCGCCGTGAAAGGGCGACGTCCTAGACCGCTAGACGAAGGGGCCAGCAGCGAGAGGCCGCCTGTTATTGGCCTTGGCCGGCTGCGTCAACACCCTTGACCAAAAAAAGCCGGTTCAATCAGCAAATGCCGCATCGTCGAGCTCGAGTTCGACCGCGTTGCCACCGGTCCACTCGTCGCGCTTCACCCGGCCGGCGACGTGCACTGGGCGGCCGCGCGCGCCCTGCAGGGCCGCGCCATAGTCGGTGTCGCCCTGCCGCCAGGCCATCGCCTTGATGCGGCCGCCGTCTGGCCCGGTGAGTTGCAGCCGGAGATGGTTTTCGCCGACAATGCGGCTGTCAACGATCTGGAACGGCCCGGCAGCGATGCGCGGGGCGGACCAGCCCTGGCCATAGGGGCCTGCGGTTTCCAGCACGTCGACCAAGCCGGCATTGAGCCCGCGCGGCGCGACGGCGGCATCGATGGAAAGCGCACGGTCGGCCGTTGCCGCCGCCACCGCTTCGGCCAGCCGCTCGTTCAGGAAGGCATCGAGCGCGGCAATCCCGTCGGCCGTCACGGTCAGCCCCGCCGCCATGGCATGGCCACCGCCGGCCATCAGCAGGCCGTGATCCTTGGCCGCCAGCACGGCCGCGCCCAGGTCGACCCCGGTGATGCTGCGGCCAGAGCCCTTGGCGATGCCATCCTCGCCCACCGCAATCACGATGGCGGGGCGGTTCATCTTCTCCTTCAGGCGACTGGCGACGATGCCGATCACGCCCGGGTGCCAGCCTTCGCCCGCAACCAGCGTGCAGCCGGGCGCTTCGATTGCCATGCCCAGCGCCGCCTCTGTCACCGCCTGCTCGATGGCGCGGCGCTCCTGGTTCAGGCGGTCAAGCTCGGCGGCAATCCGCGCCGCCTCGCCGGCATCATGGGTGGTGAGCAGCCGCACGCCCAGATCGGCCTGGCCCACGCGACCGCCGGCATTCACCCGTGGCCCCAGCGCAAAGCCGAGATCACGCGCCACCGGGCTGCGCGACAGCCGCGCCGCATCGCACAGCGCCGCGATGCCGATGTTGGCGCGCTTGCCCATCACCTTGAGGCCCTGGGTCACGAACGCCCGGTTCAGCCCCTTCAGCGCCGCCACATCGGCAACCGTGCCGAGCGCCACCAGGTCGATCAGCTCCATCAGATTGGGCTCGTCGCGGTCCGCAAACACACCCCGGGCGCGCAGCAGGCGGTTCAAGGCCACGCACAGCAGGAAGGCCACGCCCACCGCCGCCAGATGGCCATGGGCCGCCGCGTCGGGCGCTTCGTCGAGCCGGTTGGGGTTCACCAGCGCGATCGCCGGGGGCAGGGCGGTGCCGGCCTTGTGGTGATCGACCACGATCACGTCCAGCCCGGCATCTCGCGCGGCCTCCAGCGCGGCAAAGCCCTGCGTGCCGCAATCCACCGTCACCACCAGGTCCGCCCCGGCCTGTTTCAGCGCCACCAGCGCCTCGGCCGACGGGCCATAGCCTTCCAGCAGCCGGTCCGGGATATAATGGCCAACCTTGCCGCCAATGGCGCGCAGATAGCGGATCATCACGGCGGCCGACGTGGCGCCATCCACATCATAATCGCCATAGATGATGATATGCTCGCCAGCCTTCACGGCATCGGCGATGCGTTCGGCGGCGCGCTCCATGTCGTGGAAAATCGCCGGATCGGGCAGCCAGTCGCGCAGGGTGGGCGTCTTCAGCCGGGCAAAATCGGCCGGATCGGCGCCGCGCGTGCGGAACAGGTGATGCAGCAGCTCGTCCTCGGCCCGCCCGGTCGGATCGCCCCCCGGCGCAATGCCACCACGCCAGGCCCAGCGCTGGCCGGTCAGCGAGGTGGTGACGTTGAAAACCGGGCGTTGGTCCATGCGCCCATCCATGCGGGCAGCAGTGGATTCAGGCAAGTGCCGCCCTTACGGATGGCGGTCGGCGCGATGCTCGCCGCTCACCCGGCGCACGGTGCCGGTGGACGCCCGCATCACCACGCTTTCGGTGGTGACCACGCCATCCTTGCGGCGCTTGACGCCCTTCAGCATCGAACCATCGGTGACGCCGGTGGCGGCAAAGATGCAATCGCCCTTGGCCATGTCGGTGAGGCCATAGATGCGATCCAGATCGGTGATGCCCCAGCGCCGCGCCCGGCTGCGCTCGTCCTCGTTGCGGAAGACAAGGCGGCCCTGCATCTGCCCGCCCACGCAGCGCAGCGCCGCGGCGGCCAGCACACCTTCCGGCGCGCCGCCCTGGCCCATGTAGAGATCGATGCCGGTTTCCGGGTTGGTGGTGGCGATCACGCCGGCGACATCGCCATCGGGGATCAGCATGATGCCGCAGCCCAGGCCGCGCAGTTCGGCGATCAGCGCCTCGTGGCGCGGCCGGTCGAGCACACAGATGATGATGTCCCCGGGGGCCACGCCCTTGGCGGCGGCGACCGCCTTCACATTCTCGGTCGGCGTCTTGGCCAGATCGATCACGCCTTCGGGATAGCCGGGGCCAACCGCGATCTTGTCCATATAGACGTCGGGCGCATTCAGCAGGCCACCTTCCTCGGCGATGGCCAGCACGGCGAGCGCGTTGGGGCCGGCCTTGGCCGTGATGGTGGTGCCTTCCAGCGGGTCCAGCGCGATATCGATGCGCGGGCCGGTGCCAATGGCCTTGCCGACCTTCTCGCCGATATAGAGCATCGGCGCCTCGTCGCGCTCGCCTTCGCCGATCACCACCGTGCCGTCGAAATCCAGCATGTTGAGCGCGCCGCGCATGGCTTCCACGGCGGCGGCATCGGCGGCCTTTTCATCGCCGCGCCCGATCAGTTTGGAGGCGCCAATGGCGGCATATTCGGTGACGCGCACCATTTCGAGCACGAGCACGCGATCAAGGACATGGCTTGGAGCCGACATTCGTGAATTTCCCACCGTCGAATCGAAAGATGACCGCTTGTAGGCGCGCCGGATGACAGGCGGAAGGCGTCAAAAATCCAATATGTGCATCATCACCGGCTGCCCGGCGACAGCGGGCGAGGCAGCCATGCGGGCCAGGCTTTCCAGCACGTCGGCCTCGCGCGCCTCGTGGGTGACCATCACCACCATGGCATCGCTGCCGCTGGTGCCGCGCTGGACGAGACTTTCGATGGACACGCCGCAATCCCGCAGCGCCGCCGTCAGTTCGGCGAGCACGCCGGCCCGGTCAGCCACCGACAGGCGCAGATAATAGCGTCCACGCCGGTCGGCCGCCGGGGCGCGGGGCAGGGCGGCCAGATCAGCCACCGGCATCACGAACGGCGGCCGCACATCACCGCGGGCGATATCCACCAGATCGGCAACCACGGCGCTGGCCGTTGGCCCTTCGCCGGCGCCGCGACCCTGGAAGAACAGCCGGCCCACGAAATCGCCTTCCACCACGACGGCGTTGAGGCTGCCCATGGTGGTGGCAATCGGGTGGTCGATCGGCACCAGCGCCGGGTGGACGCGCTGGAACAACTGGCCATCTTCCGCTTCGGCAAGGCCCACCAGCTTGATGCGGAAGCCCAGCGCGGCGGCCTGGGCGATATCGGCGGCGGCGACATTGCGGATGCCGTGGCAGGCGACGCCGGCAAAATCGATGCGGGCGCCAAAGGCCAGCGCGGCGAGGATCGAGAGCTTGTGGGCGGTATCGATGCCGTCAATGTCAAAGCTTGGGTCCGCCTCGGCAAAGCCCAGCGCCTGCGCGTCGGCCAGCACCTCGGCAAAGCCCAGCCCTTCGGCCTCCATGCGCGACAGGATATAGTTGCAGGTGCCGTTCATCAGGCCATAGACGCGGGCGATGCGGTTGGCCGCGGCGCCTTCGGCCAGGCCCTTGATCACCGGGATGCCGCCCGCCACGGCCGCTTCATATTTCAGCGGCAGGCCGGCGGTTTCGGCGGCTTCGGCGAGTTCGAGGCCATGGTGGGCCAGCATCGCCTTGTTGGCGGTGACCAGCGGCTTGCCCGCCTTCAGCGTGCGCCGTGCCAGGGTAAGCGCCGGGCCGTCGCTGCCGCCGATCAGCTCCACCACCACATCGACATCATCGCGGGTGGCGAGTTCGGCGGCATCATCAACCCAGGCGATGCCGTCCAGCGACACGCCGCGATCCCGGCTGCGATCCCGTGCTGACACAGCGGTGACCACGATCGGCCGTCCGGCCCGCTTGGCGACCAATTCGGCATTCTGGCTCAGGATCTTGACGACACCCGCGCCAACATTGCCCAGCCCGGCAATCCCGATACGCAGTGCATTCATTTTCATTTGCCTTCCGTCGGGACCAATTCGACTACGAAATGTCCCGTTTCCCGGTCGAAAGAAACGACCCTCCAACGTGACTTTCGGTCTCGCACAACCCAAGGATCAGCGTCGCCAAAGCCGACACCCGGCGTACCGTGAACAATAATCACATCAACCCAGCCATCATGCTGATCAACAGCTTGCGACAGATGTTGATGGCGCAGATTCTTGCCACGAGCTGGCCACTCTTCAATCGGACCGCAGTTCTTTCTGCTATCGAGCCGGCGACGTTTGTACTCGGGGTCCAGTTCTACTTTCCAAAGCGTCAGGCAAACGCCATCCTCGTTCGCCGCACTCCAATCGGTTCGTGGAGCGGCAAGGCGATAGCCCAGTCGCTGAAAGGCCTCAGCGTAGTTCACGCCTCACGTCCCCGCCTTCACCGACGGCGTGTTGACGCCCATCGATTGCAGATATTTGCGGATATTGCGCGCGGCCTGGCGCAGGCGCTGCTCGTTCTCCACCAGCGCGATGCGGACGAAGCCTTCGCCATCCTCGCCATAGCCCACGCCCGGCGCCACGGCGACGCCGGCGTGGGTGAGCAGCTGCTTGGAGAATTCCAGGCTCCCAAGATGCGCCAGTGCTGGCGGCAGCGGCGCCCAGGCGAACATGCTGGCGCGCGGCGGCGGGATGTCCCAGCCGGCGCGGCCAAAGGCTTCCACCATCACGTCGCGGCGGCGGTGATACAGCTCGCGATTCTGCGCGACGATATCCTGCGGGCCGTTCAGCGCCGCGACGGCCGCGGCCTGGATTGGCGTGAAGGCGCCATAATCGAGGTAGGACTTCACCCGCGTGAGCGCCGAAATCAGTGTCTTGTTGCCGACGGCGAAGCCGATGCGCCAGCCGGCCATCGAATAGGTCTTCGACATCGAGGTGAACTCGATCGCCACATCCTTGGCGCCCGGCACCTGCAGGATCGACGGGGTAGGCTGGCCGTCGAAATAGATTTCCGAATAGGCCAGATCGCTGAGCACCCAGATATTGTGCTTCTTCGCAAAGGCCACCACGCGCTCGTAAAAGGCCAGATCGGCGACTTCGGCGGTGGGGTTGCTCGGATAGCCCATCACCAGCACGCTCGGCCGCGGCACCGTGAACCGCACGGCCCGCTCCAGCGCTTCAAAATAGCGTTCGTCCGGCGTCGTCGGCACGGAGCGGATGGTGGCCCCGGCAATGATGAAGCCGAAGGTGTGGATGGGGTAGGACGGGTTGGGCGCCAGCACCACGTCACCCGGTGCAGTGATCGCCTGGGCAAGGTTGGCGAGGCCCTCCTTCGAACCCAGCGTCACCACCACTTCGCTTTCGGGATCGAGCTGCACCCCGAAGCGGCGATCATAATAAGCCGCCTGGGCGCGGCGCAGGCCGGGAATGCCCTTCGACGCCGAATAGCCATGCGCGTCCGGCTTGGCGGCCACTTCGGCCAGCTTGGCGATCACGTGCGGCGGCGGCGGCAGATCGGGATTGCCCATGCCCAGATCGATGATGTCGTCCCCGCGGGCCCGTGCTGCGGCCCGCATGGCGTTCACTTCCGCGATCACATAGGGCGGCAAACGTTTGATGCGGTAGAATTCGTCCTGCATGGCCAGTTCCGTTGGGCTGATGCTGTTGCCTTAGGCAAGCGATGAACAAAAGAAAAGCGGCGGAGGAACCGATTTGTTCCGCCGCCGCCGGTGAGAGAGAAACGATGTTGCGTGTCCCTCAGTCGGCTGGCGGCCTGGTAGCGGCCGCAGCAGCAGCCGCGGCGGCAGCGATGGCTGCGCCGGGGGCGATGCTGGCAATGATGGCCGCGCTGTTCACGCCGTTCATCCTTCGTGCCGGAAACGCCGGCCATTTCGCCCATAACCCATGTCGCCGGGCTTGGCAAAGCGGCGCTTGCAAGGGCACAGTGGGGCAGGAGACGCGCGATGCCCGAATTGACCGACCCGGAAGCCCTGCAGACGCAGGCCCAGGAGAATTTCCAGAAGATCACCGATCTGATGGGCAAGGGCCAGCAGATGATGCTGGAATTCTGGACCAAGGAGCACAGCGCCCCGCCGATGATCGCCGATCCGCTCGGCGTGATGGCCACCTGGCAAAAGGCGTGGACGGCGATGCTGTCTGATCCGGCGAAGCTGGTCGAGATGCAGACGCGCTACATGAACGACGCCATGGCACTGTGGCAGCGCTTCCTCCTCCCAGATGGCGAGCCGGCGCATATCAAGGACAAACGCTTCGCCAGCCCTGCCTGGGCCGAAACGCCGGCCTTCGATTTCCTGCGCCAATCCTACCTCCTCACCGCCAGCCACATCATGGAGGCCGCCCACAGCCTCGATGGCCTGGAGCCGGCCGAGCAAGATAAGGCCCGCTTCCTCATCAAGCAGTTCGTCGACGCGATGAGCCCCTCCAACTTCGCGATGACCAACCCCGATGTGCTGAAGGCGACGGTCGACAGCGGCGGCGCCAATCTGCTGAAGGGCCTCGAACATCTGCTCGGCGATCTCCAGTCCGGCCGCATGAAGATGACCGACGAGAACGCCTTTGAGGTCGGCCGCAACGTCGCCATCACGCCGGGCAAAATCGTCTATCAGAACCGCCTGTTCCAGCTGATCCAATATGCCCCCACCACCGAAACCGTGTTCGAAACCCCGCTGCTGATCTTCCCGCCGTGGATCAACAAATTCTACATCCTCGATCTCACCGCCGAAAAAAGCTTCATCCGCTGGGCCGTGAGCCAGGGCCTCACCGTCTTCGTTGTCAGCTGGAAGAACGCCGACGAAACGCTCGCCGATGCCACGGTCGATACCTATGTCGATGAAGGCATGTTCACGGCGCTGAAGGTCGTGCGCGAGATCTGCGGCGTCGATCAGGTCCACACCATCGGTTATTGCGTCGCCGGCACCACCCTCTCCGCCGCGCTCGCCGTGCTGGCCGCCAGGGGGGAGGCGGCCCAGGTCGCCAGCGCCACCTTCTTCACCGCCCAGGTCGATTTCTGCGACGCCGGGGAGCTGAAACTCTTCGTGGACGACGCCAGCATCGACACGATGGAGAAGATGACCGGCGACAAGCCCTATCTCGACGGCCGCTACATGGCGACCACCTTCAACCTGCTGCGCTCCAACGACCTGATCTGGAACTATGTCGTCAACAACTACATGCTGGGGAAGGATTATTTCCCCTTCGATCTGCTCTATTGGAACAGCGACGCCACCAACGTCCCGGCCCGCTGGCACCGCCAGTACATCAACGAAATGTACCGCGACAACCTGCTCGCCAAACCCGGCGGCATGACCGTGTGCGGCACGCCCGTGGACCTCAGCCTGGTCAAGACCCCCAGCTACATCCAGGGCGGCAAGGAAGATCATATCGCCCCGGCCCGCTCCGCCTTCAAACTCACCAAGGCCTTCACCGGCGAAACCCGCTTCGTCCTCGCCGGCAGCGGCCATATCGCCGGCGTCGTCAACCCGCCGTCATCCGGCAAATATCAATACTGGACCGGCGACTCCACCGCCCCCACCTTCGACGCGTTTGTTTCGGGTGCGAAGGAAACCAAAGGCAGCTGGTGGCCCGACTGGATCGCCTGGCTGGGGCCGCGCTCCGGCAAACAGGTGAAGCCGCGCGTGCCGGGGAAGGGGGCGCACAAGACCATCGAGGATGCGCCGGGGGCGTATGTGAAGGAGCGAATTTGACGGAGGAGGAGGAAGAGGGGCCTCCGGCGGGCAGGGACGCAGTCCCTGCACCCGCTTCTTTGCGTTGGCGCTTGTTTTGTCTGCTGGCTTCTGGTCACCTATTCGGTTTGCTGTGGCGTCTCCGGCCAGATATCGGCACCCTTGCCGAAATGCTCTAGGCGGAGTGCCTCAGGGCTGGCTCCAGGCGGTAGTTCTGAAGCTTTCAATCGGGCCGTAGCCTGCCTTAATTCGTCAATAGCTAGAGTCTGACTTTCGACGACCCAAGACGGAGCTACAAATTCGAAAGCAATTCTGTTTACAAATTGGCGGGAGACACCAAATAGCGCGCCTGTCGGCTGATGGTGAACCTGGATCGCGGCTTTTGCGTCGCCATCAAATCGCGCGTCCCAACCGGGGCGCTTCATCGATTCTGCAAGCTTGCCGCCATCGAATGCTACGATCAGGATCAAACGACCTTCGATGAAATCTAAAAGATGCCTGCTATCTCGTATCGAAAGCGTAAACGGCTCATATGGTGCCCAAGTACCTGCAGTCTTGTCGTCATTGAGCATGACCATAACCCAAGGTCCGCCCGCCTGCATCGAGACGAACGCTTCGGGTGGTACGTCGGTGTATGTTGCAATGTAAACTAAGCCTTCTTCGGGCTGCACGAATGCTAAGCCGTTGCTCGCCGCGTCAGCAATGCAGGCATTCATTGCATCTCGGTAGTTGTGCTCCTTGACGGTTATCTCGACACGCCGCGTTACCCCTGGAGTACGAAAATTGACTGACTCATCAGCTTCGAGGAAATCGGTAAGCCGCTTAAGAGCAGTGGCTTGACGCCTACCGCGCTGATTGAGGCCAAGGCGCGACTTAACCTCGATCGGGTATGGATCGGATGCACCGAGCAAGCAGACATCGCCATATCGCAACGTGTTAGTGACGTCGCACAAGACTGATGGCACCCTATGGTCGAGCGCCGAGAAGAGACAAGCGACTTCGTTCACCAATCCATCTTTGCCGCTGAGCATGCCCGCCGATGGCTTTACGTCGTAGGTATCGGTGCCGTAGAAGCTATGCTTGGCTGCATATTTGTCGAGATAGATGTAAGCAAGCCCATCGCCGAAGCACTTCCAGATATAGCGCTGCTGATAGTATCCTTCCACGTAGCGCTCAGTGCGCGAGATCGCTCGCCGGACTTGGTTTGCGTCCTCGCGTGATCCACGCGCTGTTTTGAGTTGCGCCCGCAGCGTTTTGATTGCGGATTTATGCCTAGCGATGTTCCTCTCGGAACGTAGGATTTCTTTAAGCAGCAACATGTTCAGTTGGCGCACGCGAGTCAAATCCTCCCGATCTGCCTCAATCGCTCGAAGCAATTCGTACATTGCAAAAAACGTCTGCTTGCGTCGCCCGATCATGCTGAATTGGACTCGAACCTACCCATTGGATTTTTCATCCTTTTCTGCCGGCGCGCGCCACATTCGTTCACCAGTTACTTCATCCTTCCAAGAAATGAAATTCGGATAATCTCTGCCCACAGCTCGAAACAGGGAGACTGTCTCGATTGCAGGAACAAAGTAAAGTCGCTTCTCTTTGTCACGATCGCTCGTAAAATAATCTCCGCTTTGGTCTCCCGCTCCGGCTGAGCCACCGACCATGATGAAGCTATGGATCACTCGATGTGCGACGAAGAGGGCATCACGCTGCTCGTGGTGACGGTTGTCTAGTTCATAGAGATCCCAGATTTCGTTGCGGTTATACCAGTCCACGATTGGAGCGGCTGTTTTCTTGGGGAACCAAGCCAACGAAAGCTTTAAGGCTCTCGTTTCGTCGCTGACTTTTCCTGCCGATTCGAAAAGCTTTCTGACCGTGTAATATCCAACGAAAAAGTCTCGCTCGTATTGAGCCCCTTGCCGTTCCGTAAGGCTATCCTTTTGACTATAAAACTCAATTCTTTCTGCCATCTTCAGCAGTGGATCTTTCCAGTAGCGGCTTTCCCAGATCATTATGCTGTCCGTACAACGTGCGGGTTGACCATCGGTATGACTGATTATGCAGAGCGTTAGAGGGTCGAGTGCTGAATGAAAATAGCCAGAGCTGGTTGCATCGCTGCAATTAATGATATTGCACAAGCGGAAGTAAACACACTTCACCCGCTTTCAATCATACCGTCCGCCTACGGCTCAAAGTCCAACAATAGGCAACGCTAGCAAAAGCGGGTGCAGGGGCTCAGCCCCTGCCGGCCGCAGCCCCTCTTACTTGGCCGCCCCCGCGTCCCGCACCGAGCGTTGGTAAAACTCCTCCTTCGCCACCACGCGCCCTGACGCATCCCGCACGAACGTCACCTCGTGCATGGCGCTGCCGTCCTTGGCGAGGCGGCGGAAGCGGTCCTTGGCGAGGGGTTTGAGGAAGCTCAGGTGGGCGGCGGCGTCGGGGTCGGGGAGGTCGAGGGTGACGAGGCCGCCGTTCCAGGGGAGGACGAGCGTTTCGTTGTTCCAGGTGTTGTTGAGGTAGCGGCCGGCATAGTCTTCGAGATTGAGGGCGATGGGGGGCAGGGGTTCGCCGGCCTTGGTCCACTGGTGGGCGCGGCGGGCGTCGAGCAGTTTGTGGACCTGCTTGGTATCGGCCCAGGTTTCGTGATTGTCGGTGGTCATCACGGCCACCGCAGTCTCGCTGTCGGGCCGGATCAGCATGGCCGTGTGATAGCCGGGGCAGCTGCCGTCGTGGCCGATATAATGGCCTTCGGGGGCGGCTTCGTTGAAGAAGCCCAGGCCCCAGCTGCCATCGTTGACCGGATCGACGAACTGGATGCGCTGCATTTCCTTCAGCGTGCTGGGTTTGAGCACGCCGGGCTGAGCGGGCGCGCTGTCTTGCGCGAGCAGGCCGATCTGCCACAGGCCGAAGCGCACCAGGTCTTCCGCGGTGCTGGTGAAGCCGGCGGCGGGCGTGATGGCGCGGGCGTCGAAGCGGCTGAGCAGCGTGCGGGTGCCGGCGCGGGTGAGCGGGCTCCAGCCGACGGCCATGCGCGTGCCGATCAGGGCGTAGGGGTGATCGGGCCGCGTGTCGGTGAGGCCGAGCGGGGCGATGATGCCATTGGTGACGAGGCTGGCGTAATCCTTGCCGGAAACCGCCATCGCCGCCTCGCCGGCCAGGGTGAGGCCGACATTGCTGTATTGGTAGGTGCGGCCCACCGGATAGAGCGGCGTGTGCTGGCCGATTTCGGCCTTCAGGTGATCGCGGGTGGGGAAGATATAGCCCGGCCCGGTCCAGTTGCCGACATCACTGTCCCGCTGGACGCCGGCCGAGTGGGTGAGCAGGGCGCGCAGGGTGATGGGCACGGAATCGCGGCCGTCGGGCTTGGGCGCGGCCCAGGGCAGATAGGTGGTGATCGGCTCGTCCAGCCGCAGCTTGCCGGCCTCCCACTGCTGCATCACGGCCACCGCGGTGAACAGCTTGGAGATGGAGCAGATCGAATAGATGGTGTCGCCGCGCGCCGGCACCTTCTGCGCCGCATCGATGGTGCCATAGCCTTTTGACCAGTGCAGCTTGCCGTTCTGGCCGATGGCGATCGAATAGGCCGGCCAGCGGCCATAGACCTGGCCGGCGTCGGCCCAGGCGTCGATCAGGCGGATGGCCTCAAGGGTGGCGGTGTCGGTGGGGGGCGTGACGGGTTGGGCGGTGGCCGTGGTGGCGAGGAGTGAGACAAGAAGGGCAACCCCACCAATAACCCCCGTCGCCCCGGACTTGATCCGGGGCCCCGCTTTCTTGCCCGCCCGAAGCAAGCGGGACCCCGGATCAAGTCCGGGGTGACGATTGAGGGAGGGGGTGAAATTGCCCAGCCCCATCACTCGGCCGCTTCCAGCACGCGCGCCGGGGCGGCGCTGCGGGCCTTGGCGAAGACCATCTCGTCCGTCACCGGGCCGTCGAGCAGCTCCTTGCGGTCATAGGTGTAATTGGCCGTCACCAGCCACGGCGCGCGGTTGCCGGAGCGGGGCAGGGCATCGGCGCCGCGCTGGACGTAACCTGATTGCAGATCCATCGCGAGCCGTTCCGGCACCACGTCGGGCGCCGGGGTGGGGGTGGCGATGTCCACGCCCTCCCGGCGCATGTGGTTGAGCAGGCGGCAGACATAATCGGCGATCAGGTCGGAGCGGAGCGTCCAGCTGGCGTTGATATAGCCGAAGCTCTGGGCGAGGTTGGGGATGCCGGAAAACATCATGCCCTTGTAGGCCAGGCTGTCCGCGATGCGGCGGGGCTGGCCATCGACAATGAGGCTCATGCCGCCGAGCGCTTCCAGTTTCAGGCCGGTGGCGGTGACGATGATGTCGGCTTCGAGCAGCTGGCCGCTGCGCAAGCGGATGCCATTGCTCTCGAACCGCTCAATCTGGTCGGTGACGATGCTGGCCTGGCCGGCGCTGATCGCCTTGAACAGGTCGGCATCGGGGACGAGGCACAGCCGCTGGTCCCACGGGTTGTAGCCGGGGGTGAAGTGGGTTTCGAGGTCGTAATCGGCGGGCAGCAGCTTGGCGAGCCGCTTCAGCAGCGCCTCGCGCACCTTGGACGGATTGGTGCGGGTCTGCTTGTAGAACCACTGGCCCATGGTGACATTCTTCCAGCGCACCATGTTGTAGGCCATCTGCGCCGGCAGGATCGCCTTCAGCACATTGGCGATGACGTCGCTGCCGGGGCGGGAGACCATCCAGGTCGGCGTGCGTTGCAGCATCGTCACGTGCGCGGCGGTGCTGGCCATGGCGGGCACCAGCGTGACCGCGGTGGCGCCGGAGCCGATGACGACGACGCGCTTGCCGCTGTAGTCGAGATTTTCGGGCCAGAATTGCGGGTGGATGATCTGGCCGGTGAAGTCTGCCTCGCCCTCCCAGGTCGGGCGGTGGCCCTGGCCGTAGTTGTAGTAACCGCTGCACATGTAGAGGAAACGGCAGGTGAGGGGGCCCTTGGCGGTGGTGACCGTCCAGCGGGCGGTGGCGCTGTCCCACGCGGCGGCCGTCACCTTGTGGCCAAAGCGGATGTGCGGCGTGATGCCATGCTCCTCGGCCGTCTCGCGGATATAGGCGCGGATGGACGGGCCGTCGGCGATGGCCTTGGCGGATTTCCACGGCTTGAAGCGATAGCCGAGCGTGTACATGTCGGAATCGGAACGGATGCCGGGATAGCGGAACAGATCCCAGGTGCCGCCGATGGCGTCGCGGCCTTCCAGGATCGCCCAGGTCTCGTTTGGGCAATTTTGCTGGAGGTGGACGGCAGCGCCAATGCCGGACAGGCCGGCGCCAACGATCAGGACATCGAAATCTGTTGAACGCACGGCGTCATTCTCCCTTTACGCGAACGTAAAGGGCAGGGGCGTTGCGGGCAATGCGCAAAAACCGGAGTGCCGGCCACTTGGCCGGACCGCACGGCCACCAGCGGGCACCCGCTGGACACAATGACCAGCGATTTCGCGCTGTTTCAGCGGCGCGGTGCACCCGGAAGGGGCGGCAACTGCCGCGGCCGATCCTTGCGCGGCATCTGCGCCTGGTAAGCGACCAGGCAATGCTCCGTGCAATAGGGGAAGCCGGCCTGGGCGCCCTTGCCGCAGAAATGGAAGTCCGCCTCGCCGGGGTGACCAATCGGCCATTTGCAGACTTTATCGTTCAAATCCAGCAGCGTAGTCCGGGTCTGCTTGCCGCCCTTGCCGCTCACCGGCTTGGCCGCCGGGGCGCGCGGCGCCGGTGCCTCGATCGGGGCCGGCGCACTGGCCGCAACCGGGGCC